>JAFUVU010000052.1 GCA_017477465.1 Bacteroidales bacterium
GGGAATCAACTGGCTCAGCGGCGTTTACGATAAACCGGGCCGTTCCAAGGAATACAAATACGGCGCGGAGACATCGGCCATGATGTGGGTGAAACTTTATGACCGCATGGCGGGCAAAGAACTCATTTTTACCAGCGCAGCAGCTTCCGGCCCTACGCAGTACGACAAAGGCGAAAAAGTGGTGTATCACGAAATCAATATTGCCAATTGCCGTAACATCGTGGATTATATGCAGCTTCACATTGTGCCCAAGGGGATGCCGTCCATTATTGCGGTAAGCGCGCACAATGCTCCGTCTCACGATGGTTATAAAGCTCTCACCAGCTCCGTCTGGCTGGATGTTCATGACCGTTTGCACGACGAAGGCTCGCTGAGCGAGGAGGCCGAAAGAGTCAGGGACACTTGCAACAGCCCGGACGAGAATAAGATTCAAGGCGGCCGTCCCGACCACATTCTGGTTGACGGCTTTGGCATCAAAGACTACAAGGTGCTCAGGAAAAAGTACCCGACAACTGACGGAACCCTGCATTATCCGGCCCTTCACTTCCCGGTGGTGGCAGAGTTAACTTATTGAGCCTATGAAGTGTAAATCGTTTTCTCTTATAGCGCTTCTGCTGCTCTCATGCGCCTGCTCCAAAGACGGGGGCAGGAGCCGGCCTGTGCAGCTGCGCCTTGCTTTGCCGGGGCCTGCTACAAAGGTGACGATGGGGGAGGAAACAGCAGGAACATTCCCTTTGCTCTGGCAGGAAGGGGATATTGTAAGCCTTAACGGAAGCATGAGCAATCCCATGTCGGCGGCGCTTTCCGGAAAAAGCCAGGCGGCTTTCTCCTTTGCCGATTTTTCAGGCTCGGCACCATACAATCTGCTGTATCCGGGCTCGTCGGCCGGGGAAGTTGTCCTGGACGGGAAAACGCTTGCGCTTTATTCAAGCTCGGAAAGTCTTGACGGGGTGTTTTCCCTGCATCACCTTTGCTGCGGGGTACGGCTCTCGCTGACAGGCGACTTGACCTTGGCATCTCTGAGCTTAAGCGCTCCGGGAGGCGAAAAGATAGTAGGCCGATTCACCCCCTCCTTTGCCGACGGCTCTCTCTCTGAAGTTTCTGCAAATCAGTCGCTTACTCTTGATTTGGAGACTCCTGTGGCGCTCTCCGGCTCTCCGCTGTCCTTTTACCTTTTCTTTGCACCTGGAACCTTCTCCGGGGGACTTTCGCTGAAGGCCCTCAATCCGGGCGGCACAATCACCCGTGAATGGCGTTTCGCCACAGGCCGTACTTTGGAGAAAGGTAAACTGTACCTCTTGCCTGAAACTGCTTTTACATCCCGTGACTGGAACGATGGCTGCATCGTCAGTCTGGAGGGATTGACTGAAGATCCGATAAGCTTTGAATTATGAATACCAGCGTACACATAATCCTTATTCTGTCACTGCCATTGATGCTCCTTTCCTGTGACAAGGAACCACAGAAGCAGGCTTTTCTCTTGAAAGCCGGCGTTGAGGAAGCTGCCGTAAAAACGGTCTTGGGCGACAAGGAAGGCAGCAAGTATCCTGTCCTCTGGAGTGAAGGCGACGTGATTTCCGTCAACGGTTTGGTCTCCAAGCCTTTGACTGCGGAAGAAGCAGGAGCGGCATCGGCCACTTTTACTTTTGAGGAGAAACCTGCCGATGCCGGGGTTTACAACGTTGTGTATCCTGGCAGCAACACCAGCGGCCGCGTGGTTTTCCCTGCTTCCCAAAGCTACGTGGAGGACTCTTTCAGCCCCGGGGCTGCACCGCTTATCGGCCAGACCGACAATTTGGATGCGCCCGTTACCATGCGTTCCTGCGCGGCGGCCATACGCTTCTCCATAAAGGGCAATGTTAAACTGACGTCGATGGAAGTATCCACTCCCGCGGGAGAGAAAATCAGCGGAAGCTTTGACATGAAACTAAGCCCGCAGGACGGCGCAGCGGCCAAGATGAGCTATTCGTTCGGCAGCGGACTCGAATTGAGCGAAACTGCTAAGACTGTGGTGTTTACGGTGCCGGCCGGAAGCTATCAGAAGGGTATTCGCGCAGTATTGAAGGCAAACGGAGGAAGCAGCATGACGCTGTCGTTCTTTACCAGCGGAGCCACTGTCGAGGCAAAGGTCTGCGCATTCCCCGCGATCTCTTTCCAGGCAGGAAAGGAAATCATCTTCACCGAGACCGACCCCATGGGCGGGGAAGAGATTGACATTGAAGAGACAGCCGGCGCGGAAGGTATGAATGCCGATGATGCGGCCCTCGCCACTGCCATCAGCGTAGGTTCGTACAATATCTGGGCGCCCAGCGCCAGAAAGTCCGTGATGGATGGCGACGCTACGGTCCCTGCGCAGCGCTCCTGGGCCAACAGCTATGAAGCCGTGGCTGACATGATAAAGCTGCTGGACTGCGACGTGATTGGTTTGCAGGAGGTGACAAAGATGGTGTATAAGACCACCATAACATCAGGGAACGAGGACTACGACGGGAATGTCCATACGCTTAATTCACCTTTGCCTGCGTACAGCTGGGTGATTTTCAATGCCAACAATACTACTTACGATAATCTCTTTCCGAAAAACACTACGGCTAATGGACTGGGGTCTACGGATGCCATTCTTTACAAGAGTTCCGTGCTCACGCTGAATGCCAAGGGCCGGGCCTGGCTGAACGGTACCAGAACCGCGCACCCGCACAAGGAATACAGCTCAGATGAAGGAGCGGCCAACTGGGACGGCCTTGGCACAAATCGGCCTGCCACATGGGCCAAGTTCACGCATAAAGCCAGCGGAAAGCAGTTTGTCTTTATCACTACCCACCTTGATTTGCCAAATGCCGGCGAAGAAAGCGACCCTGCCTTCCCGCAGAGACGCAATGCCCAGGAATTGATTACCTGGTTTGCTCCCACCTATGCCGGAGACCTTCCTTCAGTCATTACAGGCGATATGAACGTGGATGCAGGCGACAACTATGATATACTGGTTTCCGGAAAGTGGAAGGACTGTTATGATATCATGAAAGAATGGGGGACACTTTCTTATATTGACCAGCGCGTCAAAGGAACGATGCCTGCGAACAAGAACGAAGAAGGCGGCCTTTCATCCTGGAGGCCGGACCATGTCCTTTTCTATGGTTTCACGCCTTCGTTCTATACGGTCGGGCGCGAAAAACTCCCTACGGCTAACGGTGAACAGCATTGGCCGTCTGACCATCTCCCAGTAAAAGTTGTTTTAAATTTCTAAGGGTATGAGAAAACAACTGTATATCTTGTCTGTTTTGGCCCTGGTCCTCATTTCCTGCACAAGGCAGGAGCAAGCGTCCTCAGGAGATTTTGTCCTGGAGGTCAGCATGCCTGAAACCCTTACCAAAACGGTATTGGGACCCAAGGCGGCGGGTGTTTACCCCGTTCTTTGGAGCGTCGGGGACTATATCACGGTCAATGGGGTGCCGTCCAAGCCGCTCACTGCCCTTGAGGCGGGTGCCGCTACGGCCGTCTTCCATTTTTCGGCGCCCATCAAAACGCCTTATCGTGTGCAGTATGGCATTGATGTGCCTTCCGTACAGCAATACTCCGAGGGCAATATCCGTGCTTTCAGTGCTCCGATGGGAGTTACGAGCTATGATGCTTCGTTTACTCTGGAGCACCTTGCCTGTGTGCTTTCGCTGCCTCTGAGCGGAAGCGTAAGCATTGCAGGAATCAGCGTCAGCGCCCTTGACGGAACGCCTCTCAGCAGCGGCGGCACGGTGCAGCTTACCATGCCGGGAGGCGGCGTAAGCATTTCATCGGCAAAGACTTTCTGCCTGGCTTTGCGCCCCGCTTATCTGGAGAAAGGTCTGAGCATAGATATTTACACCACGGAAGGGACGCGCATGAATCTGATTTCATTCGTGGGCGAAAGCCTGACGGCCGGCAGCGTTTACGAATTTCCTGCGACCTCTTTCAAGGCCAATGCCCATCCGCTTACCGTGATTGCCGATTATGCTCAGCTGAAGGCCTTCGCTGAAAAGGTTGCCTCAGGCGAGAAGTACCTCCAGGCCCGCATGACTGCCGATATAACAGCGGACGACACCTGGACGCCGCTGGATGGCTTCACCGGGGACTTCGACGGAGGCGGTTACACCCTCTCCGGGCTTAAAAAAGCCTTTGCCAACGAACTCCAGGGCTGCATCCGCAACCTGACGGTCGATGCGGACATCAAGATTTCATCCAAGGACGACATCGCGGGCGACGAGTCCGTTTACTGGGCCGGAATAATCACCAACAGAATGTACACCGGCGCGCTGATAAGCAACTGTGTAGCAAAAGGTTCCCTGTCCTACAACCAGTGGGGGAAGGAGCTCAGGGCCGGCGCGTTCTGCGGCTATGCGGCCCGTGGCAGCATTGAGCATTGCGCCAATCAGGCGTCCATAAGCGTGACAGGTGACGGCAGCGCGGCGGTGCAGGCCGGAGGCATCGTGGGAAGAGTTTACGCCAGCGGCGACCAGGTAAATATCATCGGCTGCACAAACGAAGGCTCGCTGTCGCTTTCCGGCACGCTGAAGACAACGGAAGCCGGCGGTATTGTGGGGCAGTTCCAGCCGGCTGCTGCCAGCGCCCTTTCCGGCTGCACCTTCACGGGCGAAATAACCTTTGGGAGCGGGTCCACCCTTTCCGGTGCCATGAATCTTGGCGGCATTGCCGGCTCCGTGAAAACCGCTTCCATCGCCGACTGCTCATCGGCGGGGACCATGACTGTAAACTCGTCCTTCTCCGGCGCCATCCGGGCAGGCGGCATCCTTGGCAATGCGCAAAGCTATACCGGGGACAACAGCGTGAGTCTTACCGACTGCTCCTTCAGCGGCGCCCTTACCATCCATGTTCCCTCGCACGGAACCCTGAACACTAACGCGATTACCGGCCTGTACTCTACCGACACGCATACGGAAACAGGCTGCGTAAACAGCGGAACAATTACTGTACTATGAGAAAACTTCTGCTTCTGTTCCTCCTTGTTCCCCTGCTGGCCCCGGCCCAGACCTTCAAGGTGGGGACCTACAACATTTGCACCTCCGGTTCCCGGAAATCTTTCGTGGAGAAGGGAAAGGCCGGCGTTATTGCCGACCCCCAGCGTTATTGGTGCAACAGCGCCACGGCCGTTGCCGACATGATTGCCGATCTTGACTGCGATGTGATTGGCATACAGGAGGTTTGCGACAGCATTTGGGGCGTAAAGGGCAATCTGGACATCCGCCGCCTTGTCGGGGAGCGCCATCCGGGCTACCAGTGGGTGCTTTATCCCAACACCGTCAAAGGCATATCCTACGATGTGGCCATCGCTTATAAAGCCGATCTGCTGGACACTCTTGCGACGGGCATTTTCTGGACGGGCGGCCATCCCGAGAAGCCTAAAACGCGCTCCAATGAGCCTACACACACATGTAAGCCCCTGGTGTGGATTCATTTTGTGCACAAGGCTTCCGGCAAGGATTTTTATTTCCTGAACACGCATACGGTAGTGCCTCAGAAATATGCCGGAGACAAATGGCCCAAGAACAGGGGTAACATACTTAATCTTCAGGAAATCAGGCGCCTTGGCGAGGCTCTGGTCCCCGAGGATGTGCCCTCCATCCTAGTAGGCGACCTCAACGTAGCCCACAATGCCAAGGACTGGCACAATATTGCAGAAGGCCGATGGGAAGATGTGTACACCCGCTTTTCCAAGGAGGGGCGCCTGGAGATTGAAGACCGTGAGTGGGGAACTCAGAATACCAAAGATGAGTCCGCTTCCACCAGATGGTATCCCGACCACATAATGCTGGACGGCTTCAAGGCCCGCAGTTTCAGGATTGAAAGGGGACAGTTCCCCACGGCCGACGGGACCCTGCATTATCCATCGGACCATTATCCGCTTGTTGCCACAGTCGCTTTCGACCAGCCTGCCAGGGAGTGGGAACGGGCGGTTTCTCCGGACGGAAGCATTGCCCTTGAGCTGCTTCCGGGAGAGGAATCGGCCTATTACAGGGTTATTTGCGACGATAAAGTCCTCGTCCGCTCATCGCCTCTTTCCATGACTCTTTCGGACGGCACGGTTTTCGGCGCCGGAAAGCCTCGCAAGGTGGAAAAAGGAGATGGCAGCCTGATTTTCAAATATGACGGATATGATTTGGAAGCGCGGGCTTTCGACGACGGCGTCGCTTTCAGATGGACATCCTCCAAAAGAAGGCCGTATAATGTCTTAGGCGAGAAAACAGAGTTCAGATTCGATTCCGGAGCGCGGACCATTCTGTCCTATACTCACAAGAATGTGGATCCCTACCAGGACGACTTCCAGAACCTCTATACCAGGCTGAGTTTCCCAATCTGGGATACCGGAAAACCGCTTCTGGACGTGGCTCCTGGCCCTTACGACAAGTCTGTGGACATGAAGCCTCTCTCGGCAAAACCGCGTGCCGTCATCCCTGCACTCGTTGAAAGCGAAGGCATCAAGCTGGTCATCGCAGAGTCGGATTTGAGCGCATACCCCGGCATGCTTCTAAAGCCCCTGGGCAATTCTTTCCAGGCCGATTTCGCTCCTTATCCCGCCGCCTTCAAGCAGGGAGGAAAGAGGAATCTTCAAATGATAGTAACCGCACGCGAGGACTATATTGCCGTATGCGACGGAAAGGCGCGCAACTTCCCCTGGAGGGTAATCTGCATTGCGCGCGAAGACAAGTCCCTGGCTCAGAACGACCTCGTGACGCGTCTGGCACCACCCGCCAAAGGCGATTTCTCCTGGGTGAAAGCCGGCAAGGTCGCCTGGGAATGGTGGAATCAGTTCGCCATCTGCGACGTTGATTTCAAGGCCGGCGTAAATACCGCCACCTACAAGGCCTACATAGACTTCGCTTCCCGTCACGGAGTGGAATACGTGCTCATGGACGAAGGCTGGGCCGTAAGGTATGCCGATGACTTGTTTGACGTCGTCCCCGAAATCGACCTCAAGGAAATCATCGCTTACGGAAAGAAAAAGAATGTTGGAATTATCCTCTGGGCGGGTTATTCGGCCTTTGTGAAGGATATAGAGAAGGTGTGCAAGCATTACGCTGCGATGGGCGTAAAGGGCTTCAAGATAGACTTTTTCGAGCGCAACGACCAGACTGTCCAGGACGTGATGCTCGAGACCGCCAGCATTGCCGCGAAGCACAAGCTCCTGATTGACTTCCACGGCTGTCCTCCTCCTGCAGGGCTCCAAAAGCAGTACCCCAATATCCTGAATTACGAGGGCATCTTCGGCCTGGAGCAGATGCGGATTCGTCCGTATCCGCAGTACGACATGGTAACTCACGACGTCACCCTGCCCTTTATCCGCTTCATCGCCGGGCCCGGAGATTACACTCCCGGAGCCTTCCTCAACGGCACCCGCGAGACCTTCGTCCCTTACAAGACGGCTCCCATGTCCCAGGGCACCCGTTGCCGCCAGCTTGCACAGTACGTGGTATTCGACGGGCCGATGCAGATGATTTCCGACGGTCCCTGCCGCTATGAGGCCGAGCCGGAATGTGCGGAATTCATCTACCGCGTGCCCACTGTCTGGGACGAAACCCGCGTTCTGGAAGGTAAGATTGGCGAATACATTGTCACCGCCCGCCGCAAGGGCGATGTCTGGTACATCGGCGCCATGACCGACTGGACCGAAAGGGAGTTCACCATCGACCTTGCATCTCTGTCGGGAGATTTCCCGACTTCGCCAGAAATGACAGTCGAAGCGTGGGAAGACGGCCCCGACGCCTCCGTCAACGCACAGTCATGGCAAAAGAAGAACTACAGCGGTGTTTCGAGCCTGAAAATCCGCCTCGCCCCAGGCGGAGGTTGGGCGGGAATTGTTAAGTTTGTAAAATGAGAAAGTTTTTAGTCATATCGCTTTTATGCCTCCTTGCGCTTGAAGTACATGCGCAGCGAAGCTACACGGATGCCCTCAGCCTCACAGTCGTTGGAAAATACACTGAAACCGCGCATCCGTGGGACCGTCTGGACGCCCGCGAGGGCATGAGCGACAGCGAAAAAGGCCAGGCGAAGCACTCGGCCGGACTTGCAGTAGCCTTCTCAACCAATTCTTCACGCATCGGCGTACGCGTGGTTTGGAGACATAAAGCCTCAAGCGGGGGCAATATGGGGCCGATATCGGCAAGAGGATTCGACCTTTACATGCTTAAGGACGGGCAGTGGCTATGGGCAGGGAACGGCTATCCGAACAAGAATACGCCCGGCGAGCCTCACGAGGTGGAACTGATAAAGGATAGCGGCAATGGAGAAAAGCACTGTCTTTTGTACCTCCCGCTCTTCTCCCAGATCGAATCCCTCGACGTCGTGACGGACGAGGACAGCTGGATTGAGGCCGATGCCCAGCCGTTCAAAGGCAGGATTGCCGTCTGGGGCTCTTCCTACACCCACGGCTCCGGTGCAGGCCGCTGCGCAATGACCTGGGAAGCCCAGCTGGCGCGTGCTACGGGCTATAATTTCATCAACCTGGGCTTCAGCGGAAACTGCAAGCTTCAGCCCTATTTTGCCGATGCACTGCTTGCCGGAGAACCTGTAGATGCATTCGTCTTTGATGCCTTCTCCAATCCTTCACCGAAGGAAGTGCAGGAGCGCCTGGAACCCTTCATTCAGCGTTTCATGAAGGAACGTCCCGGCATTCCGCTCATTTTCCTCCAGACTTTAAGGCGTGAAAAACGCAATTTCAGCGACAGCTATGACGCCCGCGAAAAGGCCAAGCGCGAAAACGCCGAAAAGATGATGCAGGAGATGGTGGCCAAGTATCCAAACGTTTATTGGATCAACACCACCAATGCCACTTCGCCCACCCACGAGGCTACTTCCGACGGCTCCCATCCGGATTCCTACGGCTACACGTTGTGGATGGAATCTGTCAAAGAGCCCATTATGGAAATCTTGACAAAATGAGAACAATTACGCATATTCTCCTGCTAGGTAGCGTATGGCTTTGTGCGCTTTCGTGCACAAAACAGTATGACGTATGCATATACGGCGGTACATCGGCCGGTGTGGTGGCCGCAAAAAGCGCAGCCCAGGAGGGATATAGCGTGGTTATAGTGGAGCCTTCCGGTCATATCGGCGGGCTCACCACAGGTGGTCTCGGCCTTACCGACATCGGCAACAAACAGGTGGTTCAGGGGCTTTCCAGACAGTTCTACCGGGTACTTGGGAAGCACTACGGCAAGTTGGAAAGCTGGGTGTTCGAGCCCCATGTAGCGCAGGAGGTGATGGATGCGTATCTGGAGCATCCTCGCATAAGCGTTTTGCGCAATACCGGCCTGGAAAGACTTAGCAAACGCGGAAGGCACATCGAGGCAATGCATACAAGCCGGCTCGACGGGGAAGGCAGGGTGCTTGGACGGGGACCTCTGATCCGGGCGAAGCTGTTTATCGATGCCAGTTATGAAGGGGATTTGCTGCCTGCCTCCGGCGTGAGTTATGCCGTTGGGAGGGAATCGTCGGCACAATACGGAGAAAGCTGGAACGGCCGGCATATTGCCACCAACCATCAGTTCCCGGCCGGCGTGGACCCGTACGTAGTGCCGGGAGACCCCGCAAGCGGACTTCTTCCTGGTGTGACCGAAGGGCCTGCCGGTGAGGAAGGCCAAGGGGACGGCTTGCTGCAGGCGTATAATCTGCGGCTCTGTCTCACGGATTCGTTGGAAAACAGGATTCCGTTTACAAGGCCTTCCGGCTATGATTCCACGCGCTACGAGCTGCTTGCACGCCTCATTGCCGCGCAGCCGGCATCGGCCAAATATTTCATTTGGAGCCCAATGCCCGGGCGCAAGACCGACGTGAACAATTTCGGAGGCTTCTCTACGGATTATATCGGCGGGAATGCCGGCTATCTGGAAGCCTCTTATGAGGGGCGCTACAAGATATATAAGGCGCACACGGACTACACGCTGGGCCTGCTCTGGTTCATGATGACAGACCCGCGTGTCCCTTCCGCGACCCGGGAAGAACTCGCGCGTTGGGGCCTTCCCAAGGACGAATATCCTGAAAACGGCCACTGGACGCCGCAGCTTTATGTACGGGAAGGGCGCCGGATGGTGTCGGATTATGTCGTCACCCAGAAGGACTGTGAAGGGCTGATGAATGTGCCTGACGGTGTTGCGTATGCCGCCTACAAGATGGATTCCCACAACTGCCGGCGCATCGTCGCCGACGGGATGGTGAAGAACGAAGGCAATGTGGAAGAGAAGATTCCCGGGCCATGGCCCATTCCTTACAGAAGTATTGTTCCTGCCCGGAACGAGTGCGACAACCTGCTTGTGCCGGTCTGCGTGTCGGCCAGCCATATAGCCTTCGGCTCCCTGAGGATGGAACCGGTGTTCATGTCCCTGGGGCAGGTAGCCGGTCTGGCGGCCGCCATGTCGCTTCGACAGGGCATTCCGGTTCAGGATGTATCGGCCGTGGATTTGATTGCCAGCCTGGCCCGTGACCCGCTGCAGGACGGTTCCGTCCCGGATATATTTATGGATGACGCCCTTATGGACGTTCCTTCCGGCTGGACGCGTGTGAAATCCAAGCGCGGATACGGCCCATCCTATCTGGAGTCACCGGCTCCGGGCGCGTCCGTTACCTTCGGTGCCCGGGTGCCCTCGCCGGGGCTGTATGAAGTGTATTCCTATGTAAATCTGGTTGACGATATCGAGCCCGTGACGCGTTACAACATAGACGGAGAAAGCGTTGCCGTCGATTCAAGGGAAATCCCGCTCGACGGTCAGATGAAAGGCGACTGGGCGCCGCTCGGCACTTTTGAACTCTCCGACAGCGTTTCCGTCACGGTCTCCGGCGGCGATTCCGGAAAGCCTCTACGGGCCGACTGCATCCTTCTTGTAAAACGATAACCACTTTTTATGAAACGAATCTCCATACTGCTGTCAATTGCCTTTGTCCTGCTGTCATGCGCTCAGCGTCAAGCCGTTCCTGCGGTCTTGTGGGGCGGCGAGATGCACAATTCCAACGCCTCCACGCCGGAGTCGATAGATGCGTCGCTGGATCTTGCCGCAAAGCTTGGCTTCAATGCGGTCCTTGCGCCCGTGAGCTGGGAACTGCTGGAGCCGTCGCAGGGCAAATATGACTTTACGCTGGTGGATTATCTTTTGAAAGCGGCCGACAAGCGCGACCTGTATCTTGGCCTTCTATGGTTCGGCACTTGGAAAAACGGCGAGTCCTCCTATCCGCCGCTTTGGGTAAAGGCCGATACAGCCACCTATTTCCGTGCACCCACAGAGGTTGCGGAAAAGACAGGCCCCATTTCTCCCTTCTGCCAGGCAGCCCGGGAAGCGGACGCAACTGCCTTCAAGGCCCTTATGGCGCATCTTAAGAAGGCCGATACCGCCCGCCGCGTCCTCTGTGTCCAGGTTGAAAACGAGGTCGGCGTCTTTGCAGAGAGGGATTTCTCTACTGCCGGCGAAAAGGCCTGGAATGAGAGCCCCTGGAGCAGTTCCGAAGACCCTCTTGCCCCTCAGTACTTCATGGCCGAGGCCTATGCCCGTTATGTGGATGCCGTGGCCGCCGCGGGAAAAGAAGCTTACGATATCCCTCTGTTCGCCAACGCCTGGCTGGCTGATGCGGATAAAGCCTACGGCAAATACCCCAACGGAGGCCCCCGGGCAGTGGTTTTGGACGTATGGAAAAAGAATGCGCCTCATCTGGACTGGCTTTCCCCGGACATCTACGGCCTGGATTTGAGGGAGGTCTGCACGGCTTATGCCGACGGCCAGCCCCTCTTCATCCCCGAGACCAATTGCAAGGCGGGCCGATACTGGTATGCCCTTGGTGAAGCCGGTGCAAAAGGCGTATTCGGCTTCGGTTATGAGGAATACTTTGACGACCCTTATTTCACTGCCGAATGCAAGGTCATCTCCGAAATTATGCCGCTTATCTCCGAAGGCCACCCCATGCGCGGCTTTGTCCGGATTGACAAAAAAGACGCGCCCGATGCAGTATTTGAGCTTTCTCTTGGCAATCATACCTTCTACGTCCATTGCATCGAAGGTGAGAAAAATGCCCACGGAATCATTGTCCAGACTGCCCCGGATGAATTCACAGTTGCCGGTGTGGGCGCGTGGATAGACTTTGGCCCGTCGGAGAGAATCGCCTTCTGTGAGGAGCTTCGCGACGGCAAACGCTGGCAGGTTCTCAACGGCGACGAAACCGGCCACCACAACATGCTCTACCTCCGCGGACGGCTGGACCTCCCGGAAGACGCACCCTACTACGGCCTCAGCTTCCAGCGTCGCTTCCGTCCAGCCTACCAGGAACTCTTCAAAGTCTCCGGAATCTACAGGATTAAGCTCTATAATTTATAATTTAATAGTTATAATTTAAACTATAATTAGTATATTTGCGGCATAATAGTTTAAATTTAACTCGTTATGGATGATATCTACACTATGTCCGACGGTCTGATTCAAAGCAGAATAGGCCAAAAACTTAAATCCGCAAGGCTCAAACAGAATATTACCCAGGAGAGCCTTGCTCATGATGCCGATATATCCCTGTCGTCGTTGAAAAAGATTGAAGCCGGGCAGATAGGTAACTTTGAAAACCTGCTCAGATGTCTGCGCTCTTTGGGTGAGTTCGAATTGATTCTGCCCATGGTGGAAGAAGAGAAGATGAGCCCGTCGGAGTATTATAAGTTGCAGTCTTCTGTTAAAAGGAATGCAAGAAAACGCGCCTCCGGGCAGGTGAAAAGCACAGAAAAGGAGGAGTCGCAATGGTAGATGTCGCAAGAGTACGATTGTTTGGTAAAGTAATCGGGACGTTCAACTGGGACAACGAATATAATCTTGCCCGCTTTGAATACGACGCCGGTTTTGTCGGTCAGGGAATTGAGCCGTCTCCCCTTATGATGCCGGTTCGTCCAGGTCGCATTTATTCTTTCGGCGGACTTAACTGGGATACTTTCAACGGTCTTCCCGGCATGCTGGCCGATTCCTTGCCCGACACATACGGACGTGCGCTTTTTGACAGGTGGCTGTCCCTGACCGGCCGGACATCGGGCAATCCTGTCGAATCACTCTGCTATTTGGGAACAAGATGCATGGGTGCATTGGAGTTTGAGCCGGCAACGGGCCCGGAAACGGATTCCGGTCAGCTGATAGAAATCGATTCGCTGGTCCGGGTAGCGCGTGAAGCCCTCTCGGAAAAGATGGCTTTTGAGGCCGATTTTCTTGGCAACAAGAAGTCGGCCATAGCAGAAATTCTTCGTCTTGGGACATCGGCCGGCGGACAGCGGGCAAAAGCAGTCATTGCATACAATAAAGCAACAGGAGAAGTCAAATCAGGTCAGGTTGAAGCCCCGGAGGGCTTTGACTACTATCTGATAAAATTGGATGGAGTATCGGCCACGACTGGATTTAGGGAAACTGAGAATTATGGCCGGCTAGAATACTCTTTTTCACGGCTCGTCAAGGCATGCGGCATTGACATGACCTACTGTGACCTGATTGAAGAGAATGGCCGTGCACACTTTATAACCAAACGGTTTGACAGGGAAAACGGAAGGAAAATACATACGCAGACACTATGCGGAATCGCACATTATGACCACCGTATTCACAGAGCCTATTCATATGAGCAGGCATTCAATGTAATGAGGCGTTTAAGGCTTTCTTATGCCGAGGCCAATGAAATGTTCAGGAGAATGGTTTTCAATGTGGTGGTAAGGAACCAGGATGACCACACCAAAAACATATCTTTCCTGATGGGCCAGGATGGAAAATGGCATCTGTCCCCAGCCTATGATATGGGATATGCCTTCAATCCTGATGGAGCCTGGACGTCCACCCATCAAATGTCCATTGGCGGGAAGTTTGATGGAATAGGAAGGGCGGATCTTTTGTCTTTTGCCGAGTCAAATAGTATAAAAACAGCCCCGGAAATCATTGACGAGGTGTGCGAAGAGGCATCAAAATGGTCCGTAACAGCACGTAACTGCGGTGTCCCGGAGAGCATGATACGCTCGATTGAATCCAATTTTCTTTTGAGATTATGAAGGTAAAACTAATCATAGCACTGGCCGTCAGTTTATTGTCCGGAATCTTGCCCTTGAGAGCGCAGGTTGGGCCTTCCGTCACGTACGAGAAGTTCATGCAGGCAGCGCCGCCCCTCACGCAGGCGGGTGTTCTCAAGGCCGATTCATCGCTGCGCGCTGAACGCTGGTCCATCGGCAATGAGTGTCTGGACAGGGACATGGCTGTTTTCGATGAGTACAAGCAGTATGTGGGGCAGCTTGGCGTTGGCTATGCCCGCATCCAAAGCGGCTGGGCCAAGACCGAGAAGGAGAAAGGCAAGTACGACTTCGCCTGGCTGGATGCCATTGTGGACGGCCTTCTGGAGCAGAATGTCAAGCCCTGGATGTGCCTTTGCTATGGAAACCCTCTTTATGGCGACGGGAACACCCTTGGCAATGCCATTCCTTCAGACCTCGGGCCTTGGAAAAAGTACGTACAGGCCGTTGTAGAGCATTTCAAGGGGCGTGTGCAATGTTATGAAGTCTGGAACGAGCCCAATATTTCCGTAAATGCCGGCCACCCGGAGCGCTACGTGAAGCTTCTCAAAGCAACTTCTCCCGTTATCCGCAAGGCCGATTCATCGGCAAAGATTGCAGCCTTTGCGCTGGCATCTCTGGATTACGCTTTTCTGGACGAGGCGCTCAAGGCGCTGAGTCCGGGGCTCTTTGATATCGTGAGCCTTCACAAGTATTTTGAAAACCCGGACGAGGGCGACTACGATTTCCGCTTTCTCACGGAAAGGGTTCATGCCTTTGACGCTTCTGTCAAGGTTGTGATGGGAGAAAGCGGCTGCCCGTCGGAACTTGGCTGGGCACATGCGCTCAAATTCAATGAATGGACGGAGTATTCCCAGGCAAAGGTAATCCTGAGGCGCATGGCCTGCGATTTCGCCCTTGGCCAGCCTTCATCCATCTTTACCATGGTGGATCTGGTGTATCCTGATTTCAGACAGTCATTCGGCCTTCTGTGCACCAGCCTCAAGGGCAAGGTTATTTACAAAAAACCTTCGTTCTACGCCGTCAGGAACATGGTAAACCTGCTTCCGGACGCCGTGGAGCCGGCCGAAGTCTCCTTTACTTCCTCTATCAAGGAGCCAATTAAAGTGACCGGGCTTCAGAAAGACGGCAAACTCATCGGCGCCATGCTGTATCTTTCCGGGAACAAGCCGTCATCGGCCTTGGAATGGCAGAAGGCACGTATTGCCATAGAAGGGCTCAAACTCGAGAACCCTGTCCTGGTAGAGCCCATCACCGGGCGCATCTTCTCACTTGACCGGTACCACTACTCGCCCAACAACCCCACAAGGACATATAGCCTCCCGATCTGGGACAGTCCGGTGTTTTTGCTGGAGCGCGGTGAAGTAAGCGTATCTTCAGCAGAGTCCGGGTGGAAAGAGGAATGGTAAAGTGTGGACGGTAATAACTTGATTATAAATAGTTTATTAAAAAAGCCTTATCATAAAATGTGGAAGGGGTTTTGCTTAATAGGTTCTGTTTCAATTACTTGTGTTTTACGCATAAGTGCGTTGCTCTTGTTCGTGTCTTGCACGCAGGTCAAGGAGATGGACTGCGGCTACAGGAAACTCACGCAGAAGGGCGGGCCGATGCTGACTTATGTGGACATACCGCTGCTGCATGACAGCGGAAGGGTGTTCAAGGACCATAACCGCAACGGGGAACTGGACGCTTATGAAGACTGGCGGCTTGCTCCGGAGGAAAGGGCGGCCGATCTGGCGGCAAAACTCCCTCCCGAGTACCTTTCCGGCCTCATGACCATCGGCCATACAGTGAATGTGCCCGGCATTTCCTCCATGAGCGTGAGCGGCATTACCTATAACGGAAAACCTTATCAGGAGAGCGGAGCCGAGCCTTCCGATATCTGCGACAGGCTGCACGATGCCCTCGTGAACTTTGATACCCGCCAGATTCTGCTGGCTCATTCCGACGGCCCGGAGACCATCGCCCGCTGGAACAACAAGGTGCAGGCGCTTTGCGAAAGCCTTCCCTGGGGCATTCCCTCCCTCAACTGTACAGATCCCCGCAATGAAATCAAGGCTACCGACGAGTTCAACGCCGGCTCCGGCGGCATCTGTTCACAGTGGCCAACGCCGCTTGGACTGGCGGCAACTTTTGACACTACGGTAGTTGTCAATTTTGCACGGACAGTGCAGCGTGAATACCGCGCCCTTGGCTTTGGAACCGCCCTTTCTCCGCAGGCCGATTTAGCTACGGACCCCCGCTGGAGAAGGGTGCCGGGCACCTTTGGGGAAAATCCTGAGCTGGTGCGGCAGATGGCATCGGCCTATATCCATACCCTGCAGCCGGAGGTGAACTGCATTGTAAAGCACTGGCCTGGCGGCGGAGCGGGTGAAGGCGGAAGGGACGCGCACCTTTCCATCGGCAAATACGCCGTGTTCCCTGGCTGGCGGCTCAAGACCGCCATGGACGCATTCTGTCTGGATGCGGGAGGCGTCATGCCGTATTATACGGTTTCTTACGGGCAGGACCCTTCCGGCGAAAACGTGGGCAACAGCTACAGCAGCTATATCATTGACACGCTCCTCAGGAAGCAATACGGCTACGAGGGGATTGTCTGTACGGACTGGGGCATTGTGGCTGACTACAACGGTGATCCGCTCACCACGGGCGGCAAATGCTATGGTGTTGAGGCGCTTACCAAGGGAGAACGCATCCTGAAGGCGCTGGAAGCCGGCGTGGACGAGTTCGGCGGGTCCGTCTTCGCGTTCTGGCTCATGGAGGCCTACAAGCTTTGGGACGATAAATATGGTGCCGGTGCGGCACGGGCACGCTGGGAATCATCGGCCAGGAAGATTCTGGTACCGTTTTTCCGCAGCGGAGTCTTTGAGAATCCTTACCGTGACCCTTCAGAAGCCGTGAAAGTGCTTTCCGACCCCAAAGCCCAAGCGCTTGGAGAAGAGGCCCAGTTGCGTTCTGTTGTGATGGTAAAAAACAAAGGAAACGTACTCCCTGTCATTTCGAGCGTTTCTTCTGTCATTTCGAGCGAAGTCGAGAAATCTCCCAAACCTAAGGTGTACGTCCCTATCCGCAAAATCCCCGGCGTCTATTCTATGACGGGCAGGCTGAAAAAAGCCCCCTACGTGGGCTATTCGGTAGATACGTCAGAGGTAGCCAAGCATTATACCATCGCTAAAAGCCCGCAGGAGGCCGATTTCGCCCTTGTGGCCATCACCGAGCCCGAAGGAGGAATAGGCTATAAGGACGGAAAGTATATGCCCATTTCGCTACAGTATAGCCCCTACACGGCTTCCGAGGCACGGGCAGTTTCCATTGCCGGTGGAGACCCGGCGGAATCTTCGATGAACCGTAGCTACAAAGGGCGCCACCTGGAAGTGGAAAACGCCTCCGACCTCGCACTGGTACAGGAGACAAAGGCGCTTATGGGCGCCAAGCCCGTAGTGGTGCTTCTTCAGACCACCCGCCCCGTGGTTATGGAATTCGAACCTTGGGCAGATGCCATTCTGCTTGCATTTGGAGTACGGAGTAAAGCATTTCTGGATATAGTCTCCGGCGAGTTTGAGCCTTCCGGCCGCCTGCCCATGCAGTTCCCCGCATCGATGGACGAGGTGGAGCGGCAGATGGAGGATGTCCCGGAGGATATGACTCCTTGGAAGGATACCGAGGGAAACACCTATGATTTTGGATTTGGCTTATTATGAAACGTTTAGCATCCTTTTCCATCGCTTTGTCCCTTGCCTGCCTGGCTGGTGCGCAGTCCATTCCGCATCGCGCGGCGGAAGATACGGAAGGCGTGATGAGTCCGGCCTATTGGGCCCTTTGGAACGACACGGTTCAGGAGCGGATCGACGCTGATATCGAGCGCAACCGTAAGGCCGACGGTGTGGTAAGAATCCCGGGACTCAGGCGCGGTACGCCGGTTCAGGTGGAACAGATATCATCGGCCTTCCTCTTTGGGGCCTCCACGTTCAACTATAATCAGTTGGGAACGCCGGAAGCGAATGCCCGCTACCGGGAGCTCTTCGGAACGTTGTTCAACCGGGCCACTGTGGGGCTGTATTGGCGCGATTTCCAATGGTTCCGCGAGTCGCCCATGCGTTACAGGGGCGAATTCCGTGATAGCGAGGAATACTGGAATACGTTCAAGAAGAAACCTTTTGCCCAACCCCATTGGCGGCGTCCGGCCTCGGATCCCATCGTAGAGTGGTGCGCTGCGCATGGGGTTGCCGTACACCTGCATCCCCTGGCCTGGGGCAGCGGCACCAACAATCCCCGTTGGCTGCATCAACTGGCCCCTGATAATGAAAGAGCCTTTCTGGACAGCATTGAGGACGTAAGCCTTTTTGAGAGTAAAGTCCCCCGCAGTAAAGAGTGGAACTCTCTCCCTGCAGATGCCCTGGCCGAGCGCCTCCCTGGCTACGGAAAAGCCCTTGGAGAAGCTTTCGACGAGCATGTGCGCGACATAATCGATCATTACAAAACCCACCAGGCCGTGACCAGCTATGACGTTGTGAATGAAAGCTGCAAAGACTGGCGCGCCGGGGTGCAGATACCCGGAGACCTTTTCACTAAGAGCCGTTATATGCTGCTGCCGGGAGACTATACCCGCCGGACCTGGCGCATCGCAGATGAAATGATTCCGCAAACCCAGTTGAAATGCATCAACGACTATGTAGATACGGACGACTATCCCCGCCAGGTGCAGACGCTGCTGGAGGAAGGGTACGGCGTGCAGGCCATCGGCTCCCAAATGCATTTGTATGACCCGGATCAGTGCCGCCAGATTGCCGAAGGCGCTGCTATTCAGACCCCGGAGTACGTGTGGGACCTCATGAAGCGGCTCTCCGCACCGGGACTTCCCATTTGCATCAGTGAAATCACCATCACGGCGCCCATGGACGGGGCACGCGGAGAAATGATCCAGGCCATCATCGCCCGGAACCTTTACCGCCTGTGGTTCAGCGGCGAGAAGATGTTTGCCATCACCTGGTGGAACCTGGTGGACGGCTGCGGCTTCCCCGGAGAGCCCTCCACCTCGGGCCTTTTCCACCGGGATATGACCCCCAAGGCTGCCTATCACGCACTTGAAGAGCTGATTCTCCACGAGTGGCGCACCTGTCTTGAGGTGAAGGCCGATCGGGGCGGCGAGGTGCGTTGGCGCGGCTTTAAAGGCACGTATCGCCTACGCTGGAAAGACCGGCAGGGTAAGGAACAAACAGCAATTGTAGAACTATGAAAAAGATAAAACTCTCTCTCTTTGTGAAAGTGCTCATCGCCATTGCGCTGGGCTCGTTGTTGGGACTGGTGGCTCCTGACTGGCTGGTGCGGCTGTTTAAGACCTTCAACGTGCTGTTCGCCCAGCTGCTCAAGTTTATCGTGCCGCTGTTGGTGCTGGGCCTGGTGACGCCGGCTATTTACGGTCTCGGGAAAGGGGCCGGGAAAATGCTGCTCTGGGTGGTGGGCGTGGCCTATGTCTCCACAGTGTGCGCGGGCTTGTTCGCCTACGGGAGCGCATCGGCCTTTTTCCCTCATATCCTTGAAGTGGGGGACCTTCAGGCCGATGCCGTATCGGCCAAGACCTTCGAGCCTTACATCGACCTCAAGATAAAGCCGCTGTGCGATATGCTCACAGCTCTGTGCCTCTCATTCATGATTGGCATCTGCTGCATCTATATCAAGGGCGAAGCGCTCAGAAACTGGTTCAACGAGTTTGGCGAGGTAGTGAAGATGACCATCGAAAAGGCCATCATTCCCCTTATGCCCTTTTACATTTTCACCATGATGTGCGAGATGAGCGCTTCCGGGAAAATGGCCGTTGTCATGGGCACAGGAGCGAAGGTAATTGCAACGGGGGTCGTTCTCTCTATACTCTACCTCGTGATACAGTATGTAATTGCGGGCGCCATCGCAGGGAAAAACCCTTTAAAATGCCTCTGGAATATGTTTCCGGCCTATCTCACCGGCTTTTCTATCTGCTCTTCATCGGCAGTTATTCCGGTTACTACGGAGTGTACCCGTAAGAACGGCGTTTCCGAGGAAGTGGCCAATTTTGTGGTGCCGCTGTGCTCCAACGTGCACATGTGCGGCTCCGTTATCAAGCTTGCTACGACGGCCGTGGCGGTGGCCCTCATGATGGGCCAGCCCATTTCATTCGGCCTTTTCCTTAACTTCATGCTCATACTGGCCGTTGCGACCGTTGCATCCCCGGGCGTGATGAGCGGAGTACTTATGGCCTCCGTGGGCTTCCTTGAGAGCATTCTGGGCTTTACGCCTGAGATGACCGCTTTGCTGATGGCCATTTACCTTGCCCTGGACGGCTATGGTCCCGCCTGCAATGTCACGGGTGACGGCGCCATCGCACTGGGTGTGGACCGCTTTTTTAAAAAATAGTTGCCATGAAAAGATTCGCGCTCCTGCTTTCCTTCGCGATTTGCCTTGTTTCCTGCAGCAAAAATACAATCAGTTACCAGCCCCAGGACGGCTATGCGCTTGTCCTGCAGACAAAAGGGCCAACCCTCGGCTATACGTCGGCCCCTATCCTTACGGTGGGCGGCTTTGCGTTCAAGGACTTGAGCCGTGACGGCAGCCTGGACGTTTATGAGGACTGGCGCCTTCCGGCCATGGAGAGGGCTCGCGACCTTGCTTCCAAGCTGAGCTTGGAGGAAATCTGCGGCCTTATGCTCTATTCGAGCGCGGTGGATGCCAATGACACCCTGCTTGATGCAAAGTCCAGGAATCTGCTTGAAAAAGACCATATCCGGCACATGCTGGTGCGGAATGTGGCTTCTCCGGCAATTGCCGCAGGCTGGTCCAATGCGGTGCAGGCTTTCTGCGAATCGGCCCGGCTCGGAATTCCTTCCAACAACAGTACGGATCCGCGCAACTACAGCAACGGCACCGCCAATATCAACAATTACAAGCATGAGCCGGACGGGGAGTTTGACCCGTCGGGGGAGAGCGATATCTCAAAATGGCCGAGGGAGCTTGGCCTGGCCGCCACTTTCGACCTGGACGTTATCCGTACTCACGGCGAAGTGGTGTCGGCCGAATACAGGGCCCTGGGCATCACTACTGCGCTTTCTCCGCAGGTGGATATCGCCACGGACCCTCGCTGGCGGCGTTTTTATGGAACTTTCGGCGAAGATCCGGCTCTGTCCCGTGACATGGCCCGTGCCTATTGCGAGGCTTTCCAGAATACGCCCGGCAGCGAGACCGGCTGGGGCGCACAAAGCGTCAACTGCATGGTGAAACACTGGCCCGGAGGCGGCAGCGGGGAAGGAGGACGCGATGCGCATTTTGGCATCGGAAAGTATGCGGTGTACCCCGGGAACAATTTTGAGCAGGGTTTGGTTCCCTTCGTTGACGGAGCCTTCAAGCTTCCGGGCAAGACTCAGATGGCATCGGCAGTAATGCCTTATTACACAATTTCTTACGGGCAGGACCCGAGCGGGGAAAATGTTGGCAACGGCTTCTCCAAGTACATAATTCAGGACTTGCTTCGTGACAAGTACAAGTATGAGGGCGTAGTCTGCACGGACTGGGGAATCGTAAAGGATTACAACGTTCCGTGGGAACACAAAGGCACGCCCTGGGGGGCCGAAACCTTGAGCGGTGCGGAGCGTCGCCTGCTGTGCTTCGAGGCCGGCGTGGACCAGTTGGGCGGGGCCAAGGACAACGCCGAGAGCATGGCCGCTTATGAGCTTTGGTCGCAAAAAAACGGCGAAGCTTCGGCCCGGGCGCGTTTCGAGCAGAGCGCCGCGCGCATTCTTGTAAACATCTTCAATGTCGGCCTTTTCGAGAATCCTTACGTGAGCCCTTCAATGGCCGATTTCGTCGTGGGAAGTCAGGAATTCGTATCGGCCGGATATGATGCGCAGCTCAAGAGCATCGTCATGCTCAAAAACGCCGGAGAAGTGCTTCCGATTGACCGACAGCTCAAGGTTTACGAGCCGCTGCGCCATGTCCCCGCCGGCCTTTCCCATTGGCAGAAACCCACGCCGGAATATGACGAATACCCCATTTCAAAGGAACTCCTCGGCCGATATTTCACAGTTGTTGACACTCCCGAAGAGGCCGACCTTGCCATAGTCTCAATCAAAAGTCCCGTAGGCCACTGGGGCTTCGTGATGCCCGACGGAAAGTATCCCGAGGGCCATTACAACCCCATCAGCCTTCAGTGGGGGCCTTATACAGCAACTACCGCGAGGGCGCAGAGCCTGGCCGGCGGCGACCCGCACGAGAGCAGCGCCAACCGCAGTTACCGTGGCTTTACCGAGACATCGTCCAACGCTCCTGACGCCTTGCTGGTGCAAAGGACAAAGGCCGCTATGGGAGATAAGCCCGTGGTTGTTCTCGTGGCCATGGAGCGTCCTTTCGTCCCGGCCGAAATAGAACCCTGGGCCGATGCCCTCCTTGTCTTCTGCGGTGTGTCCAACAATGCCCTTCTGGATATTCTCAGCGGCGCCGCGCAGCCTTACGGCCTGCTTCCCTGCCAGTTGCCGGCGGATATGGAAACGGTTGAGGCTCAGTACGAGGACGTCCCCCGCGACATGAACTGTTACAAAGATGCCGAGGGACATGTGTACGATTTTGCATACGGTATGAATTTCGAAGGAATAATTGACGACGAGCGTGTCAAAAAATATAAGTAGAATGAAAAAGATGATAATTGCGGCCGGCCTTGTTTTGGCGACGGCTGTCTCGCTGCGGGCCCAGGCTCCCGCCGTGACTGAGAAGGACAAAGCCCGTGCGGCTGAACTGGTGTCACAGATGACTCTGGACGAGAAAATCAATCTCATTTCCGGCAAGGTGGACGGCTTCCGGACCTATGCCATACCCCGGCTGGGCATTCCCTCCATACGCATGGCCGACGGTCCCCAGGGCGTTCGCAATATCGACGGGAAGAATATCCAGAGCACTTTCTACCCCTGCGGTATTTCAGCGGCGGCGACGTGGAACCGGGACGCGGTTTACCAGATGGGCGCCGGCATCGGCTGTGCCGCAAAGGCTCACGGCGTTCAGATTATGCTCGGCCCCGGCGTGAACATTTATCGCAGCGCTCTTTGCGGCCGCAACTTCGAATACTACGGCGAAGACCCTTACCTTGCAGGCGAAACGGCGCTGAGCTATATCCAGGGCATGCAGGAGCAGGGTGTCATGGCCACCATCAAGCACTTCGCCCTCAATCAGCAGGAGTATAATCGGCACGGAGTAAGTTCCAATGCCGATGAGCGCACGATCAACGAAATCTATTTCCCCACCTTCCGCAAAGCTGTGGAAAAAGCCGGCGTGGGCGCAGTGATGACCAGCTATAACCTCATCAACGGCAAACATGCGGCCGAAGACCCCTGGCTGGTGAAGGAAAACCTCCGCGCATGGGGCTTTGAAGGCATAGTGATGACCGACTGGACCTCCACCTACAGCAGCCTCAATTTCATGACTTCCGGCGTCGATTTTGAGATGCCGAGGGCTCTTGTGGCCAAGGCCGACGCCATCAAGGAGCTGCTCTCGAACGGCGTAATTACCGAGGCTTCGCTGGACGACAAGTGCCGGCATATCCTTCAGGCATATTCCGCCTTCGGCTTCCTTGACAATTCCACGGCTGCCCGGGCCGATGCTGAAGACCCCGCCCTCTCACAGAAGCGTGCTTACGAGGTTGCTCTTGAAGGTCCCGTGCTGCTCAAGAACGAAGATGGGATGCTGCCGCTTACTCCCGGAAAGAAAAACCTCATCGTCGTCACCGGCCCCAATGCCCATGTGATGGCTTGCGGCGGCGGCTCCGGCTGGGTGCAGCCTGAGGACGGCAAAGGCGTGACTCCGGCCGCCGGACTGCTTGCATTGGGCAAAAACTGGAATGTCCAGGCCATCGACTCGCCATCGCCCGAAATCCTTAAAAAAGCGGCTGCGGTGGTCGTGTGCGTTGGTTTTGATTCCTCCACTGAAGGGGAGAACATGGACCGCAAGTACAACCTTCCCAAAGGCCAGGACGACCTTATTCTCCGCATGGCCAAATACAGCGACAAAGTTGTGGTAGTGGCTAATTCCGGCGGCGAATTCGACATTTCTCCCTGGCAGGACTGCGTGAAAGCCATTCTCCTTACCTGGTATCCCGGCCAGGAAGGCGGCAATGCCCTGGCCGCCATACTGAGCGGTAAGGTGTCTCCTTCGGGCCGTCTGCCCTTCACTTTCTGGGGCGCAAAAGACAAAAACCCGGCCCAGAAGTGGTATGCCGCCAAGCCGCAGATTCACAAGGACCCCAAGCGTCAGCACTACAGCTATACGGTTTACGGCGAAGGCATCTTCCTCGGCTACAGGGGAGTGGAGCATTTCGGCACGGAGCCCATGTATCCCTTCGGCTACGGCCTCAGCTACAGCTCTTTTGAATATGCCGATGCATCGGCAGTGCCCTCCGGCGACGGCTTTGACGTCAGTTTCACGGTCCGCAACATCGGCAAGGCCGATGCCAAAGAAGTTGCCCAGGTTTACGTTTCGCCTGTGAATCCGCCGGTCATGCGCCCCGCCAAAGAGCTCAAAGGCTACGATAAGAAACTGATTGTCAAAGGAGGGGAGGAGCGTTTCACCATCCATCTCGGCCGCGAAGCGTTCAGCTACTACGATACCGCTTCCAACAGCTGGATAGCCGCCCCGGGACAGTACAAAATTCTGATTGGATCTTCATCGTCCAACGTCCCCCTGGAAGTCCTCGTTACCCTTTAGCCTCCCAGGTGAGGAAAACGGCATAAGCGCGGCTCGCAGAGGGCCTCGATCAGCCTGGCAGCAAAACTATGCCGATATTATTAAAGTGACGTTAGGGGTCCAATGAAACAGCAGGGGATAAGCAAAAAAAGGCCTAATTTGACGATACGGGTCCACTTGGTTGGAGCCGTATGAGCACCTGAACGGTTTTGCACCTGTGCATCATTACCTCATTGCATCATTACCTCATTGCATCATTACCTCATTGCCGCCGAAGTCGGCTACTATACGAAAAATGACAGGCCCGCGCCTGTCATTTTTGTGGAGTATAGGGTACCGCATTAAGTCTTAGTTACCGTTAAGGAGAGTTTTATAAGTGGCTGAAAATAAGCAATAAAAGTAAATAGAGTAAAACGGGGCGTATTGTGTCAGCCATTATTTTATGCGTAACTTTATGCGTAAGTGAAACTAAAAACTAGCACGGCTGCGTCGGAACAGGGCACCATCGGCCTAAACCCATCTGAACACGGCCTTTTTGTGTAGGCTTGATTTTTGCGGAAATCATCGGCTTGATCTACTACTGATGAAGAATGACCCTTAGAGACCGCATATCACTCACTTGGCGCTATGGGAAAGGCATTTTCCTGATTGGTGCGGTGTATAACCTAGTGTGCGCAGGTCTCCAAACCTTAGGATTCTCTTACACATTCTTGGTAGATTCTTTTATCCTGAAAGGGGGTCTTTTGGCCATTACCCTGTATTTGGTTAAGCAATTCCGAGACAGGGATGCAATCTTCTTCTACATCAACCTGGGATTATCTCGCAGAAAACTGCTTATCAGTGTCATTCTGATAGATTTTCTCTCACTTGCAGTTCTTATGGCTATCATGCATCTCATATATGGATAGGCACAAACTCATAGTGGACAGCGTGGTGGTCCGCTTTGGAGAGAAGACGGTTTTGCGCGGCGGCTACATCACCTCTGAGACCGGAATGGTGACCGGACTTCTTGGTTGCAACGGCGCCGGCAAATCCTGTATGTTCCGTGCCCTCATGGGCGGCCTCCGGGTAGAGAACGTGATGGTGAGCATGGATGAAAAACCTATCGACAGGCAGACCATCGGCCGATACATCAAGTACTTGCCTCAAGGCCGACTTATTCCGGAAGGGATGCAGCTTCACCGGGCCTTCGACTTGTATGGCGTGAACTACTGGACCTTTGTCAATAGGATGCCAAAGTTTTCCCGCCATTACGATTCTCATATCTATGAACTCTCCGGTGGTGAAGCACGGCTGGTAGAATTGTACTTGGTACTGCTGAGCGATGCTCCTTTCTACATCCTGGACGAGCCGTTTACGCAGGTAGATCCGGTCAACATTGACGAAGTCAAGGCTCTGATTCGGGAACGTAGTGTGGATCACGGCATAATCGTCACTGATCATAACTATGATGTCATCTCCTCCGTGGCGGATAACCTTTTCGTGATAGCTGACGGTTACACCAGTCCTGTCCGGAGCCGGGAAGATTTGGTCCGGCACGGGTATCTTAGGGCTGAGGATTAAGTTTGCAGAATGACTTTCGAAAAAAGTGCGAGGTAAACGTACTTTATCTCCGAAATTTTTGAAGATAAAGTACAAAAAGGTCTCACTTTTATTGTGGAGCGTATGTAAATGCCATTGACAGCAAGGATGAGGAGTGGTGGACACACAATTACAATTCCCATTCTGTGGAGTCCTGGCAGGGATATGCGTTTGAACTGATCTGTCTTACCCACCTTCCTCAAATCCGTAAGAGCCTGGGTATCTCCGGCATTTCCACATCGGCGTCCTCGTGGCGCTATGTTCCGGGCAAGAATGAACCGGGCAGGAAAGCGCAGATTGACCTGCTTATTGCACGCGGAGACCACATCATCAACCTTTGTGAGATGAAGTTCTCCGTCGGTCCTTTCGTCATCAAGAAATCCTACGCGGAGGATGTCCGCGAGAGGAAGCAGTTGTTCAAACAAGTGGAAAAGTCCTCTGACGGGCTGGATATCACCTTTGTGACAACATTCGGCGTGGCTGATGGTGTGAACAAGGATGTTGTGGCCGTTGTTGATGAGGATCTTCATGGCTGATTAAGTGCTTAGGTTTACACCATTAAGTTGCACAAAATCAGCCATTAATGCAAGAGGTGTGGCGTGGGCGTTTACCCCGTTTGGGCGTAATGAATTCTATTGGACGGAAAAAGTTTAAGGCGCGACGGTGTAAAGGTTTCAGGTATTATTCAATCAAAATTTGTATATTTGCTAACTTAAACACGAAATCGTTATGAACGACGACAAATATTTGCGTTCCATTGAGGAATTAGAAGAATTAGCATGCAACTGGTGGCCTGCAGAAGTACGAGCGGAAGCCCAAAAGATGAGCATCCTTCAGTATCTTCTGGATACCCAGGAGAAATTTATATCCATTCTTAAGCTCGCCGATAAAAACAAACCTGAGAAGCTGTTTGATTTGTTGGATGCATCTTCTTTCAGTCTTCATCTTTTTCTGAAGCATCTTATCTTGCTGACCGACTTAGGGGCAGAGCAACTTCAGCGTATCAATAAGGATTTCGATGATATGTTTCCGGAAAAGCAACTACGGTACAGATTAAAGAACAAAGAGATTATTTACACTTTTACTAAGTTGCCAACAAGAGGTAAACTGGACAATAAAAAAATGAAGATTGATACCCTTGAGCATTTGCAAGGGACAGTATACGACCGTGATTTATGTAAAGATGTGATAATGCTCCTTTGTTTCGGAGCGTCGTCAACTCGTGCCAGGACAAGGGCGATATTGTATAAATGCAATAGCAGCGATTATCTAGGAGATGATACGCTCATAGAAGATTATGTACGTAAGAACTACATTCGAGTCAGTAAGATTATTGCTGGTAAGGTCTCAAATGACCTAGGAAACATAGCTCAATTATACGCCTTAAAGTATCTTAGTCAGTGCTTGGGAAGTAATTACCACCTTCAAAGTAACGGGAAATTACCAGATGTTTCTGAGAATGATGGTAAGTCTTGGGCTACTTTCGATATTCTTGTTGACCGCATAGATGATACCAGCCGTCATAAGAAATATGTTGGAGTAGAGGTCTCTTTCCAAGAGACTTCAAACAGTGTTGTAGAGAGAAAATCCACAATTGCACATAACCGCTTTGTTCAGGTAGTTACAAAAAGGTGCTTTGTTGCCTATATTATCGATGGTATAGGGAACTTCTCACGCCCTTCAGCTGTTAAGACTTTATGTGAGAACAGCCATTGTAATGTGGCATATACCCCTGAAGAATTTGAGGTATTAGCAGATTTTATTAGGGAGAAGCTTGGATGATCAGGTTTATTGACTTGTTCGCCGGTGTTGGCGGCATCCGTATAGGTGTGGCTGAAGCCCTTAAGGAATTTGGGATTCAGTCCAAGTGCGTCCTCTCCAGTGAAATCGATGAGAACGCATGCCTGACTTATAACCTGAACTTCAATGAGAAACCGAGTGGCGATATCCGCCTAATTACTGAGTCCGAACCATTTGACCTCCTCCTAGGAGGATTCCCTTGCCAGCCTTTCTCATATGCTGGCAAGCGTATGGGCTTTGGCGATACTCGTGGCACATTGTTCTTTGAGATTGAACGACTTTTGGAAAAATACCGTCCCAAAGCGTTCCTTTTGGAAAATGTCCGTGGACTATACACTCACGATGGAGGACGGACATTTGAAACTATTATGGGCAAGCTCCATGGCCTTGGGTATGGAACCTATGATCTATTGCTCAATAGTTCTAACTTCGGTGTGCCCCAAAATCGTGTGCGGCTTTACATCGTCGGCATCCTTGGCGCAAATCCCGGGATGACCTTGGCAACTAATCTTGGTGCTGCGGATTCCCACCGTTTCAAGAATGAGTACACCCTATTCGATGACTTGTCGATTTCCCGCCATACAGTTGGAGATGTGCTGGAAAAAGAAGTTGATGAGAAATACTATTGCTCTGAAGATTTCCAGGATCGTTTGCGAAAAGCAACTGGAGGCAACCTTTCCATTCTTCATGGTTACAGGATGATGGATTATCGTGGTGGCCAGTCACTTCATTCTTGGGACCTTGGCCTACGTGGGGAGTGCACGGATGCGGAACGCAACTTCATGACGCTTCTTATACAGAACCGTCGCAAACCGGAATTCGGCCGTCATCAGGACGGCAAGAAACTGACGTTGGAGCAGATCAAGACCTTCTATACTGATGATGATATCCTGGAGGTAATCAAGAGCCTAAAGGCAAAGCATTACCTCAAAGAGGAGGATGGAAAGTTCAACCCTGTTTGTGGAAACATGTCGTTTGAGGTTTTCAAGTTCCTTGATCCGGACAGCATATCCATCACCCTAACATCCTCCGACTCTAACCGTCTGGGAGTGATCCAAAACAATCGGGCACGTCACATAACGCCACGTGAGTGCGCCAGACTCCAGGGTTTCCCGGATTCTTTCAAGCTGCATCCTTTGGACCAATATTCCTATAAGCAGTTCGGCAATTCTGTGTCTGTCCCTGTGATTACAGCAGTAATGAAAGATTTTATTCGTTCCAATAGAGAGGTGCTCGGATGGTAGCACCTCTTATTTGTCTTGTGGCTGCATAAGAGCCGCCATGAGAAGAACTATGTGAAAAACCCTATCAGCATGAGTGAGGCTGAAAGAATCCTCAATTCCATGGCAATATAGATTTCTCATGTTCCAGCCTGTCTTCTGTGATAAGATTAACCTCAAATAATTGCTGATATTCTTCTCACAAACGATAATATCTTCTTTGGAAAGAAGCGTTCCAAGGGCATCGCTTGTTGTCCCAATCTTGTCGTTATCAGTGACTGTAAACCCATTGGTCTGAAAGAATAAGCGAACCAGATACTCAATCTGAGGGACGAGAATAGAAATGCTTGTGATGTAATCATTATCCAAAAAAGCGGCAATGCCTTTCTCAATAATACGGATTCTTTTCTCTGGCAAGCCGGGTATACGAGCAATGAAGTCCATTATACTGTCCACATTCAGGCGGCCCGTTTCTTCCCCCTTCATAATCATCACATGAAGGGCAACTCCAAGATATTGTAATGCAACGGAGCAAGCTTGATCGAATTGGGTAGAGGAGCCCTCTGAATCAGGATTCACTTCGTGGGAAAGATTGCCATCTGTCCTGAAGTAAAGATGCCGGAACATACTCAAGCTTTTTGACCCCTTGATAATCTTATCAGAGTAATCTTTCAATTCGCTTTCGGTCGGCACGAATCTCAGGGCAAGGATAAAAAGGAACTGCTCATCAGTAAATCCCTCGCTCATTGCCTTGAAATCTTTCTCAATCATATCTGACGGAATACTAAGCTTGAAGGATGAAAGATTCATTTCATCCTTGATGTGAGGAGCATTATCTTGTAAAATTTTGTTGATTCTCTCAAGAGGTTTTTTCCTGCCAAGATCACGGACAATTGGGACCAGGTCCCTGTAAATTGATACTTTCCGCATCGCCGGCATATTAGGTTCCGATTCCTCGATGCTGTCAATTATACTATTGAGGATAGAATCTGTTTCAATGAACATCTGTTGTTTTGCATAGTATTGGACCAGCACTTTCCCCAGTTCGATAATCCCGTGGAGGCTATAATCCTGTTTTTCTTTGAGTGCTTTTATCTCGTTGGTAAAACGTTGGAATGCAAGCGGATATATGGCTTCCTTCTCATCCTTGGTGAAGGTTCTCCTTGATTCATCAATGAGTCGAAGTATAGGAAGGAAAGGGTTATAGCTACCACTAGAAGTCTCGTTTGTAAGAAAGACGATAAGGGCACTCTTGATGCCAGCAACTTCCTTCGCCATGTTGTATTTGATGGCGGCAGGGAGCGTGAGCTTTACCTGCTGCACAACATCAAATGCAGAAAGGCTCCCTCGGTTATTCAGGTTCCCAATCAAAACAGGAATCTGTTCTTTTACATTATCAACATCAGCAATTTCCATTTCAATTATGGTTTCTTCTTTATTCTGGGCTTTATGTCTCCAATCTCCATAATCAACGCCATGCGTCTGGCTTCGGACTCTTTTCTTTCTAGCTTCCTTTGTTCACGCGCTTCACGGCGCTCAATCCGTCGTTTCCGGTATTGGTTTCCGTCCTCGATGATTTCGTTGGCTACCCTTTCCACGGTTTCATCGAATCTGGCTTTCATTAGCTCGCACTCCCATACAATAACCACGGACCAGCCTTTGGCTTCCAGTTGCCGCCATACTTCTTGATCCCGTTCCTGGTTCCGTGTCACCTTGGCTTGCCAGAACTCTGTGTTAGTCTGGGGCAAGTGATAAATATTGCATCCCTTGTGGGCATGCCAGAAGCACCCGTGAACAAACACCACAGTCCTATGCTTGGGTAGCACTATGTCCGGGGAACCTGGCAGGCTCTTAACATTCACACGATACCGGAATCCCCGCCGCCAAAGGGCACTTCGGAGAGCTACTTCAGGCTTGGTGCTCACAGAGCGGATGTGTGACATCAACTCGGACCTCTGCTCTTTTGTCAGTCGATCGGCCATTTGTTACGGGAAAATAATGAATACCGCCAAGGCTTTACAGAACCTAATGGGAAAGGTTTTTGACCAGGGCGTTCAGATTCCCGACAACCTGGTCAAATAGTTTGTACATAAGCTCCGGTTCCACCATCTCCGGAATGTAGGCAATGACCCGTTTCCCAGCTCCGGCCATCCAACCAGCCTCGGTGTGAGCGCTCCTTCCACAAGGCAGAACGAGAACACAAATGTCCGCCCATTCCAGAGCCTCCAGATCGGCCGCAAACTGCCTTTCCGCCTTCGGATGGCGCAATCCCTCGGAATACTCCTCGAAACTCCAATTCGGGGCATTTTCGTCGATGTCCGTCCAGCGAAATCCATTGCCGCCGTGAGGCGGATTCCGGAAGTCATATACCTGATGTCCTTCTGCCCGGAGCCGTTTCACGACCTCGGGGTAATAAGGATTCCTCCAGCTGGAGGCGACATAGATGTTGGCCATAGTATCGTGTGTAATTGTTATCTGTACTTTCTCCTCTCCAGCACCTCATTCTCATACTCCACATACACCTTCTTCAGGACGTCGAATATCTCCGCCCGCATCTCCTGGTTGTAGTGATTCAGCCCCTCGCTGAGATTCGCGTTGGCACGGTCCAGATCCAAGTCCAGAATCTCACCGAACGCCGCAAACACGTCCTTCCGGTCAATCTGGACACCAACCTCATCCGTGAAGAAACCGGCCTCGTGCAGCGCCACCATAACCCGCAGGAAGTCCAGCTTCCGGCCGGCCCCGGCATTCAGCTTCACCGGCTTGTGCGCAGCCTTTTTCCCGTGCTCTTTCTCGCACTCCTTCTGCCAGGACTCCGGATACGGCATCCGCATCGGCATGGAAACTTCCTGATGCAGGGAGAAGTCGTTTATCACCCCGTTATTGTTCAGCGTATCAATCTTCATTGTGCAATCTTAGGCAAATCCGGGCCGCAATCCGGCAGCTGCACGGAAGAGCCTGAAATCTCGTTCAACGTACCATTGTTGTTTAGCGTCCCGATGTGAACCTCGTACTTCTCGGAATGCTCCCGCACCTGGGCAAACACCCTGGTCATCACTTCCTCGGCCTTGGTACTCCAGCAGGTCCCAGTAAGCAGGAAATTGAACCCACCGCCGCGGCCGTGGACATCCGCGCCGACTACGTGGCCAAGAACGGTGCGCCCACCGCAGCGGCCCCGAAGATTTTCTTCCGCTACTACTACGTCAACTCCAGCACCGGCGAGAAGTCATGCACCATGCTAGGTGGCGTGGAGCGCGGCTGCAGCTGGCGGCGAGCCATAGTCTTCCTTCCAGATCTCCGGACCAAGAGCGAAAAAAATTTCCTGCCTTCTTTTCAGGGGGCAGGATTTTTTTGTGGAGTATAGGGGAGTCGAACCCCTGACCTATAGATTGCGAACCTATCGCTCTAGCCAACTGAGCTAATACCCCGAAAAGGATTGCAAAAATAAGGGATTTCCTGCAAAGAAGCAAGAAATCCCTTATAAAATTACTTTATGAACTGAGCTTTAAGGAGTTCTATCTTCTTGGGAGCGTCATCGCCTTTGGCGCCGAAGTAGAACTTGATTTTGGGCTCTGTACCTGAAGGACGTACCGAAACCACGTCGCCGGCGGCGTTGAAGAACTGCAGAACGTTGGATTTGGGGAGACCTGTTTCTTCCGGCTTCAGATAATCGACTACTTTTACGAGCGGACTGCCGGCAATCTCCTTGGGAGGGTTGGCGCGGTAATCGGCCATAATCTTTTGGATTTCTTCTGCGCCGGTTTTGCCTTTGCGTACGATGTACACCATTTTTTCTTCATATAGGCCGTACATCTTGTACACTTTCTGGAGGAGCTGGTAAAGGGTGAGGCCCTGTTCGGCGGCCCAGGCGGCGCATTCGGCCACCATTATGCCGGCTACCTGGGCGCATTTGTCGCGTACGAATTCGCCAAGGTTGAAACCGTAGCTTTCTTCGCCGCCGCAGATGAACACGCCTTTGCCTTCGTTGCGTTTTACCACCTCGGCAATGTATTTGAAGCCTGTGAGCACATTGTAGCATTTTACGCCGAAGCTTTCGCAGATGGCGGCGATGAGCTCAGTTGTGACTATGGTTTTTACCACATAGCCTTTCTCATTAAGCTTGCCGAGTTCTTTCCAGCGGGTGAGGATGTACCAGGTGAGGAAGCTCCATGTCTGGTTGCCGGTGAGCTGGACCATCTTGCCGTCGTTGTCGCGTACTGCGATGCCCAGGCGGTCTGCGTCGGGGTCTGTTGCAAGGACGAGGTCGGCTCCGGTTTCATCGGCCTTTGCTAAAGCCATTGCCATTGCGGCGGGCTCTTCGGGGTTGGGCGATACCACGGTAGGGAAGTTGCCGTCGTTGACATCCTGCTCCGGCACGTGGATGATATTCTTGAAGCCGATTCTCTTGAGAGCCTCGGGCATAAGGCGGACGCCGCAGCCGTGGAGGGGGGTATAGACTATTTTGAGGTCGGCGTGTTTGGCGACAGCTTCAGGGCTTAGGGCAAGGGAGGTGATGTCACGGAGATAGGCTTCGTCAACCTCGGCGCCCATCATGACGATTTCGCCTTTAGGCTCGCCGGGGATGGGGGAGAAGCGGACATCGGCCGGATCTTCAATTTTTGCCACTTCCGCCACTATGTCTTTGTCTACGGGAGCGGTGATTTGGCCGCCGTCGCTCCAGAAAACTTTGTAGCCGTTATATTCCTTGGGATTGTGGCTTGCGGTGACCATGATGCCCGCGGTGGCCTTTTTCATGCGGATGCTGTAGCTGAGCTCCGGGGTGGGGCGCAGGTCGTCGAAAAGGAAGACCTTGATGCCGTTGTTGCTTAGGACATCGGCCGATATTTGCGCGAAGAGCTTGGAATTGTTGCGTGCGTCGTAGGAGATGCAGACGCTCTTTTCGCCTTCTACATGGGCTTTGATGTAGTTTGCAAGCCCCTGCGTGGCCATGCCGACAGTGTATTTGTTCATGCGGTTGGTGCCTACGCCCATTGTGCCGCGAAGGCCGCCGGTGCCGAACTCCAGGTTGCGGTAGAAGGCGTCTTCAAGGGCGGCGGGGTCGGTGTCCATCAGTTGCTTGACTGCAGACTTGGTTTCATCGTCAAAATTGCCGCTGAGCCAGCTCTGGGCAACTTCTTTGTAATCTTTCATATCTTTGAGCTTTAGTGTTTGTCGATAAATCATACAAAATTACTGATTATTCCGTATTTTTGCAATATGGATTTTGCCGATTTCATCTTGCAGCACCAAGGAGAAGACCTTGCCTCTCTGGCCCTTTCCCGGGACCGTTTAAAAGAGCAAGTGGCCGATTTCGACCTGGCACTCACCACCTTGGAAGTGCGTTCCAAACTGCGTACGAAAGTTCCTTCATGGTACGCGCACCCGTCCCTGCAGTATCCTTTCCGTGTTTCCGGAGAGCAGTGCTCGTCGGAAGAGACGGCTGAATACAAGGCTGCGCTTGCTAAGTCGGCAGTATGTGGTGCTTGTGATTACGCAAAAACGGGCAAAAACGCGTTATGCGAAGAACCAAGGTGCTCGGCATTACACGAAAACGGGCAAAAATGCGTAACGCCGTGTACCATTGCAGACTTGACTGGCGGCTTGGGAGTGGACAGCTGGGCTTTTGCCAGACACTTCGACCGGGTCCTTTACAATGAAATGCAACCGGAACTTGCCAGGGCGGCGGAACATAATTTCAAGGTGCTGGGCGTTGACAATGTGCAGGTTAAATGCCGTGAGTTGGTTCCCGGGAATGTTGCGGCGGTTTTGGACGGGTTTGAACCGAATGTCATTTTCATGGATCCAGCCCGGCGTGCCGAAGACGGCCGCAAAGTATTCCGCCTGGAGGACTGCCAGCCGGATGTTTTAAAACTTCTCCCGGAGCTTTTGGATGCCGCCCCCAAGCTACTCCTGAAGCTATCGCCCATGGCCGATATATCGTTAATCTGCAAGCAACTTGCCTGTGTACGCGAAGTGCACGTTGTCGCTTCCGGCGGAGAATGCAAGGAACTGCTACTTGTGTTGGAGCGCGGCTATGAAGGTGAACACTTGAGCGTGATATATGAAAATGGTTCGGTTCTTTGCGTGGACCAGGTCCAACCTGGTACGCAAAATAGCGTGGACCAGGTCCAACCCGGTACGCAAAATAGCTGGACCAGGTCCACGGGAGGACAGTGGCCGGAAGGCAGTGGCCTATGTGCCGGGCAGGTGCTGTTTGAGCCGGGCAAGGCGATGCTGAAGGCGGGGGCGTTTGAGCTCCCGTGCAGGTACGGACTTCGGAAACTCGGACGCCACACGCACTATTATACCGGCATGGTTCCTCAGGAGCTGAAGCCTTTCGGCAAATGTTTTGAAATACTTGAAGTGCGGCCGTTTAACAATAAGACAATCAAGGACTTTGGTAAGCGTTATCCGCTGGCTTCCGTAACTGCCAGAAACATCCCGCTGACATCGGATCAGCTGCGGAAAAAGATGGGCGTCAAGGATGGCGGATCCGTGCACATCTTTGGCCTGCACGCAGATGAAGATAAACTTAACCTTCTGCTGGTTTGTTCAGAAGCGGGAACTCCCGGCACCAGACCGTGAGGGGGCACTGCCCGCACTTTGGATTTCTGGCTGTGCAGATGTATCGGCCATGAAGGATTAGCCAGTGATGGGCGATGGCTCTTTGATGAACCGGGATATAGCGCTCCAGGTCAAGTTCTACCGCACGCGGGGTTGTCCCGTCAGACAGGCCCAGCCGATGAGCCACCCGGAAAACATGAGTGTCAACGGCAATTACCGGCTTGTCGTAAACTATTGAGGCGATGACATTTGCGGTTTTGCGTCCTACGCCGGGAAGGGTCATCAGAGCGTCGATGTCGGAGGGCACTTCTCCGCCGAAGTCCGATAGCAGCATTTGGGCCATCGAAATGAGGTGACGGGCCTTGGCGTTGGGGTAGGAAACGCTTTTTACATAAGGATATACGTCGTCAAATGAAGCTATCGCCAATTTTGTGGCCGATGGGAATCTCTCAAACAGCGCAGGCGTAACCATGTTCACCCTTTTGTCGGTGCATTGGGCACTGAGGATGACGGCGACAAGAAGCTGGAAGGGGTTCTTATAATGCAGCTCCGACTGGACTGCAGGCTTGTTTTCTGCGAACCAGCCGATTATGCCCTCGTACCTTTGTTTGCGTGTCATAGCGTTATGTCGATGCCTTCGTCAATCACTTCGCTGCAGTGTTCCCTCTCGCAGGAGAAGACGCGGCCGGGGTATTTTTCGAAGATTGTGCGGTTGTGGGTGACCATGACGATGGCGGTGCCTGCGGCGTTGAGGTCCATCAGGAGCTGGAGAATTTCGTCGGCGGTTTCCGAGTCCAGATTGCCTGTGGGTTCATCGGCAAGGATTACCGCGGGTTTGTTGAGGAGGGCCCGGGCGATTGCTATGCGCTGCTGCTCGCCGCCGGAAAGCTGGTGCGGCATCTTGTGCGCTTTGGTTCCCATGCCAACGGCGTCCAGAACTTCCGAGATGCGCGCGTCGATGAGCCCTTTGTCCTTCCAGCCGGTGGCTTTGAGGACGAATTCCAGATTGTCTTCGACGCTTCTGTCCGTCAGAAGCTGAAAGTCCTGGAACACAACGCCTGCCGATCGGCGCAGGAAAGGAATGTCCTTTGCCTTTATGCCGACAAGGGAATACCCGCAGGCGACGGCTTCTCCGTTCAGGACGCGGTTTTCTGCGATTATTGTGCGGATTATGGAAGTTTTGCCGGAACCTACTTTGCCGACTATGTACACGAAATCTCCGGGCATGATGTCCATGTTGAGGGAGTAGATGACGGTGTTTTCTCCGTTCAATATGTCGGCGTCTTTGAAATGAATGAGCGGTTCCATAAACAATTATTCCAAATTCAGACAAATATAATCAGAAAAATTCGTAATTTTGTCAAAATATGGAAAAGATGAAAAAAGTCCTTGTGGCCGCATCTCTCGCACTGTTTCTGCAGGCGGGGCTCGGGGCCCAGAATCTTCAGCAAATACAGAGGCTGTATAAAGCCGGTATGTACAGCGAAACAATGCGTCTGACCGAAGGCGCCACAAGCCCTACCATTCAGGGCTACCGCGTCTTATGCGCCTTGCAAATGCGCTCGGACGATGCCCACGCCCAGGCGGCAGCCTTCCTTGATCGTTACCACGAAAACATACTTGCTCCGCAGGTCCGTTACCGCCTAGGTCTGGATTACTTCGATGCAGAGCTTTACGAACAGGCCCTGCAGCAGTTCAATCGCATTTCGATGGACGACCTTCAGGAAAGTCAGCGTGCAGAATACACCTACAAACTCGGCTACAGCGCCTTCGGCGTAGGGGAGTGGGAAAGGGCGAAGGGGCTGCTGGTGCGTGCCCGCGGCCTTGGTTATTCGGACTATTCGGCCCCGTCATACTATACGCTCGGCTATATCAATTATGCCCAGAAAAATTTCAGCGAAGCTTCGCAGTGGTTCATGCTCGCAGCTAAGGACCATCGCTTCAGCGCACTGGCAAATTATTACATTCTGGAGTGCAGGTTCAACGAAAAGGACTACGAATACGTTGTAAAATTCGGCGAAGACCTGTTTGACAAAGTCCCGGAGGAGCGCCAGCCGCACATGGCCCGCATAATGAGCGAGAGCTACCTCATCCTCGGCGATGTGGAAAAAGCGCGTACATATTACAAGAAAAATCTGAGCGGAAAGTCATCCCTTACCCGCAGCGACTACTTCTACGCAGGCGAGATCAATTACCTGACGGAAGACTGGGAAAACGCAGTGGAAAACTTCCTGCGCATGGGCGAGAGGAAAGATTCCCTCGGCCAAATCGCCTCTTATCAGCTGGGCTACAGCTATATCCAGCTTAAGAACAAGGTGGCCGCCATGGACGCCTTCCAGGAAGCGTCGGCACTTGATTATTCGCCCAAGGTGCAGGAGGATGCCCTGTACAATTACGCAAAACTGGCCTTCGACCTTGGCCGCGATACCGCTCCCTTCGACCAGTATCTCTCCCAGTACGGTTCCCAGGAAAAAGGCGACCAGATTTACTCCTACATGGCTATGGTCGCACTGCAAAACCACGACTACGAAGCAGCGGTAGAAGCCTATGACCATCTGGACGAACTGGACCCCGACATGCAGTCCAACTACATGAAGGCATATTTCCTGCGTGCCCGCGAGCTCATGGAAAACGGCTCCTGGCGCAGTGCTGTGCCCCATCTTAAGGCTGCGGCTTATTACAGCCCCCGCAAGGAAGGCTTCAACCAGCTTGCGCGCTACTATCAGGCGGAGGCCCTGTACCGCGACGGCAAATATGCCGAGGCCCGCACAATCCTCACGGATCTTTATAATCTGTCGGCCCTTCCTACAAGGCCGGAAGGCGCTCTTGTCAGCTATCAGCTGGCCTATACTTATTTCAAAGAAGGCGATTACGAACGCGCCCTCAAGTGGTTCCAGAATTATCTGGACGGCGATTCAAGACTGCAAGGCGCCGATGCGGAGACAAGGATAGCGGACTGCTATTTCTTCAAAGGTGATTACACGACTGCAGTGGCGGCGTACGAAAGGCAGATGAATGATTTCCCGGACAAGGACAATCTTTATCCGCGCTATCGGGCCGGCGTCGCTTCCGGTTTGCTGGAGGACAATGCCCGTAAAGTGTTCTTCCTTGAAAATGCCAAGCTGGCAAGCCCTCAGACAACTTACTACGGCGAGTCTTTGTACGAGCTTGGCCGTGCATACATAGCCCTGGAGGATCCGGAAGACGCAATCCGTACTTTCCGCACGCTGAAAGCCACAACGCAGGACCCTGCCCTCGCTACCCGCGCCCTGCTTGAATTGGGCATGATTTCCCGCAACGCAGGAGACGGCGACCAGGCAATCGACTACTACAAGCAGGTTGTCGCGCAGGGCGGCGAATATGCCGAAGACGCCCTCCTCGCCATAGAAGCCATCTACCGCACAAGAGAAGACCCCGAGGCCTATCTGGCCTATGTCAACAGCCTCGGCTCCAGTATAAACCGCACGGAAGCTCAGAAGGAAGAAGTGTATTTCTCAAGTGCCGAACAGATATATCTGTCAGGCGATTACGCAAAGGCTCAGGCCACCTTGCAGGAGTATCTGAACAAGTATCCGCAGGCCGCTTTCGGTGCCAAAGCCCGCTTCTATCTGGCCGATTGCAACCGCGCCTCCGGCAATGCCGAGCAGGCTGTGGATCTGTACCAGCAGGCCCTGGACGCAGGCCTGGACGGCGCACTTGAAGAAAGCGCCCTTCTGCAACTTGCCACACTTCAGTACGGATTGGGCAGCTATGCAAAGGCATACGCCGCATATATCCGCCTGGAAGAGAAAGCGAAACTGGAAGCCAACCGCACCGCCGCCGCTGTCGGCAAAATGCGAAGCGCCTACCGTGCAAAGCAGTGGGAGGATGCAGTTGCGGATGCATCGGCAGTACTGGATACGGCTATTCCTGAAGAGCTGGCGCTCCGTCGGGAGGCCCATCTCGTGCGTGCAAAGTCTTATCTTTCCAGCAGCCGTCGCAGCCAGGCGTTCGAAGACTTCAAAGTCCTCTCCGGCGAACCTTCCACCGACGAAGGCGCGGAGGCAACGTACATGATAATCCAAGACAAGTATGACAGGGCCGATTTCGACGGCATCCAGGAAAAAGTGTACGACTTCTCGGCCAAGGCGGGCGGCCAGAATTACTGGCTTGCCAAGGCCTTCATAGTGCTTGGCGACACTTTTGCCGAGCAGGGCAATATCCCCCAGGCAAAAGCCACATTCGAGAGCATACGCTCGGGTTACACTTCAACCGGCGTTCAGGATGATGTCCTTGACCAGGTGGAAATCAGACTCCGTAAACTTTAGACAGGTATGAAAAAAATCCTTATATCGGCCATTCTGACGGCTGCCTGCAGCGGCCTCATGGCTCAGAACCTGAATCCTACAGTAGAGGTGACAAATGTCTATGCCAGAGAAGCTTCCGGCATAGAAAAGCCCTCCCAGCTGCTGGAATTGCCGGATACCGTGCTCCGGTTCAATCTGGACATGGACTACACAGTTCAGAGCACTCCGTATCAGGGCGCTTACGAATTCAAGCCCTATCTTGTGCAGCTACGTCCTATGCCGCGTCCTTCCCAGGAGGGCTCGCTGTTTGTGCGCGCCGGTGCGGGCTATACCCTTCACCCGGAAGCAACGGTGGTATGGACTCCGCTGAACAAAGGCGGCTTCCGTCTGAACCTCTTTGCCGACCACACCTCCTACTTCGGCAGGTACAATAATATAACTCTGCAGGATGGGTTTTACCTTCCTGACGGATCGACCCGCGGAGGAAAACAGATGCGCACGGCCGTCGGGACGGATTTGCTGTATTCCTGGAAAGGTGGCTCATTCTCCTTCTGTGGCCAGTACAGGAACAACCTTGCCACAGACCTTTCTGGCAGTGATTTCGCCACTCATGCGGGCCATTTCAGCGCCAGAGTGAAAAGCTCTCCCGGGCAGCGCCTGGACTATAATCTGGGCACGAAAATAGCCTACACCGGTCTTGCCGATTTCCATGAGCTCCACACAGTGACAAACGGGCACCTCGGCGCACGTTTAGGGGCAAATCTTTTCCGCTTTGGTTTTGAAGCGCAGACGGTAACGCAGCCCGAAGATTATGCCGGCGTAATAAGCCTAATTCCGCACTACATGCTGGATCTGAATGATTTTCATTTCGACCTCGGCCTGCGGCTTGCCTTTCTCTTCCGTTCCGAAGATTCTTTCTGCCCCCAGAATTCCGGTTTCATATTCCCCGATGTCCACATAAGCTACGACCTCCTTCCCGACGTGCTGGTGCTTCAGGCGGCAGCTACGGGAGGCGACCATCTCGTAAGCTTTAACGAGCTTGTCGGCAAAAATCCTTTTGTCGCAGGTTTCGACCGGCATACGGACAATGTCGTGGAGCGCTTCAATTTAATGCTCGGCCTCCGCGGCCAGGTGGCTGCACGCTTCCACTACGATCTCAAGCTTGGCTATAAGAGACAGGACAATGCGTGGTCCTGGGGCCTGCAGGGCGGTATGCCGTACATGAATTACGTGAGCCCGCTGCGCACTCTGTACGTGGATTTGAACGCAGGATATATCAGCGACAGGATCGATGTCGGAACAAATATCCGCTATGGATATACCCCGATGCCGGACCTTACCGGCAACGAGGGCCTTTTCGCCCCGGCGCCTTTCTTCGCCAAAGCCCATGCCCTGTATAAGTGGGGCGGCCGCATCAGCGCCGGCGTAAGCGTAGAAGGCCGGTCGGCAATGCGCTCTGCGCTTGGCTCGCTTCCCGGTTTCGCGGACCTTGGCCTGATGGCCGATTTGCAGATGTCCCGCACCCTCGGTTTCTGGCTTCAGATAGGCAACCTCTTGAACCAGAGCATCCAACGTATACCTTTTTACTCCCAGCGCGGCATCTGGTTCACCGTCGGCGCAACCTGGAATATTTAGCATTCCGAATCTGTTAGGTTAAAGGGTCCCTATCTACGATAGGGGCCTTGTTTTTTATAAGAAAATTCACTATCTTTGTATGTTTTAGAGAATAGGTAATTTTATATGATAGAGAACGAGCAAATCAAGCAGGCAGAGCAGCAGTATTCTGCCAACAGTATCCAGGTACTTGAAGGCCTGGAGGCGGTGCGCAAGCGCCCCTCCATGTACATAGGCGATATCGGCGAGCGTGGTCTCCACCATCTCGTATATGAGGTGGTGGATAACTGTATAGACGAGGCCATGGCCGGCTATTGCACGGATATAGACGTCCAAATCCTTGAAGACAATTCCATCAGGGTACGCGACAACGGCCGCGGCATTCCTACGGGAATGCACGAGAAGGAGCACAGAAGCGCACTGGAAGTTGTCCTCACCGTCCTTCACGCCGGCGGTAAGTTCGACAAGAACAGCTACAAAGTTTCCGGCGGTCTGCACGGTGTGGGTGTCTCCTGCGTAAACGCCCTCAGCGACCTTCTGATTGCCGAAATCCACCGCGAAGGCAAAATCTTCGTGCAGAAGTATTCCAAAGGCAAGCCTATCACTCAGGTGGAGGTTGTGGGAGAGTCAAACGACACCGGCACCACTATCACCTTCCACCCGGATGCAACCATCTTCACCCAGACCATAGTCTATAAATACGACACATTGGCAAACCGCCTTCGCGAACTGGCCTACCTGAACAAAGGTATCCGCATCAAACTCACCGACCTTCGCGAAAAGGTCGACGAATTCGTGACCGCTGAAGACGGCGAGCGCCGCGCCACCGGCAATCAGGTCTACCGCAGCGACATCTTCTACTCCGAGCAAGGCCTCCGTGAGTTCATCGACTTCCTGGATGCAGGCGCACCCAAGCTCATCCCCGAGCCCATCACCGTCAATTCAGACAAAGTCATCCCCATCGACATAGCCCTCCAGTACAATACAGGATTTAGCGAGCGTATCTATTCATACGTAAACAATATCCACACTATAGAAGGCGGCACCCACCTTCAGGGCTTCAAGATGGGCCTGTCCCGTTCCCTGAAAAACTATGCGGAAAAGAACAACCTTCTCGCTAAATTCAAAGGCGACCTCAGCCCGGAAGATTTCCGCGAAGGTCTCACCGCCGTAATTTCCGTAAAAGTGGCCGAACCTCAGTTCGAAGGTCAGACCAAAACCAAACTCGGCAACCCCGAGGCGACATCGGCAGTATCACAGGCCACTGCCGCCGCGATGGACCAGTATCTGGAGGAGCACCCGAAGGAGGCCAAGACCATAGTTGAGAAGATTGTGCTGGCCGCTACGGCCCGTGCAGCTGCCCGCAAAGCCCGCGAAATGGTGCAGAGAAAAACGCCCATGGGCGGCGCCGGCATGCCCGGCAAACTGGCCGACTGCTCAGACCACGATCCCGAAAAGTGCGAACTCTTCCTCGTAGAGGGTGACTCCGCAGGCGGTACCGCCAAGCAAGGCCGCGACCGTCGCATCCAGGCCATCCTCCCTCTGCGCGGTAAAATCCTGAACGTTGAAAAAGCAGCCCAGGACCGCGCTTTCGAAAGCCAGGAAGTACGCAATATCTACACCGCCCTCGGCGTAACTGTAGCCCAGGAAGACGAAACCGGCGAAAAGCACATGGACCTGAGCAAGCTCCGCTATCACAAAGTCATAATAATGACCGATGCCGATGTCGATGGCTCCCATATCGCCTGCCTTATCCTCACATTCTTCTTCCGCTACATGTTCGACCTCATCAAGAACGGCTATGTCTATCTTGCGACTCCGCCGCTGTACCTGGTGAAGAAGGGCAAGGAAGAACGCTATTGCTGGACAGATGCACAGCGTGATGCAGCAACGGCGGAACTTGGCCGCGGAACAGACAAGGGCGTTACAGTGCAGCGCTACAAAGGTCTGGGCGAAATGTCGGATACCCAGCTCTGGGAAACCACAATGGATCCGGCCCGCCGTGTCTTGCGCCAGATCACTATTGAAAATGCCGCCGACGCAGAACGCACCTTCTCCATGCTGATGGGCGACGATGTCCCGCCGCGCCGCGCCTTCATCGAAGAAAATGCGCACTATGCAAATATCGACGCTTAAAATACCACGGAAGTTTTTTCCGCTTATAGTAGTTTTCGCAGTCCTGGTGCTCCTTATGCCCAGGACCGCGAAATTCAATTATGACTACAAGAAAGGCTCGCCCTGGCCGTACGAGAGCCTGATCTCCCAATTCGATTTTCCAATCCTGAAAACCGAAGAGCAAATCCAGGCCGAAAGGGAACAGTCGGGCTCCATCGTCGTCCCGTATTACCGTTATTCAGAGGAGGTTTCTTCGTCAGTCGTAAAGAAAGTCCAAAGCCTGGACCTCGGCGGCTACAATAGCCTTCGCCCGGCAGTGGTTACGCGCCTTGCCGATATTTATGCCAAAGGCGTGATCTCGGACGGCAAGGTAAAGCTTGAGCAGGGATCGGCCCAGGTTTCGCAGGATCTTATCTTCGTCCAGCGGAACAAGAGGGCCCTGGAATACCCTCTCACGGAGGTGTATAAAGTCTCCGACGCCAAGGACCAACTGGTGGCCGAGCTTGCCAAAAACCACCCCTCGGTTAATCTGGATTCCCTTTTCCGCCGCACGGGAGTGTACGAGGCGATTGTCCCGAACCTTCTGTTCGACAAAAGCATGACCGAGCTGACACATGCCGATTCCGACGACTACGTCTCGCCGACTTTGGGCTACGTAAAAGCGGAGGAAAAAATTGTTTCTAAAGGGGAAATCGTGACTGCGGAGGTGGCGCAGATCCTCGATTCCTACAAGGAAGAGTACAACAAAGTATTCGGCTATGACGGCCCGCGTATCTTCCTATACCTGGGAAATGTGCTTATCGGCCTTGCATTGGTGGTGATATTGTACTTCTGCCTGTTCTTTGCAAATCCGCTGATTTTTGCCGACAATAAGCGTTATCTGTACCTTCTGTCGGTTTTCCTGCTTGCTGCGGTGGTGACTTTTATCATCGAAAGGGTGTCGCCAGGGCTGATGTACATGATACCGTATCCGGTATTCGCCCTGTACCTGCTGGCCTTTTTCCGCAAGCGTGTGGTGCTTCCGGTTTATATGGTCTCACTGCTCCCGCTGCTGATTTTCTGCGGCAACGGAATGGAACTCTTCGTGATGTATCTTACCGCCGGCGCCGTTGCAATCGAAACTTTTGACCATCTTAGCAAAGGCTGGCTGCAATTTCTCAATGCTGCGATTATCTTCGGCGTTGAGGTGGCGGTTTTCCTAGGCTTCAGACTCATCGATGCCGGCAGCACCTCCATCTGGTGGGTCAATGTAATACAACTGCTTGTGGGTGCGCTGTTTACAGTAGCTTTCTATCCTCTTATCTATCTGTTCGAGCGCATCTTCAACCTGGTATCCCAAACCCGTCTTATAGAACTGGCCGATACAAACACCCCTCTGCTTCAGGAACTTGCGGCTAAAGCACCCGGTACTTTCCAGCATTGCCTGCAGGTGATGAACATGGTGGATGCCGTAGGCCGTGCAACGGATGCCAACGTGCCGCTGTTAAGGGCCGCCGCCTTGTATCACGACCTTGGAAAAATGGCCAATCCGCTGTGCTTCATAGAAAACGAAAGCACCATCCCCGGCGCCGCAAAGTATCACGCCGGAAAAACGCCCAAGGAAAGTGCCGCCGATATCATCCGTCACGTCGATGACGGCCTGGCCCTGGCCACCGAGCATCGTCTCCCGGAGGAAATCAAGGCTTTCATACGCACTCACCACGGCACTTCCGCCACTGCATATTTCCTTAACCAATATCTTAATGCCGGAGGCGACCCCTCGGACGTTCAGGACTTCTACTATCACGGACAGAAACCGACCTCCAAGGAAGAAGTCATCCTGATGGTATGCGATTCAATAGAAGCGGCTTCCCGCAGCCTGAAGGAATATACTCCGGAGGCTTTTGACGGCTTTGTGGAAAGGATTGTGGCCGGTAAAGAAAAAGCAGGTCAACTGGAAGATGCCGACATAACAATCCACGATCTGAACCTGATGAAACGCATGCTTAAAACCTATTTGCAGCAGATTTATCACGGCCGCGTGGCGTATCCTAAACGGAGGGGTTGATAGTTCACTTAAAAATTCGTATCTTTGCGCCCCTTTTGTAGCATAATAATTATTTAATCCTATATGAAAGTCAACAATATCCAACCCGATGCACTGAACTATCAGCTCACCATCGAGATTGCAGCAGCAGATTATGCAGAGCCGCTTCGCAAGCGCCTCAACGAGTACCGCAGAAAGGCCGACATCAAAGGTTTCCGTCGCGGTATGGCTCCGATGAACCTCATTCAGCGCTTCTATGGCGACCAAGCCCTCTACGACAGCGTCAACGGCCTGGTAGGCGAAGCCCTGGACAACTTCATCCGTGAAAACAAAGTCCGCGTAGTGGGTGAACCCATGCCGGCAGAAGACCAGCCCCAGCTTTCCTGGAAGGCCGGTGAAGATTTCACCTTCCACTTCGACATCGCCCAGACTCCCGAAATCAACTTCGAAGTAAGCAAGGACGATAAGATCCCTTACTACGATATCAATATCACGGCTGCTGAAAAGAAAGCAACCCGCGAGCAGCTGCTCCAGCAGTACGGCTCCCTGCAGGAAGGCACAAAAGCCGGAGAGAACGACTACATAGTAGCCGACATCGAAAACGAAGGCCATAAGGCCGAAGGCGTGTACATCTCCATCTCCAACGTAGCCGAGGAAGCCCGCGGCGCCTTCATCGGCCGCAAAGCCGGTGACAAATTCCAGATGGATGTAAACGCTGCCTTCACCAATGAGACAGACCGTGCCGCCATGCTTAAAGTTGACAAAGCCCAGCTGGCGACTCTCGATCCCATGTTCAATTTCACCGTTGTAAACGTTAAGACCTTCGTAGCAGCTGAAGAAAATCAGGAAACCTACGATAAGATCTTCGGCGAAGGCGTGGTGACCACTCCCGAACAGTTCGAAGAAAAGATCGCCGAGCGCATCCGCAACTCCCACGAGCAGGAAGCCAACTACCGTTTCGGTGCCGATGTCCGCAAATATTTCCAGAACAAGGCCAATATCGAGCTCCCGGAAGCTTTCCTCAAACGTTGGCTGCTTTATGCCAATGAGGGCAAATTCACTGCCGAGCAGGTAGAAAAAGAATTCCCTGCATTCCTGGAAGACTTCAAATGGCAGCTTGTCCGCGGCTACCTGATGCAAAAGTTCAACCTCAAGGTCACCAAGGACGATGTTCTTGCCGCAGCCCGTTCATACGTTGCATACCAGTATGCCATGTACGGCATGGCCGGCGTTCCGGACAACCTCATCAACTCATCGGCAGAAAACATGCTCCAGGACCAGAACCAGTACCGCCGTCTTGAAGAGCAGTGCGAGGACAACGCAGCAATCGCCCGTGTCCGTGAAGAGGTGAGCCTCCAGACCAAGAAAATCTCCATGGAAAAATTCCGTGAACTGAAATAATCTATGAACGATTTCGACAAATTCGCAGTGAAGGGGAGGGGCATCAGTTCGATGACCCTCTCTCGTTATACCTCCGTCTATGACGGGTATATCAATCCTACCATCACCGAGGAGCGCCAGCTCAATGTCGCCCAGATGGACGTTTTCAGCCGTCTGATGATGGACCGCATCATCTTCCTGGGCGTTCCCATCGACGATGATGTGGCCAATATCATCCAGGCCCAGCTGCTGTTCCTTGCAGCAAAAGACCCGGGTGCCGACATCACCATGTACATGAACACCCCCGGCGGTCAGGTAACCAGCGGCCTTGCGATATACGATACCATGCAGCTGGTACAGCCCGACGTGGCCACAGTTTGCACCGGTATGGCCGCTTCGATGGGTGCAGTGCTGCTCTGCGCCGGAGAAAAGGGTAAGCGCTCTGCCTTGCCGCATTCCCGCGTCCTCATTCACCAGCCGCTCGGCGGTGCACAGGGCCAGGCAACGGAGATTCTCATTGCAGCAAAGGAAATCGAGAAAACCCGCACGGAACTGTTCAACATTATCGCCCAGCATAGCGGGCAGCCTTACAAAAGGGTAGCGTCCGACGGAGAAAGGGATTACTGGATGACGGCCCAGGAGGCTCTGTCATACGGCATGGTAGATGAAATTCTTAACAAGCGGAGTCGCAAGTAATGCCAAGAAAGGGTAAAGACCATTGCATGTTCTGCGGCCGATCCGACGCGGAAGTCCCGTTCCTCCTCCAGGGAATGGACGGCTTTATCTGCAGCGATTGTGCCAAGATGGCCGCCGATTATGTGCACGAGATAGAATCGGCCCCCAAGGAAGGGGAGGAGACACAGGCATTGGGGAAAGCCCCAAAGCCGCAGGAAATCAAGGCCTATCTTGACCAATATGTGATAGGGCAGGACAGGGCGAAGAAGGTGCTGTCCGTGGCGGTTTACAATCATTATAAACGCATAAGCCACAATCTGATAGAAAAAGCCGACGATGGCGTGGAGCTGGAAAAGAGCAATATCCTCCTGGTCGGCCCGACGGGAACCGGAAAAACGCTTCTGGCCCGCACTATCGCCAAAATGCTTGACGTTCCCTTTACTATAGTAGATGCTACTGTGCTGACGGAAGCCGGCTATGTGGGAGAAGATGTCGAAAGCATACTGACACGCCTTCTGCAAGAAGCTGATTTCGACCTCAAAAAGGCCGAAAGAGGCATAGTTTTCATAGACGAGATAGACAAAATCGCCAGAAAATCCGACAACCCTTCAATAACCCGCGACGTTTCCGGCGAAGGTGTGCAGCAGGCTATGCTCAAGCTTTTGGAAGGCAGCATCGTTAACGTTCCGCCAAAGGGAGGACGAAAGCATCCGGAGCAGGAGTTCATTCATGTAAATACCCAGAATATACTGTTTATCTGCGGCGGCGCTTTTGAAGGCATCGAACGCCACATAGCCCAGCGCAAGAACACTCAGATTATCGGCTTCGGAGCGGAAGAAAAACAAAGGATAGACCGCGACAACCTTCTGGAATACGTAGATGCCATGGACCTCAGGGCGTATGGCCTTATTCCGGAAATCGTCGGCCGCCTTCCTGTAATCACTTATCTTGACCAGCTGGACCGTGATTCCCTTAAACGCATACTCACGGAACCCAAGAACGCACTTCTTCGACAGTATGGCAAGCTCTTCGAAATGGATGGCATGCAGCTGGAGATCGAGCCCGAAGTGCTGGATTTAATCGTCGATACTACTTTGCGTAATAAGTTGGGCGCCAGAGGTTTGCGCTCAATCTGCGAGCGTTTGATGGCCGATGCCATGTTCGACGCTCCGTCCACCCGTAAGAAAAAGTTCAAGCTGACACTGGAATACGCCAAGTCGCGGCTTGAAAAATAGGCGGCAGGAAGGCTTCTATCTAAGGTACCTTTCCCTAAGGACCAGGAGGTCTTCCTGCGTAATGCCCATCTGTTCCTCCATATAAAGAATCAGGGTCCCCCAGTTGGCCTCTATCACGTCCAACCCGTGTTGGAAATTACGTACGCTCACGCCCATGAACGCACGTATTACGTCTTTTTCTTCCTCTCCGCCGCCCGCCTTTTCAACTTCGGCGCAAAGCTTTTCAACCAGAGGCCGATAGGTATCGTTGGAGCGGTCGAAGTCTTCCACTATGGTGGCCCGGTCGGCCCCCAGGGCGGCCAAAATCAGTGCTGCGCCGATGCCGGTCCGGTCCTTGCCCTGCGAGCAGTGCCAAAGGACGGCCCCATCGGTGGTTTCCAGAATGAGGTTCAGGAAAGTTGCGTATTGCAGTTGGGAGAACTCGCTGAGGATGAGGGAGGGATAAAGGCTTCGGGCCTTTGCCTTGAAAAAATGCGTAAAAGACAGCTGGACTATATGCTTTGAAAGGTCCAGCCACATCTCTTCGGGTATGGCCTCTCCGGTCTTTTCTTCGGCCGATGTGTCAAGGGTGGGAAGCAGGATATGCCGGGCGCCCGGGATGTCCCTGTCCGGTTCAAGGGATGCTTCGGGAGAAGAACGGAAGTCAAAGATTTTGCGAAGATGGTAATCGCTGCACAAGCGCAGGACATCATTGTCGCTTGCATTGTGAAGGTGGGCAGTGCGGAGGAGCAGCCCCTCGCGGACCGTTTTTGATCCTATGCGGGTGCCGCCCAGATCGCGTGCGTTGATTATTCCATCGAAGCGGATCACTTGTATAAATGTCTTTTTATGCTGCCTTTGGCTGTGCGCTCGAAGGGCAGGTCCATCCATTCTACAGAGGCTATCTGGCTGAATTTAGGAAGATGCTGGTTGCAAAGGTTTCGCAGCTCAACGGCAAGTTTGTCCTGCTCCTGGGCATCCAGGTTTGAAAGGGCTCCGGTCTTGGGATATACAAGAGCAACTATTTTGCCGCCTCTGTCCAGGACTATGCTCTCTTCGACGATAGGGCTTTCGGAAAGCACCTGTTCTATCTCTTCCGGATAGATATTCTGCCCGGAGGAGCTGAGAATCAAGGATTTGATGCGGCCTCTGATGAAGAGGTTGCCGTTTTCGTCCATTATGCCAAGGTCGCCGGTACGGAGCCAGCCGTCGGCCGTCCAGGCGGCGGCATCGGCCTCCGGATTCTTGTAATAGCCCACTGTGAGGTTGGGACCGCGGGACTGGATTTCACCGGGGATGCGCTCCGGGTCGGACGAATCTATCCTTACTTCGTGGATCGGCCTTCCGCAAGAGCCTGCGACATACTTTCCAGGCATTACGAAAGCGAGCAGGGGGCATGCTTCCGTCATGCCGTAGCCGACGGCATAGGGGAGTTGGATTTTCTTGAAAATGCTTTCGACTTTCCAGTCGAGGGGAGCACCGCCGATAATGATGGTCTTGATGCGTCCGCCAAGCAGATCCAGTATTTTTTCTCCCACTGATTTATAGAAGGACAGGCGCACGCCGGGCATAGCTCCCAGCAATTTGGCCGATCTTGTATTGAGAAGCGGGCGTGCGTATTTGTCGCACAGCTTTTCCATTACAAGGGGCACTGTGATAATGAGCGTCGGCCTTATTTCCTGCATGGCCTGAACAAGCAGGGAAGGAGAGGGCGTTTTCCCCAGGAAATGTATTGTGAAGCCGGTGCAGACCGGATATATGAACTCCATTGCGAGCCCGTAGATATGGGCCAGGGGCAGCATGGAAATAAGGATTTGCGGATCCGGGTATATGTTATGCTGGCTGTATTCTACAATGTCCGACATTGCTCCATAGGAGAGCATTACGCCCTTGGGGTTGCCGGAAGTGCCGGAGGTATAGTTGATTATGGCAACCTGTTCCGGATGGTCGGGATACTTTATTGTTTTTACCGAAAAGCCTTTGGGGTAGGTTTCGCTGAACAGACGGTTGCGGTTTTCCCAGGCTTCCATGATTTCCTTTTGTCCCCACAGCATTTTGTCTTCCCTTGCGTTCAGGATACCGCGGATCTGGGGCAGGGCATTCATGTCCAACTGTTTAAAGATATCCTGGTCCGTTATGAGGAGGATGCTGTCGGAATGGTGAATTAGCTGAGCCGCGCCTTCCGGGGTGAAATTGGGAAGGATGGGGACTATTACGGCTTCGTATGTGTTTACCGCCAGAAAAAAGATTGCCCACTTGGCTGAATTGCGGGCGACCAGGGCAACCTTGTCTCCTTTTTGCAGGCCGGCCAGTCGGAAAAAACAGTGCAACCGCTCAATTTCCGCAGCAATTTGTGCGTATGTGTATGCGGAGCCTTGGTAATCGGCCAGGGCGACTTCGTTCGAACGGGAGCGTATTTGATCTTCCAGTTTTTTCAGATAGCTCTTCATGTACTTTTTCTTGCGTTTGGGATACAAAGGTACAAAAATAATAGCATCTATTGCCGAAATTTGTTACATTTGCAATTGGTATGCCAACAGGAACGCTAATAGCCGTCATCAGTATTGTCCTGTATCTGGGAATTGCACTGGCCATTCTGGTGAATCATCACGAGAATGGGTCCAAGTTGCTGTGGCTCACACTCTTTTTGGTCTTTCCCATAGTCGGCTTTTTGGCATATTGTCTTTTCGGAATCGGCTATCGCCGTCCTTCAGTGAGAAAGCGTCTGCACCAAAAAACTTTGGACTTATTCCACTCCCAAATGCCGCCGGAAACTGCGGAAGCTCTTTTCAGCGACAAGGACTTGGACAAAGTGGATATCCGCTGCCGTCCTCTGGCACGCCTTCTCCGTGCGGCCGGGGAAGGGAATAAAGTCTATTCCGGCAGTTCCTTTGAAATCATAACCTCCGGCCAAAGGAAGCGTGAACTGCTTCTGGAAGACATACGTGCAGCGAAAAAGTTCATCCATATCGAATACTTCCGCTTCGGCAATGATAAAAGCGGCCGGGAAGTGCGGGATTTGCTAATCCAAAAAGTAAAGGAAGGCGTAGAAGTCCGTTTCATTAACAACAACATGATAGGCCGCAAAATCCCGCGTTCCTATTTCAGGAATATGCGAAAGGAAGGCATTGACGTGTTGCCCTTTACGCATATCCATAACGGCTTCCGCTCCTGGCTGATGCGCCTTAACCACCAGAACCACCGCAAGATAGTTGTAATCGACGGTCAGATTTCGTACACGGGCGGCATGAATCTGAACGACAACTATTTCTACAAATGGAGGGATACCCATCTAAGGCTCTGCGGCCCCGTGGTTGCCCGTCTGCAGGCTTCCTTCATCGACCATTGGATATCATCAGGCGGCAGTCTGAAACATAATCTGTCCTATTATTTCCCGCCGATGATTCCGCAGCTGGGAGGCAATTTCAAGGACAAGTTGATTCAAGTGGTTACCGACGCTCCGGAAAATCCATGGACCAGCATGCAGCTCGGCTATGAGTGGATTCTGCACAACGCCCGCGAGTATGTCTATATCCAGACGCCGTATTTCATCCCGCCGGATTCCTTCCTGGACGCCCTCAAGGTTGCGGCTCTCAGAGGTGTGGATGTGCGTATAATGCTCCCTAAGGATGTGGATACCCCGCTGGCCGGGCCGGCAAACCATTCCTTCTACGAAGAATGTCTCGAAGCAGGCATCAGAATTTTCGAACGCGGCGGCGAATTCATCCATTCGAAGACTCTGGTTGCCGACGACTCAATCTCCATCATAGGCGCTTCCAACCTGGATGTCAGGAGTTTCTCCATAAACAGCGAGGTGAATACCGTAATCTACGACCGTGAAGTAGCCATCTCCTGCAAGGAAATCTTCCTTTCCGACGATGCCCTTCTGAAGGAAATAGATGCCGACACCTGGATCGCCTCCAGAAAGTGGTACCAGGATGCTCTTTCGCAGTTTATGCGCATGTTCGGCTGGCTTTTGTAATCATTTGAGTACGAAATCGTTGGTCCCCTTCATCCCGTTTGTGGAAAAATAGCTTTCCACGAGCGTCCCCTTTACATATACTCTGCAGCCTACAAGGTCGGGGTGATCTACAAGGTTCAGGGCGTCGCGCACCTTTCCTTTCGGCAATTCCACTGCAAGGCACGAGCTTTTGCTGGTGACCGAGGAACGATCGGCAAGGGCAATATGGGTATTCTTGCTTACGCCTGAGGTTTTGACGGTATTTCCTGCCGATGTGAGGTCGCCGCCTACTATGTATCCGTACACCCAGACGTCGCTTTGTCCTACATGTGAGGGCACGTCTCCAACGGAGATGGCTCCGCCGGGGTCGCCGGAAGAAGAACCTGATCCGCCTCCTCCTCCGATCACGAAAGAATCGCTTATCCATACTTTTCCCGTATCCAGCTGCACTGAAATGCTGCTTCTCGCAGCCTCCTTAGATGGCGCAGACAACTGAATGCTAAGGATTTCCTTTGCCTGGACACTGCGGGTTAGCAAGGTCTCGAACTGTCCAAAATTGTACAGCAGTACGTTCACTTCTCCGGGCTTGACGTATGCAATCCTTTTTTCTGAGTACTGATATTTCAGCTTTACGCTGCCCTGGCTTACGTATAAGACGCCGTCAGGGAAGCTTGTAAGGAAGTCGGACGCTGTTTTCAGGCGAATTCCGGCGTTCTGCAAGGTGCAGCGGAGCTTCACCGTTACGCTTTTGCCGGCTGGCACTACGACTACCTGCTCGTCGCCGTATTGCGGGCGTGCAAAAGCAGGGGAGGTGAATGGAATGGAGACGATGCTTACCGTGTAACTGCCGGGATCGGTTTTCATCACCTCCGGAGAGTCTCCGTAATTCCCTTCGTAAAGTACAGTGCCGGAAGCGTCCCTGACCGTTAGGATAAAGTCATTTGTGTCCGGGATTTCCTCGCCGGCTTTAGTGAGGATGTCCCGGTCCAGAACCCAGCGCAGCTCGCCTTGGCTGTCTTTGTTGCCGGGGAGGCCGAAATCATCGCAGGCGGCTGCGGCAAGAATAAGTGGAAGCAGAATCAATAATTTTTTCATAAAAACTCGCTTTATCGGCCGGACACCGTTGCCCGCCGGCGCTAAGGTATGGAGCTTTGCCGGATGTGGACTTTCAAAACAGAAATATTTTCATGCATGTTTTATGTTGTACCGGATTTTTTTGACGCATTTTTCTCCATTTTATAAAAATGCGGCTTTTCGCGCTTTTTTCAGTATATTTGCGTGTTAATAGAAAAACGCATGTTCGAGAACTTAAGCGAAAGGCTGGAAAGGTCTTTCAAGATACTGAAAGGTGAAGGCAAAATCACCGAAATCAATGTAGCAGAAACCGTCAAGGATATCCGCAAAGCCCTTCTGGACGCGGATGTAAGCTATAAAGTTGCCAAGGAATTCTGTGACCGCGTAAAAGATAAGGCCATCGGCGCCAATGTGCTTACGGCAGTGAAGCCGCAGCAGATGATGGTGAAAATAATGCACGACGAGCTTGCCTCCTTCATGGGCTCCGAGGCTCAGGACATCAACATCAAGGGCAATCCTGGCATCGTGCTCGTGGCCGGTCTCAACGGTTCCGGTAAAACCACCTTCTCCGGCAAACTTGCGCTGCATATCAAGTCAAAACGGGGCATGAAAGTGCTTCTGGCAGCCTGCGATACTTTCCGCCCTGCAGCTATAGAGCAGCTGAAGGTCCTTGGAGAAGGTATCGGCGTACCGGTCTATACTGAAGAAGGGGAGAAAGACCCTATCAAGATTGCCAGCGCCGCCATCTCCAAAGCAAAGGCGGAAGGATACAGCGTAGTCATTGTCGATACTGCCGGCCGTTTGGCCGTCGATCGCCAGCTGATGGATGAAATATCGGCCTTGCATCAGGCTATAAAGCCCACAGAGACCCTTTTCGTGGTGGATGCAATGACCGGTCAGGACGCTGTGGAGACCGCAAAGGCATTCAATGAAAGCCTGGACTTCGACGGAGTAGTCCTTACCAAAATGGACGGCGACACCCGCGGCGGTGCAGCCCTCTCCATCAAGGCAGTGGTAGGAAAGCCCATCAAGTTCGTCTCCTCAGGCGAAAAGATGGAAGCCCTGGATGTATTCCACCCTGAAAGAATTGCCGACCGCATCCTAGGCATGGGCGACGTCGTCTCCCTTGTGGAAAAAGCCCAGGAGCAGTTCGACGAAAAGCAGGCCCGCGAGCTCAAGAAAAAGCTGGCGAAGGACCAGTTCACCCTATGGGATTTCTATCAGCAGATCCAACAGGTGAAAAAGATGGGCAACATGAAAGACCTGGCGGCAATGATCCCCGGCATGGGCAAAGCCCTCAAGGACGTAGATATTCCGGACGACGCCTTCAAGAGCACGGAAGCGATCATCCTGTCGATGACCCCGTACGAGCGTGAACATCCCGAGGCCATAAACGGCTCGCGCCGCAAAAGAATTGCCGATGGCAGCGGCACCTCTCTCCCTGAGGTAAACCGCCTCCTCAAACAGTTCGAAGGTACGCGGAAGATGATGAAGGGAGCTGTGACAGGCACCCTGATGCAGCAAATGAAAAACATGCGTCCCCGTTAGTTCTATATGAAACGTCTTTCACTTGCAGTCCTCCTGCTGTCCGTATCTTTTGCAGCCGCATCTCAAACGCCTGTAAAACTGGAGTTTGACCTTGAGATGCACGCAACTGTAGTGAACGACGAGTACGACGCCTCAGACGCTGTGCTGGCCACGTCCGGCACGCTTCCCGCAGTGCGCATGGCTCCATATCTGTCGCTGGTCTTCGGAGAAGGCAGCCGTATTTCCACAGGAGTGAACCTGTGCCGTGATTTCGGTACGCCAGGTGTAGCTCCGTCGGCAGAATGGGCTGTATGGTATCAGCTCAATCGGCCTGTTTTCACGCTGGCTGCTGGCGTCTTTCCCCGCAGTCTTCTCAAAGGGGAGTATTCCACGCTAATCCTGTCCGACAGCAGACGCTTCTATGATGCGCTGCTGGACGGCTTCCTTCTGCAATGGAACAAGGGCCGGTCACATTATGAAATAGCCCTGGACTGGAATGGCAAATTTGACCGCAGCCGTAGGGAGCAGTTTAACGTAATCACCTCCGGTAAGGGCTGCGTAAATTCCTGGATTTCACTCAACTGGGAAGGCATGTTCCATCATTATGCCGACAGCGAGGAAGTCTGGGGAGTAGTGGACGATCATGTCCTCCATCCATATATGGAACTCGATTTTGCCGCTTTCCTCCCTTTGCAGAAACTGGCCGTTGAGGCGGGCCCGGTACTGGGATACCACTTCGACCGGAGAAAGGAAGACCGTCGTACCAGCCTAGGCGGGCTGCTATCGGCCGAAGTCAGGAAATGGAATGTGGGCATAAGGAACGAAGCGTATTATGGAGGCTCGCAAGCTCCTTTCTACAAATCGGCCGATGCGAATGGAAATATCTATGGCTCAGACCTGTACATGAGGGCATCCCTCTGGCAGGTCACTCCCGAATCGGCCCCCGGCTTCTATGACAGGGCCGTCATATATTGGCAGCCGAAAGTTACCCAAGGCGTGCATTTGAAGCTGCTCGTGGCCGCTCATTTCGGCAATGGCGGCTTTCTTGGCAGCCAGCAGATAGTCGAGGCCATCATCGACCTTCATCAACTTTGCCTACGTTGGAATAAAAAACACTGACTATGAAATATTTGAGACTTGCTTCTGTCGTTGTCGCCATGTTCATGAGCTTTGCATGCTCACGTAATCTGAAAGATGGCGACTACACCCTGACCGTCCTCTCCACCAACGACGTTCACAGCACCTGGTTCGATTCCACTTACATCGGCGGGCGTCAGAAGAAGTCGCTCTTCGCCATGAATTATTACATAGACAGCGTAAGAAGGGCCGATGGTTTTGACAACGTTCTTCTTATAGATGCCGGCGACTGTCTGCAAGGGGATAATGCCGCGTACTATTACAATTATGTGGATACTCTGAGCCCCCATCTTTTCCCAAGGCTCATCGAGTACATGCGTTACGACGCAATCGCCATGGGAAACCACGACATTGAAACCGGTCACCCGGTATATGACAGAGTGCAGAAGCAGTTGGTGAAGGCCGGCTCGCCGTTTCTGGCAGGCAATGCAATCCGTAACGACAACGGCAGGCCTTACTTCCCCCTATACAAAATGGTGAAGAAAGCCGGGCTCAGGATTGCGATAATCGGATACAATAATGCCAACATAGCCGGCTGGCTTTCAGAAGATGTCTGGAGCGGGATGCATTTTGTCTCCATCGCAAGCATCATTCAGAAAGATGTGGACTATGTACGCGAAAAGGAGCATCCGGATGTTGTGGTTGCCGCCATGCATTCGGCCTGCGGCAGAGGGGATGGCTCGGTTCTGGAGGCGGAGGCCCTGGACGCTTTCAACCATGTAAAAGGCGTTGACTGGGTAATCTGCGGCCACGATCACAGGCCGTATGTGGAGACGCGTGACAGCTCGGCCCTTCTGAATTCCGGCAGTCACAGCCGTTTTGTGGGGCACGGTAAGATGCATCTTAAAGTAGAAGGCGGCAAGATTAAGGAGAAAAGCTTCCAGACGGACCTGATTCCCGTTAAAGCGGAAAAAGCGGATACCGCCATGCGTGCGGCATTCCGTAAAGAGTTTGAGGCGGTAAGGGATTTCACCCTCAGGCAAGTAGGGCAGCTTAACCTTCCTATCGTCACAAAAGACTCATACGCCGGCATGTCTTCGTATATGAACCTTATCCATTCGGTATGTCTCGAGTGCTCTCCGGCAGAGCTTTCAATAGCGGCGCCCCTCACATACAATGGCAGCATCAGCGAAGGCCCGCTTGTATTCAACGATCTTTTCACCATCTACCCCTTTGAGAATCAGCTATATGTGATTGAAATGACAGGAGCGGAGGTGAAGAAATACTTGGAAGTATCTTACGATCACTGGATTAACACGGTTTCTAAGCCCGATGACCATATCCTGAAAATCAGCAGCCATGACGATCCGCGCACCGGTCAGCTGGGCTGGTCTTTCATAAACAGGGCATATAATTTCGACTCTGTAGCAGGCTTGAACTATACCGTGGATGTAACAAAGCCTTTTGGCGACCGTATCCAAATCAGCTCCATGTCTTCTGGTGAAGATTTCGACGAATCCAGAAGTTTCAAAGTTGCAGTTACATCCTACCGTGCCAGCGGCGGCGGAGACCTTCTTGATCTGGCAGGCGTAGATACCGACGAAATCGAAAAACGTACGGTGGCACGCTACCCTGAAATCCGCAATCTGATACACCAGCGTCTGGAAAAAGACCCTACAATCGACCCTGAAGAAATTTCGGATCCTTCTTTGATAGGTTCGTGGAAATTCGTTCCAGAGAAGTTGGCCGCCGAACATTTGGAGGCCGATATGCAGCTTCTCTTCGGCAAACGTTAAAGAGCCATCAGCGCTTCCATATCCTTGTGCTCTCCGACGAGCCACAGAATATCGCCTTCTTCCAAAGGAAGAGTGGCGTTTGGCACGTGCAGGGCGCCGTCTTCTTTCTCGATTCCGGCCACAAGGCAGTGGTAGCGATTGCGAATGCCGCTGTCTTTTAGGGTTTTGCCAAGGAAGGGAGAATCCTTCTCTATCGATAGTTTGCGTAGCACCATCTCGCCGGCGCTCAGGTCTTCCGGCAGTTTGTCATCCGGGCTTTGAAGGGCGGCGCCGAATTTCTCCAGATCGGCATCTGTGCCAATTACCTGGATACGGTCGTGCGGGAATATGCGGTCGCTGGCTTTGGGGATGTTGATTCGCTTGTTTCCGCGCAGGATTGAGACTACATGCACTCCGTATTCCTGGCCGAAGTTGAGGGTGTGCAGCTCGCTGCCGGCCCACGGAATTTCTGCGGGGATGTCAAAATCGGCAAGGTGCAGGTCTTTGTCTATCAGTCTTGTAGCGTATGCCGGTTTGGTTTCTCCCAGATATTCCGCCCTCATCTCGCGGGAGCGGAGGTTGGTCATGAAGGTCTGTTCTATGCGGTGGGAAGATCTCTTGATCCAGCTGTTGAACAGCATCAGCGCTACGAGGGCGAAAGCGAGCAGCAGAATCAATAGGACCGATATATGGAACAAGCGGGCAAGGACGTAAAATACGAAGCCCATCGCAATGATAAGGCGGATCACAACGCTTGCGACCAGCGGGGCGCGATTGGATTTGGACGCTTCCCAGAGGCTGCGGGACTCTTCGCTCTTATTCATCTTGATTACCATCGACCTCAGGAACGGAGCCATGCTGCCGATGATGACGACGGCAGTTGCGATGCGGGCCCAAATATCAGGAAGCCAGCGGCTTACCAAAGGTTGGACGGCACCGAAGCCGATTATGCAAACCGCCACGCACAGAATTCCGTACAGCAGGACGGCGCGTACAACGGGGGACAGGTATTGTTTCCAGGGGCTGTCTTTACCGGAACGGGGCTCTGCAGCCTGGGCGTAATTGTCCAGGAAGGTTTTGGCCTTTTCCGGCAAGATTTTATAGACGGTGTTGTATGCAGGCTCGGCCAGACGTATCATGTACGGCGTCAGGAAGATGGTGATGACGGACACGGCGACCACGATAGGGTAGAGGAAGTTGCTGGTGACTCCGAGGGCTACTCCCAGGGAGGCTATGATGAAAGCAAATTCGCCTATCTGAGTGAGCGAGAAGCCGCATTGCAGCGCAGTTTTAAGAGGCTGACCGGACAGCAGTACGCCGGCCGTGGCAAAAGTGGCCTGGCCGATGATGATGGTAAGCGTAATGATAAGAATAGGAAGCCAATACTGGGCTATCATTGCCGGATCGACCATCATGCCCACCGATACGAAGAAGATGGCACCGAACAGGTCTTTTACCGGTTTTACCAGACGCTCGATATGCTCTGCTTCAAGTGTCTCGGCAAGGATGGAGCCCATGATAAATGCGCCGAAGGCCGATGAAAAGCCGGTTTTGGCGGCAATCACTACCATCATGAAGCACAGCCCCAGCGAGACGACGAGAAGGGTCTCGTCGTTCATCAATTTACGGGTTTTGCGCAGGAACAGCGGAATAAGATAAATGCCGACAAGCAGCCACAGAACCAGGAAAAAGACTAGCTTCAGGATGCTTCTTACCAGCTCTCCTCCTTCAAAATTTGCCGATACTGACACGGTGGACAAAACAACCATGAGCACTACGGCCAGGATATCCTCCAGAATCAGGATGGACATGACCAGCGAAGCGAATTTTTTCTTCGCAAGTCCCAGATCCTCAAATGCTTTGTAAATGATTGTGGTTGAGGACATGGAAATCATCCCTCCTAGGAAGAGGGCGTCCATCTTGCTCCACCCGAAGGCCGATCCTACCATGAACCCCAGGAAAATCATTCCGAAGATTATAGTGAGCGCGGCAATGATTGCCGGGCCGCCCACTTTGACAATCTTCTTGAAGCTGAATTCAAGTCCCAGGGCAAACAGAAGGAAGATTACGCCGATATCACTCCAGACATGGATGCTGGCGGCATCCATCACCGAAGGAGTGAGTGAAAAATGAGGACTGGCTATGAATCCCGCTACGATATAGCCGAGCACCAACGGTTGCTTCAACTTTTTGAAGACAAGCGTCATAACGCCGGCGCAAATAAGGATTAGCGCCAGATCGGCAATCAGCGGGGCCAGTTCGTTCATTTACTTGGCGTAGGCTACTGAACGGGTTTCCCGGATAACGGTGATTTTCACCTGGCCGGGGTAGGTCATTTCGTCTTGGATTTTCTTCGCTATTTCGCTGGAGAGGACTTCGGCGTCGTGGTCGGACACTTGTTCCGCTCCTACGATGACTCTGAGTTCGCGGCCGGCCTGGATGGCATAAGCCTTGGTAACTCCGGGATATGCTCCGGCCAGATTCTCCATGCCGCGTAAACGCTTGATATAGCTTTCGATGACTTCTCGGCGGGCGCCGGGACGTGCACCTGAGATGGCGTCGCCGACCAGGACGAGCGGTGCGTAGAGAGAGGTCATCTCCGTCTCTTCGTGGTGAGCTCCGATAGCGTTGCAGATTTCGGGCTTTTCCTTATACTGTTCGGCCAGTTTCATGCCCAGCAGAGCGTGCGGCAGATCCGGGTCTTCTTCGGATACTTTGCCGATATCGTGCAGGAGACCGGCGCGTTTGGCAATCTTGGGATTGAGGCCCAGTTCGGAGGCCAGGATGGCGCAGATATTTGCAACTTCGCGGGAGTGCTGGAGCAGGTTCTGACCATAGGAGGAACGGTATTTCATGCGGCCGATAAGGCGAACCAGTTCCATTGAAAGGCCATGGATGCCGAGGTCGATGCAGGTGCGTTTGCCGGTTTCCAGAATCTCTTCTTCCAGTTGTTTCTGGACCTTGGCCACCACTTCTTCGATGCGGGCGGGGTGGATGCGGCCGTCCACTACGAGCTGATGCAGGGCAAGACGTGCAACTTCGCGGCGGACAGGGTCGAAAGCGCTGAGGAGGATGGCATCCGGGGTGTCGTCAACTACTATTTCGACGCCTGTTGCGGCTTCCAGTGCGCGGATGTTACGTCCTTCGCGACCAATGATGCGGCCTTTGATTTCGTCGTTTTCTATGGGGAAGGTTGTGACCGCGTTTTCAATTGCGGTTTCCGTTGCTGTACGCTGTATTGTATTGATAACGATGCGTTTGGCTTCTTTGGCGGCGTTTAGACGGGCTTCGTCCATGCAGTCGTTGATGTAGGCTTGGGCCTGGGTGCGGGCCTCGGCTTTCATTGATTCCATCAGCTGGTTCTTGGCGTCCTGGGCGCTCATGCCGGCGATGGTCTCGATCTGGCGGATTACCTGGCCGCGAAGATCTTCGTATTCCTCTTCCTTGGCTTTGAGCTGCTCTTCCTGGAGTTTCAGGTTTTGCTTCTGGTTTTCAAGTTCTTTGTTTTTGCGGTCCGCCTCGTTCATCTTTTGGTTGAGGGTGTTTTCCTTCTGTTTGATGCGGTTTTCCGCCTCCCTCAGCTGGGCGTTCTTTTCGTTGACCGTCTTTTCGTGTTCGCTCTTCAGGGACAGGTACTTCTCTTTTGCCTGGAGGATGCGTTCGTTCTTGAGTTTTTCGCCTTCAATTTCCGCTTTTTCAAGGATTTCATCCCTTTTGCCCTTAAGGATAGCACGGCGGATAAGTATGTAAGCTACCAGCGCTATGATTGCGCCGATAACAGCTCCGATGATTGCACTTATGATATTCATAAAATATATTGTTGTATGTAAGGTTTTAGTAATCAATATAAAAAACACGTCTGTTTCAAAAGAAAACAGACGTGTTGGAAAAAAAGCCGTCAGCATCTAGTCAGAAAATCTTATGGGAATAAGATTTGGGTTCCGACCGGTTTCTGATATCCCATGTCCTGCACCAGTGGCACAGAATCCCCTTTCGGGTAACTTGGGGCCCGTCATCCCCGGCCTGAGACAACCCGGTTTCGTTGAAACGTGTTGATTTCAGCTTTCGATGGGTGACGGCTATTGTGCACTGTTGTCCTGCAGATATCTTGCAAGGTCTTCTTCCAGCTGCTTTTCGGCACCTGCGTAGCGGTCGATATCTTGTTGGAGGCCAAGGCGCACCACCGTTTCGTTGAGAGCTACCATGGAAAGAATGTCGGATGTCGTTTTTCCAGGGTGGCTTCTGGTGTAGGTGGCGAAGCGTTTGTTTATGACCTCTGCGGCAAGGCGGTACAATTGTTCCTGCTCCGGGGTGTGGGCAGTGAGATTGTAGGTTCCGCCTGCAATTTTGACGCTGATTTTCTGGTCCATTACGCTTCCTCCAGGTAGGAGATGCATTTATCAATCTCCTTGATTAGTGTATCGACCTTGGCTTTTGCATCCGTGGGGACGGCGGCGCTGAAAGCTTCGGTGAGTTTGCGGGTCTGAATCTCGGACTCCAGTTCCATTATCTGTTTTCGCAGGGTGGCGCCGGTTTCTTCGCGCTCTTGTAGCTCTTCGCGGAGACGTTGATTCTCTGCTTTCTCAGCCTCATAGAGTGCGATCAGCTGTTCAATATGTTTGCGTACATTATCCAGCATGGCCGGTTTTTCCCTATTCTGTGCAAATTTACAAAAAAACTTCCAATGTTTAGCTTGACATTGGAAGTTTTTTTAAAAATAACCTGCTTCATATGCGACATTTGCCCGGAATAGGGTCGCGAAGCGACTGGAGCGTTGAAGCAGGTTATTATTATAACCCTGCTATATGCGTGTCAGCAGGCGCTTTAGGAGCAGCGTCATTTTGTCCGCTGCCGCATCGGCGGCTTTTACGATGGCCTCGCCGTCCGTTACGTAATCTTCATCGTCAGTGGCGTGCGCGACGTCGGTTATGACCGAGATGCCGAACACGGGAATGCTGCTGTGGCGGGCTACGATAACCTCCGGCGTCGTGCTCATGCCTACTGCATCGGCACCTATGGTGCGGAAGTAGCGGTATTCTGCGGGCGTTTCATAGCAAGGACCCGTGCATGCGACATACACGCCTTTTTGCAGCGCGATGCCTTCCTCTTTCGCGATTTCTTCCACCTGCCTGATGAGGGCGGGGTCGTAGGGCCTTGTCATATCGGGGAACCTGGGGCCGAAACTTTCAAGATTGGGGCCGATGAGGGGATTTGGCAGGAGGTTGATATGGTCGCGGATTATCATCAGGTCGCCAACGTGGTAACTGAGGTTGGTGCCTCCGGCTGCGTTGGATACAAACAGGTACTTTATGCCGAGGGTAATCATTACGCGGATGGGGAGGACTACAAGATCCATCCCATAGCCTTCGTAATAGTGGATGCGTCCCTGCATCGCTATTACCGTTTTTCCGCTCAGGGTGCCGATAATGAAGTTGCCTTTATGGCCGATTGCTGTAGATACCGGGAATCCGGGAATATCCTTATAAGGGATGATCATCGGGTCCTGGATTTCATCGGCAAGTTTTCCAAGGCCACTGCCAAGGACGATGCCTACTTCCGGCTTAAGATCCCTGAGGCGGGAATCCATGTAGTCGGAAGCAACGTTTATTCTTTCTAAAGTAGTCATAATTTACAGGTTTTCAATCATTTTGCTGATAAGCCGCGTCATCTTGCCGGCGGCTGCATTGGCGGCGTCCACAACGTCCTGACCATCGTTCTCAAAGTCTTCCGCGTAGTCGTCGTGGGCTTCATTTGTGATTACTGAGATGCCGAAGACGGGAATTCCGGCATGGCGGGCCACAATGACCTCCGGTATGGTGGACATGCCCACTGCATCTCCTCCTATGATGCGGAAGAATTTGTATTCGGCCGGTGTTTCGTATGAAGGGCCGGTGCCGCCGACATAAACGCCTTTCTGGAGTTTGATGTTCTCCTTTTCGGCCAAACTGAATGCCAGTTTGATGAGGGCGGGATCGTAAGGCCTTGTCATATCGGGGAATCTGGGCCCGAAGTCGTCCATATTGGGGCCGATGAGAGGGTTGGGCAGGAGGTTGATATGGTCCTTGATGACCATGAGGTCACCCACGTGCAGGTTGAAGTTGATGCCTCCGGCGGCATTGGACACGAAAAGGGTGCGGATGCCGATTCCTATCATTACACGGATGGGAAGGACTACCTTGTCCATGCCGTAGCCTTCGTAATAATGAATGCGGCCCTGCATGGCTATCACTGTTTTTCCGCCCAGTTTGCCGGCGATGAAATTGCCCTTGTGCCCCACAGCCGTGGAGACAGGGAAGCCGGGAAGATGGCGGTAAGGGATTACAATGGGGTCCTCGATGGCATCGGCCAGACTGCCCAGACCGCTTCCCAGGACTATGCCCAGTTCCGGTTTCAGCCCCTCGAGCATTTCATTCAGGCGGGCAGTTATCCCGTTGATTGTTTCAATTCTTGGATCCATAGTGGTATTTGTGGTTAGATTTGTGACAGAACTTTCCTGGCCGACTCTATGATCTCCGCTTCTGCGGGGATCTTTCGGCCTCGCATGACCCATTTGCCCTGGGCCATGACGTCGCTTATTACTTCTGAATTGGCGGCGTAGATCAGATTTGCGGCAGTTGAACCGGGGGAGAGGAAGGCTGTGCCGGTGATGTCTATGAGGGACAGGTCGGCCCAGGCTCCTTCGCGGATTACTCCGGTGTCGATGCCTAATGCGCGTGCGCCGTGGACGGTGGCGCAGTCGATTAGTTCGTTGATGGGCATCTGGGCAGGGTCGCCCCTCCAGGCTTTCTGCAGGAAGGCGGCGTTTTTCATGTGGTCCAGAATGTCCATGTTGTTTGAAGAAGCGGCCCCGTCAGTGCCGATGCAAACATTGGCGCCCGCATCTCTGAGCTCATTGTACTTGAAGCGGTAGCCGGAAGCCAGCTTGAGATTGGAGTTGATGTTGTGGACGCAGTTTACCTTGCGCTCTCCAAGGATGCGGACGTCGTCGTCGCTTAGCCACAGGCAGTGGGCGGCTATGACGTCGGGGCCCAGAACGCCCAGGCTGTCGAAATAGGCGGTGGGGGAGAGCCCGCCATGAGCTTTGCGGCAGTCTTTGTCTTCCAACTCCGTTTCTCCAAGGTGAAGATGCAGCTTGAGGCTGTGTTCCCTTGCAAAACGGCTGGCCCACAGGATGTTTTCTTCCGATACGGTGTAAACCGAATGGATGGATATCGCAAACTGTGATTCTTCTCCCCAGTCGAGGGAACGCTGGTATAGACGTTCACAGGCTTCCCTTTGCCTTGCCGCCAGGTCCGGATTGTGAGAGTCCAGGAAGATGAAGGAGACTACGGGGCGGATTCCCATTTCAATGGCGGCTTTACGGGCATGCGGAGAGTACCAATACTGGTCGTTGAAGGTTGTGGTGCCGCAGCGTATCATTTCCAGACACGCCACTTTTGTGGCCCAGTAGATGAATTCACCGTCCAGGTTGGCTTCTATCTTCCAGATGTTGTTCAGCCAGTCGTACAGCGACAGGTCCTCGTGTATTCCGCGCAGCAGCACCATGGCTGCGTGCGTGTGCATATTCACGAAGCCGGGAATGACGGCTTTGCCGCTGCAGTCCACTATTTCGGCTCCGGGTACGTCGATATGTTCACGGCTTATCTTGGCAATGCGCCCGCCGTCCACAAGAATGTGTGCGGGCTTGTCATGCAGGGTGATGTTACGGAGCAGAATCATAGTGTTGGAACGGGTTCGAAAAAACCGGCAGGGCGTGCCGGTTTTGTGCGTTAGAATTCCTCCTCGCTGTTTTCTTGTTCTTCCCTGGCGGGGTATTGGCGGATTGGCTGGTCGTGGAGAAGGTCGTGTAGTATGTAGTGAACTGCATCCTGCAAACCTTCCTGGAACTTTTCGAAATCTTCTTTATAGAGGAAAATCTTATGCTTGTCGTAAGTGAAAGAGCCGTCTCTTTCCTGGCGGCGCTTGCTTTCTGTGATTGTGAGGTAGAAGTCGTTATTGCCTTTTGTAGACTTCACGTCAAAAAAGTATGTGCGCTTGCCGGCACGTACCGGCTTGGAATACACGTCTTCGGTGTTGCGCTCCTGGGCGCGTCCCCGCTCAAAATCTTCACTGTACATACGTAGTCCGTTTTTGTTTTTGTTTACAAATGTAGGGAAATTATTTAAAAAACACTAAATTTGCACAAATTATTTTGTTCTATGTTAAACCGACGCATCCTTAGAATCAAGGCCTTTAAAGTCCTGTACGCATACGCGGAAAATCCGGACCTTAGTCTGAAAGAAGTGCTGGAGAGCCTTGAAACCTCGGCAGAGGCCACAAGGGACTTGTATCTGTATATGTTGGCGGTCATCCCCGCCCTGACCCAGGAGGCCGCCCGTCGCATCGAAGCCGCCCGCGGCAAGTTCAATCCAACCGAAGAAGAGCTCCATCCAAATCTGCGTTTCGTCTCCAACGGCATATCGGCCCTGTTGGAAAACGACCCGGATTTCCAGCGTCTCATTGAAAAGAAAAAGTTTTCCTGGGATCAGAACGACGCATTCCTGCACGCTCTCTATGAGCGTCTGAAAACGCGCCCCTACTATGCGGAGTACATGAAAAGCACCGAAGCTTCGCTGCAGGAAGACGCTGCGCTCTGGAAAAATATTTTCGAACAGGAGTTTGAAGACGATGACGACCTCGCAGCCATCCTCGAAGACGCCTCCATCCATTGGGCCGACGACCTCCCGTACGTACTTGGCTGCTGCATCCGTTCCCTGGACGAAATTGCACGCACAGGCCGCTGGAACCTGCCGCCGCTATATCAGAGCGACCAGCTGATTTCCAGAGGCAAAACGGATGTGGACAGCGACCGCAGCTTTGTCCGCGCGCTTGTAACGGCTGCGTACGGCAAATATGCAGAGTACGACGCCCTGGTAGCCTCTTCGGTTTCAAAATGGGACAGGGACCGTCTCTACACCACGGACACCGTCCTCATCGCCCTCGGACTGGCAGAGGCGGTAACCTTCCCGGATATTCCGGTCAGGGTAACTATCAACGAATACGTAGAAATTTCCAAATATTATTCCACGCCCAAGAGCCACGGCTTCGTGAACGGCCTGCTGGACAGGCTCATCAAGGAGAAAATGGCCCAGGGTATAATTAACAAATCACTATGAATCTGATTTTTGCATCCCTCCTCACGGCCTCGGGAGCAGCTCCCCAGCAGCCCAGCGCATGGCCCACTATCCTCATGTTCGGCGCCATCATCGTGGTGATGTGGCTGTTCATGATTCGTCCTCAGCGCAAACAGCAGAAAGAACTTCAGGAATTCCGCAGCGGCCTCAAGAAAGGTGACAAAGTGGTCACCGTCGGCGGAATCTATGGCGAAATCGTGGAAGTGAACGATAAGACCGCCCTCATCAGGGTTGACGGCGATGTCAAACTCCGCGTGGACAAGCAAGGCCTTGTCAAAGATTACTCCGAGGCGGAACAGAAATAAATCATGTCCTTCAGGGATCGCATCAGGACTCGGGCCTCCGGCCTGGGCAGGGAATGGATCATCCTTATCATCTCCATTTTCCTTGCCTGCCTGGTCTGGCTTCTGAGCAATCTCTCAAAAGAGTATTCCGGCACCGTCAGCGTCCCTGTAGTGGCGGAAAGCAACATCGAAGGACACGGTACGGAGTCGTCAAACACGGTCCTTGTCAGCGCGCGCTGCAGGGTGGAAGGTTTCCGCCTCATAAGAGAATACAGCCGCAGGGAGCGTAAGGTGGTAAAGGTCCGTTTCGACAGGGCCGACCTTCGCCGCACAGGACCCGACGAGTATTGTGTCATCGGCGGCAGCAAAAACTCCTACGTTACGCAGCTTTTCGGGGAAGGCGCTCATGTCGAGGCATTTATCACCGACACCCTCCGCTTCTTCTTCCCGGTCGAAAATCACAAGCGCGTCCCCGTGGAAGTTCCGCGCCAGATTACCTTCCGTTCGCAGTACATGCCTTCCGGGCCTTTCTCCGTATCGCCGGACTCGGTCACAGTATATGGGGAAGAAAGCCGCTTGCTGATGATAGACAGGCTTACCACCCCGCGTCTGGTCCTCGGTGATGTAATGGAATCCAGACATGGGGTATTGCGCCTCAATATACCGGAAGGAATAAGGGCGTCAACAGACCAGGTGAGCTACGAGCAGCCGGTGTCCCGTTATGTGGAACTGCAGACTGTCGTCCCTGTGGAGGCCTGGAATGTCCCCGCCGGACATCACCTTCAGGTGTATCCCGCCACGGCCAAAGTCATGCTGCGCTGCGCTTTCCCGCTTTCCCGGGACCCTCTTCCGTCATTCCGCCTGTACGTTGACTGGAAGGATTTTACATCTTCCCTTACAGGCCGATGCGTTCCCCGCACGCTCCTGCTGCCTTCAGGCGTATTGGAGTACAAAGTGGAACCCGAAGTTTTCGACTGCGTAGAAGTACGTTAGGAATGAAAACCGTCATCGTCACCGGTCTTATCGGCAGCGGCAAATCTACCGTCTGCGCCCTGCTCAAGGAGCGGGGCGTTCCTGTTTACAATGCCGATGAGCGCACCAAGGGTCTCTACGACAGTTCATACACTCTTGTCCCCAGACTTGAAAAAGCTCTTGGCTGCAAGCTCAGAGCCAAGGATGGCAAACTTGACCGTAAACGCTTGTCGGCCATTATCTTCAGTGATGCCGGTGCGCGTGAGAAGCTGGAAGCTATCGTCTATCCCTCCGTCCTTCGCAGTTTCAAAAGCTGGAGGGGCCGATGGAAGGGCGCTCCTTTTGTCGTGCTTGAGTCGGCCATTATTCTTTCCAAACCTATTTTTCAGGGGATAGGCGACGCTGTGATTCTTGTCAAAGCGCCTGAGTCTGAGCGCCTTGAGAGGGTGATGAAAAGGGACGGCTTCCCGCAGGAGCATGTCCGCGCGCGCATGTCCGCGCAAAGCATTCCTGAGGAACGTGCCGATATCGTACTTGAAAATAACGGCAGCGTCGAGGCTCTTTCCGCCGCCGTAGAGCGTGTCTTTTTCCAAGAAAATTCGTATCTTTGCAAGCTACTCAACAATATTGAAAAACAATGAAAACCGATCTCGCAAAAACCCTTTCCATCCGTGGTCAGCACGGACTGTTCAATTATATCGCCCAATCCCGCATCGGCGCAATCGTAGAATCCCTGGAAGATAAAAAGCGCTATAATTTCAGCGCAAACGCCGGCATAACCACCCTGGCCGATATCTCCATCTACACGGAACAGGGCGAAATGAAGCTCCAGGAAGTCTTCGAAAAGCTGCACGAAGCTCTTGGCGACAAGCTGGCCCCGTCGGCAAAATCCCAGGAGTCGGAGATTAAAGAACTCTTCGCAAAAGCTATCCCGGACTACGACGCCAACCGCTTCTATGTGTCCCACATGAAGAAAGTCGTGGAATGGTACAACACGCTCGTCCAGTTTGCCTCGCTGGATTTCCTGACCGACGAAGAGCGTGAGGCAGAGGCAGCAGCCAAGGAGGCATAAATGCCTAGCCTCCAAGTCATTACCCTTGGATGCTCAAAAAACACGGTAGATACGGAGCATCTTCTTTACCAGGTGCAAGACTCTTATGAACTTGTACCGGAAGACCAAATCCGTCCCGTAGATGTTCTTCTGATCAATACTTGCGGCTTCATCGGCGATGCCAAGGAGCAGTCTATTCAGGTTATCCTGGAGGCTGCCAAGCGTAAGAACGCCGGTGAGGTGGGCAAGCTTATAGTGTTCGGATGCCTTTCCCAGCGTTATCCGGACCAGCTTCCGGGCCTTATCCCGGAGGTGGACGCATGGTTCGGCGCCAGGGAGCAGGAGCCTCTGATTCGCGCACTTGGCTGCGAGCCGGATGCATCCCATGCACACAGTCGTGTCCGCACCGACGGAAGACATCCGTACGCTTTCCTGAAAATATCGGAAGGCTGCAACCGGCGCTGCTCCTATTGCGCTATCCCTTTTATAAGAGGACCGCACAAATCAGTGCCGATGGAAGTTCTGGTGCAGGAAGCAGAGGAACTGGCCGCCCAAGGCATACGGGAGCTGGTCATCATAGCACAGGATACGACATATTACGGACTGGATCTCTACGGCAAGCGCTGCCTGGCGGAGCTTCTGCGCAGGCTAAGTGCCGTGGATGGCATCGAATGGCTCCGCATCCATTACTCCTATCCTGCCGATTTCCCCGAAGACGTCCTCGACGAAATGGCCTCCAATCCCAAAGTCTGCCGATATATGGACATCCCTCTGCAGCATGTGTCGGATGTGGTTCTGGACAAGATGCACCGCCATGTGGACGGAGCGTGGACCAGGGAACTGATCCGCAGGATGCGTGAAAAGGTGCCTGGAGTGGTTCTTCGTACGACCCTCATAGTCGGCCACCCGGGAGAAGGGGAGGCTCAGTTCAAGGAATTGATGTCCTTCGTGGAGGAGGCCAGGTTCCAGCGCATGGGCGCTTTCACTTATTCGGAAGAGGAAGGAACCTACGGTGCCGATAACTTCAAAGACTCGGTCCGCCCCTCCGTCAAGAAAAAAAGGCTGGATGCCTTGATGGAGCTTCAGCGTGGCATATCCCTTGCATACAATCAATCCCGGATCGGCTCCGAAATCCGTGTCCTTGTGGACGATTTCACCGACGGCATCCTAATCTGCCGCAGCGAATTCGAAAGCCCGGAAGTGGACGGAGAAATCCTGGTAAAATATACAGCGGAGGCTTTTGACGGTGTAGAACCCAACTCCCTTATCGGAGAGTTCCTTACGGTCCGCATAACAGCCGCCGACGAATATGACCTTACAGCACAAGTGATATGAAAAAATCAAGCATCCTTGCAGCCGCCTTGTTAATGGCAGCCTGTTCCCCGCAGGTCTATCCCTTGTATCTGGATGTCCGCCAGCCGTCTTCATCAGGGCTGGACCTGTCCCGCAAAAACATCGCTATAGCCTACATGGAAGGGGCCGATACCCTCTTCGACAGGCAGGCGGCGTCTTCTCTGGCTCGCAGTCTGGAGGCCGATTATTTCGGCGGTCAGCAGACTATCGGCCTGTATAAAGTCCCTGCTACCGATTCTCTGTCCCTGGACACCATGCACTCGCTTGTGATGGATACCGAGGGAGATGTCATCTTTGTCATGAACAGCAAACTCGGTGAAGCCGCCCCGGAAAGCAATCAGCCTGTCAGGAACGCTGCATCTGTAGATTCTGCCTACGTATGCCCCGTCGCCGTGCCCATCGCCACCTCCTTGCAAATATACGACAGCATGGGAGAGGACAAGATACTCAATTTCAAGGGCAGCACCGTTCTCCGCTCAAAGGTTTACAACAGCGGCATGCTCACCGATGACGGCATCAAGACCTTGGCACGCAAATCGATGGCCGAACAGGCCGAAGAAATCGGCGAACGCATCTCCAAGCGTTTCCTGTCCCGTTGGAAGACCGAATCATTCAGCTTCTACTATTTTGACGGCCTGGATTCCGACAAATGGCTGGACGCCCTCCAGCATGCTGCCGACGGTGAGTTCAAAAAAGCCGTGGACGGCTGGACTCCGCTCGTAAAAAGCGGCAGCAATGTCAAACGCGCCTGCGCAGCGTACAACATTGCCATGGCCTTCTATCTTCTGGACGACTATACCCTCTCTTCCAAGTGGCTTGAATATGCCGAAAAGTTAGAAAATGTAACTTTAGGTGCAGGATTGCGTACGAGGCTCAAATCCAAGTTGGAAAAGTTATAAAAATTTTTTAAATTCGCGCACTCGAATAATTATTACTATAAACCCAATACTTTTTATGGCAAACATCGATCTCAAAAAGTACGGTATCAAGGGCGTAAAAGAAATCCTTTACAACCCCACGTACGAGGTTCTTTACAATGAAGAGACCAAACCCGGTCTCGAAGGCTTCGACAAAGGTCAAGTAACCGAGCTCGGAGCCATCAATGTGATGACGGGCGTGTACACCGGCCGTTCTCCTAAAGATAAATACATCGTGTACGACAACACCACCAAGGAAGGCGCCCCCGGCGAAATCTGGTGGACCACCGAAGGTTATCCCAACGATAACCACAAAATGTCCGTCAAGACATGGCAGGCAGTCAAGAAACTCGCCCAGCAGCAGCTCAGCGGCAAGCGCCTCTTCGTGGTTGACGGTTTCTGCGGCACCCACGCCGACACCCGCATGAAAGTGCGCTTCATCATGGAGGTTGCATGGCAGGCCCACTTCGTGACCAACATGTTCATCCGTCCCAAGAACCAGAAAGAGTTTGACCAGGAGCCCGACTTCGTAGTCTATTGCGCCGCCAAGGCAAAAGTAGAAAACTACAAGGAACTTGGTCTTCGCAGCGAAACTTGCGTAGCCTTCAACGTCACCTCCCGTGAGCAGGTTATCCTGAACACCTGGTACGGCGGTGAGATGAAGAAAGGTATGTTCTCAATGATGAACTACTACCTGCCTCTGAAGGGCATCGCCGCCATGCACTGCTCCGCCAATACAGACATGAACGGTGAGAATACCGCCATCTTCTTCGGCCTGTCCGGTACCGGCAAGACCACCCTTTCCACCGATCCCAAGCGTCTGCTCATCGGCGACGACGAGCACGGCTGGGACAACAAGGGCGTGTTCAACTTCGAAGGCGGCTGCTACGCCAAGGTCATCAAACTTGACAAAGAGTCTGAGCCCGATATCTACAACGCCATCCGCCGCGACGCTCTCCTCGAGAACGTAACAGTGGACGCCGCCGGCAAGATCGACTTCAACGACAAGTCCGTCACCGAAAACACCCGCGTCAGCTATCCTATCTACCACATCGAGAAGATCGTCCGTCCTGAAAGCCAGGGCCCTGCAGCAAAGCAGGTCATCTTCCTCAGTGCCGATGCCTTCGGCGTTCTGCCTCCGGTTTCCATCCTTACCCCTGAGCAGACCAAGTACTACTTCCTCAGCGGCTTCACCGCCAAGCTGGCCGGTACAGAGCGTGGCATCACCGAGCCCACTCCTACCTTCAGCGCATGCTTCGGCCAGGCTTTCCTTGAACTGCACCCCACCAAGTATGCAGAAGAGCTTGTGAAGAAGATGAAGAAGAGCGGCGCAAAGGCCTACCTCGTGAACACAGGCTGGAACGGTACCGGCAAGCGTATCTCCATCCGTGACACCCGCGGCATCATCGACGCTATCCTCAGCGGTGCCATCGACAAGGCTCCCACCAAGGTCATCCCTTACTTTGACTTCACCGTTCCCACCAAACTCGAAGGTGTCGATACCGGCATCCTCGATCCTCGCGACACCTACAAGAACGCCGCAGAGTGGGAAGAGAAAGCCAAAGACCTTGCTGGCCGCTTCATCAAGAACTTCCACAAATATGAGAGCAACCGTGCCGGTAAGGCCCTTGTAAAGGCTGGTCCTAAGCTCTAATATTTGAAAAGGCTATACAGTAAAGCCGGTGGATTCAGTTCCATCGGCTTTTTTTATTTGTGAAGACGGTTCAGGCAGTCATAGAAAAGACCGTATGAGGCGGGCAGTAAGCCAAGAAGTGCGAGAGTGGCGTACCAGGGCAGGGTAAAGCCGAATATTATGCCCCAGATTAGGACTGTGGGCGGCAGAAGAAATATAAGGCACAGGCAGCGAATGGTATTGCACCAGGCCTTGTCCTTGACCTTGCGGCAGAGGATTTCTGCGGTGCACCAAAGAGGAAGGCTCAGAAATGCTGCAAATGGCCACAGTGCCCAAAGAAGCGGATGCACTTTGTCGGTTTTTGGCCCCTTATCATCGACCATTGCAGACATGTTTTCCTCAATGTGGGTGCGGAGGGCCTGCAAAAGCTGGGCTTCTTGCATATCGGCATGTTCCATGACAAAGGCATTTACGTCGATTGGCTTCCCGTAGCGTACTTCGGAGGCGCAGCGGTAGCGGAAGAAATCGGCATGATTGATTCCAGTTGGGACTACCCAGGTGTGACGCTCCCCGGAACTGCGGAGCGCAAGGCGTGCGATGCCTTTTTTGATGGGCTGGAGACCGCGTTCCGGCCTGTGTGCGCCTTCCGGAAAAAGGCAGAAGGGGACATTGTGCTCCAGAATATCGTCTATTGCATCGAAGCTCTCATAATTCTCGCTTACATGCTCAAGGCCGTCCCTTTGCCGGACCATGGGTAGGATGCGGAGGAAATGGAGGATGCGGGCGATGGAGGGTTTACGGAAGATATCGGCCCTGGCACCGAAGGCGGTGGGGGCTTTGCGGCCGTTGAGAATTACCAGCGCGTCCATTAGGGTGTTGGTGTGGTTCGGGGCGATTATGACGGCACCTTCATCGGGAAGGTTGGCCCCGCGGTACCTGAGCTCCCGGTAACTCTGCCGGGTGCACCAGTCGATGTAGGGCCTGAGGAACGAGTATCCCCGATTGTCTTTCCAGAGCTCAAGCTTCATTGCGGCGGGAGCGGTTGAAGATGGTTGCTACCGTGAGGCCGGAAATGATGTGCCAAATGCCCCACCAGGCTGTGATGACCAGCATGCCGCCATGTGGCGGGAAGTTGGCAAACAGGCTGGTGCCGAGCATAAGGGCAAGGCCCAGGCCGCTGTTCTGGATGCCGGTTTCTATGGTGAGGGTGCGACGGTCGCGGAATGGCACTTTTGCTATTGTACCTACGCCATAGCCGATGCTTAAAGCTAGCAGGTTGTGTACAAGCACTACCAGGAATATGTATTTGACGCACTTGAGGAATGCATCCAGATTACTGCTGAAGGAGAGGACCACCATGGCTATGAAAATCACTATGGAAAGCCATTGCAGCGGTTTCTTTAAAACGTCTGCCACTTTTGGAAGATAGTGGCTTGTAAGAATGCCGAGAACCAGCGGGATGCCCAGCAGGATGAAGATTGTCTTGAATACATCCCATAATGGAATGACCAGTGTGGGTACAGTTGCGGCAACATTGGCGGCGTGCAAATATACATTGCCCCAAGCCCAGAAGTTGAATGGCGTCAGAAATACGGCCAGTGCAGTTGAGATTGCGGTTAGGCTTACGGACAGTTCGACATTCGCTTTGGCAAGGGAACTCATGAAATTTGAGATGTTGCCACCCGGGCAGGCTGCTACCAGAATCATGCCCAGGCCCATCATCGGCGATATCCATCCTGTTATAAGAATTGCCAGCAGACAGGTCAGGGCTGGGAGGAGAACCAGTTGACACAACATGCCAAGCAGAACCGACTTGGGTTTTTTGAATACCTCGACAAATATTGCCGGCTTTATGCCCAGCGCCACGCCATACATCACAAAAGCAAGGATGATGTTGATGGTGTTCATGCCGCCGGCGTTCAGGCTGACATGTATGCTGTCAATTGTTTGAATGACCTCTTGCGTCATATTGAAATGATAAAAAAACGGGATGATTATTTGCGAATATAGGAAATTTTATGCGATTTTAGTATAAAAATTGGCAAAAACCGTTAATATTTCCGTGCAGACCGACTATCTTTGCAGAATAAAAAAAGCTGATATGGATATAAAATCTTTCATCATGGTTTCCGCAGCGGCTTTGGCGCTGCTTGCATGCAAATCAAAAACAAACGATAATATGAGTACACTGAAACTAACTCAGGAGTGGGACAAGACCTTCCCGAAATCCGAACTTGTAAACCACAGTAAGGTTACTTTCCATAACCGCTATGGCATTGAGCTGGCTGCGGACATGTATGTCCCCAAATCCCATGCTCAGGGCACTAAGCTTCCGGCGATTGCGGTAAGCGGTCCTTTCGGCGCAGTCAAGGAGCAGAGCAGTGGCCTCTATGCACAGCACATGGCCGAGAGGGGCTTCCTGACCATCGCCTTCGACCCTTCCTTCACCGGTGAATCCGGCGGGCAGCCTCGCAGGATGGCTTCACCGGACATCAATACGGAGGATTTCCTGGCTGCGGTGGACTTCCTTTCCACATGCGAGTTGGTTGATCCGGAGCGCATCGGCATTATCGGCATTTGTGGATTTGGCGGCATGGCTGTCAATGCGGCTGCGCTTGATCCGCGCATCAAGGCCACGGTCGCGTCCACGATGTACGATATGAGCAAGGTAAATGTGGAGGGTTACTTTGCCAGTGAAGATACTCCCGCACAGCGTCAGGAGAAGCGCCGCGCCCTGGCTGCGCAGCGTACGAAGGACTATGCCTCAGGTACTTACGAGCGTGCCGGCGGTGTCGTCGATCCGCTTCCTGAGGATGCCCCCTGGTTTGTCAAGGACTATCATGCTTATTATAAGACGCCCCGCGGATATCACGTGCGCAGCGGCAACTCCAATGACGGTTGGAACGTTATCGGCTGCCAGAGTTTCCTGAACCAGCCCCTTCTGGCCTGGGCAGGGGAGATTGAGGCTCCCGTGCTTCTTATCCACGGCGAGAAGGCCCACAGCCGCTATTTCAGCGAATATGCCTTTGAGCGCATGACCGGGAAGCATGTAGTTGGAGAAAGTGCCAAAGAAGGCAACAAAGAGCTGCTTATCATCCCCGGAGCATCTCATGTGGACCTCTACGACGATGTGGCCGGCGTGATTCCTTACGACAAGATTGAACAGTTTTTTAATACAAATCTTTAATGTTTCGTACAATTGCCATAAACATTCTCCTTTGGGCGTTCCTCCCGGCTCTGATAGTATGCTTCCGCTTAAGATTGAGGTCAGGGCAACATCTCCGTCACCCTCTCGCTCTAAGCCCTTGCCACGGCTCTTTGTCATTTCTGCAGGAGCACCTTCCTTCCGGCATCGGTCATCAGTCCAAGCTGCTCCAGTTTTGCGCAGCGCTCAAGGTTGAGCATTGTCCAATGGCTGCCTTTTCGGCGTGGCGAAATTCTCTGGGCAAGGCGGCCGTCGGCCAATTTCTTGAGCGTGGAGTCAATCCAGCCGAAGCACAGGCATTCCTCTACGATTTCCACATAGGGGATGGCATCGGGCTTGGGCGTTATGCTGCGGTTGCAGGCTACCCAGGCATGGCTGGCCGATGCATGATTGGCCGTCAGCCACTCCCGAAGCTGCTCTCTGCGTGAAAAATCCAGAAACGGTTCTGCTATCATAGCTGCATCAGTTTGATGGCGTTGATGATTCTCCCGTGTCATGTCCGGGCGGTCCACTATGGCAACCTTGCAGTCATGGACCTGATGCCCTTGAATGACAGGATAGGGAAGTGCGGCATCCCGCTGCGTGGAAAAAGCCTCCACGCCTGCTCCCAGGTCGTATTTCAATAGTCCGTCAAACATACGGACCAATTTACGCAATTTTTGTGTTATCACAAAAAGCGATGGCTCCTTTCACTAAAAGTGTAACGGCAACGGCATAAAGTGCAACGGAAATGATAATCTCTAACATGGCTCAAAAATTTTTGTCGCTGCAAAGATAAACCGACATTGAGCCAAACTGCTGCGCAAGTAGGAAGATTGTTAAAGACCTTTGTCGAAATATCTACCAATGAGACAAAAAGGTCAAAGAGTCGCGTACGCACGCGTGCAATTTTAAACAGACACGAGGCCCATCTTTACGGCGAAGGCGACGCATTCTACAATGCTGTCCAAGCCGAATTTCCCTTTTATGCGTTCTTTGTAGCTGTCCACAGTGTTGAGGGTAATTTCAAGGGCCGATGCAATCTGTGAATTGGAGTAGCCGGAGGTGGTGAGTTGGAGCACTTCCAGTTCTCGTGGCGTAAGTCCCTGAGGTTTACGGGCAAGCAGATTCTCACGCCCGCCAAAGATGCGAGTGATCCGGTCGGCGTCGATGGTTTCTCCAAAGAAAAGGCTCTTGCCGTCGGCAACATCGGCAATGGCCTCCACGATGGACACAGGCGCAGAATCTTTGGCCAGATAGGCTGATGCCCCGGAAGAAATGGCCTTCAGGATATAGGCCGGAGTCTTGTAGTGCGAAAGCACCAATGTCCGCACGGCGGGGAAAGCCTCGCGTAGGATGCCAAGCAGCGTAAGGCCGTCGGTCTCGGACTCCAGGGAGATGTCCACCACGGCAACATCCGTTTCCGGATGGGCGTTGAGAAAGGCTACGGCTGCGCCTGGAGTTGCGACGGATTCAATGGACGCAAACCCGCTGTCGGACTGCAATGCCAGCTTGAGCCCCATAACAAACACGGAGGAATCTTCTACGAGAAGAACATGAATCATAGGTCAATTGTTATTTGAAGGCCTCCTTCGGGCCGATTTTTCATTTCCATCCCGGCGCTGAGCTTATCCAGCAGTTCGCGTGCAATCACAAGGCCTAGGCCATGGCCCCAATCGGGATTCTCTCCCCGAAGTCCGGGACCGTTATCGATGATGACAATCTGACGCGCATGGAGAAGATCCTTCGTCGCTTCGCTCCTCAGGATGACAGGAGCCCCCGGGATGTCAGAATGCTGCGAGGCCTTTACGGCATTGTCCAAAAGGTTCCGAAGAATGGTAAGCAGCATGTTCCGGTCGGTGCGTACAATCAGGTTTTCGGGAATATCAACTGTGATAACATCTTGGCCACGGACGCTTCCCACAGCTTCCTTGGCGA
>JAFUVU010000053.1 GCA_017477465.1 Bacteroidales bacterium
CTTACATGCTTGACCGATTTATTTCCATTTCCGGGAAATCCCCGAAACTGCGAAAAAATGACACTGATTTCAAAGAACTATTATTCCTGGGCGTCCGTGACGCCGCTTGAACTTTTATAAAATTAACGTACTATTGTTAATAAGGGCGTTACAAAAAAGTACGAGCCACTCGCCAAATTAGAATTTTACTGCAACGCCGGTGACGACACAAAGATATGAATAATTTTCGGAAAAATGCGTACTTTTGCATATAGGCAAAAGAGACTGATTCAATGATTGCAATAACTCCGGAATACCTTCGTCCGCTACTATTGAAGAGGGAGAACGACTCAAATAAACACGACTATGGCCGACTTCTCATCGTAGCGGGATGCGAAACCATGCCGGGCGCAGCGCTGCTTTCAACGGGGGCGGCCCTTCGCTCGGGATGCGGCCTCGTGAGGCTCCATTCCACCCCGAGGACGCTTTTTGCCGCCGCTTCCCGGTATCCGTCGGCCATGCTGTCGGAAGACCCTGGAAACCATTTCAGCACTGTGCCTGAGAAGCTTGAGCGCTACAATGCCATCGCCATCGGCCCGGGACTTGGATGGTCTCCGGGAACGATGAACGCCCTCATGGACCTTCTCACCGAAGCCTGCTGGCGGCGCATCCCCACAGTTCTGGATGCCGATGCCCTCAACATCCTCTCAGTGATGGCCGATTGGACGGAGCTAATTCCCCCGGGCTCGGTCCTCACGCCGCATAAGGGTGAACTCAAGAGGCTGCTGCCGGCCAAGAGCGACGAAGAGCGCGAAACCCTCGCCTGGGAGCTATGCGCCGAAACAGGCTGCCACATAGTGATGAAGGGCTACCACTCACGCATCTTCTGCCCTGACGGAGAATGCCTTAGCAACACCACCGGCAATCCCGGCATGGCAAAAGGCGGCAGCGGCGACGTCCTCACCGGGCTCATCGGCGGGCTCATTGCAAGAGGTTACAAGGCTGCCGATGCTGCCGCCCTCGGCGTCTGGATCCATGGCTACGCCGGCGATGTCCTCACGGCCGAAAAAACCGCAGAAGCCTTTGACAGCCACGACCTTATCGGCCGTCTTGAATGCGGATTCCATCGGCTTTACAACGACGAGCTTGCCTAACATGCCGCACCCTAAATTCATACTCGTATCGGATCCCGGGACTCCCCTTTCGGGCCGATTTGTCTATGGGATGGTCGGCCAGCATAAAGAGCTTGTGGAAGGCTATGTAAAGGTGCACGGCGGCGGATGGTACTTGAAGGACGACGACAAGAAAACGATGACCCTCTACGGCAGCAGCGGAGACTATGGCGAGCCGCGCCTTGCCTTTCTCAACAAGATTCCCCGCGAGCTAAAAGGCTACACCTTCATCTTCTCACCCGGCTGGAACATGCCCGGCAACATCCTCGACCTGTCCGACGTAGAATGGATTTAGACTGCCGATACAGCTTTTGTCTGCATCGGCATGAAAATCCGAATTTTTTATGTATGTTTGCCAAACGATCAATAAAGCTTTAAGACAATGAAAAAGTACGTATGTAATATCTGCGGGTACATCTATGACCCGGCAGTCGGAGACCCTGACAGCGGCATCGCCCCCGGAACAGCATTCGAAGACATCCCTGCCGATTGGGTATGCCCCATCTGCGGCGTAGGAAAAGACGACTTCTCCGTCCAAGAGTAACGCCCGGGATGCGCTGCAGTCGTTCGAGTCATGAGACACCACAAGCTTATCGGCCTGATGGCCACCATTTTACTCCTCTCATCCTGTTCTGTCATGTGCCCCAAGAAGATTAATCTCAAAGACACGGTCTGGACCGCGCAGTACGGCGTTTTCGTGGCCGATGCCGGGACCATGACCTGCACCCTCACCCTGTCCTTTCCATCGGCAAATACTTTCAAGCTTGTAACAAGCAGTTACCTGCCGCCCCATCCATCTATGGCTATCGGCCCCGATGGAAAAGTGGAAATGATGCCGGCCCGTTCCTCTGAATTCACCGAAGAAGGCACCTGGACCTTCAAGAAAGACATCCTGTACCTTCACATAAACGACGGCCCCACCAAAGAACTTATCTACCGCGACGGCGCCTTCGAATCCCAAGAGCGTACCGACACAGGAACCTACAAGTTCACCAAGCAGTAAACCTCGGCACGCAACCAACTGACACTCAGCAAGATGCTGAAATCAAGTGTGTCTTTTTGCCACACTTGATTTCAGCATTTCGTTGATACTTAGGCACTTGCGTGCCACGGACAAGGATTATTTTGTGCCGAAGATGCGGTCGCCGGCGTCGCCCAGGCCAGGGACTATGTAGGCGGCCTCGTTGAGATGGTCGTCCACCGCTGCGACGTAGATGTCCACGTCGGGATGCTCCGCCTGCACTTTTTTGATGCCTTCGGGAACTGCGACAAGGCACATGAGGCGGATGTTGGTGCAGCCGCGTTCTTTAAGCATGGCCAGAGCGTCACAGGCGCTGCCGCCGGTTGCAAGCATCGGGTCCGTCACAATTACAAGGCGATCCTGGATATCTTCCGGCAGTTTGCAGTAATAGACGACGGGCTTGTGAGTTTCCTCATTGCGGTACAGGCCGATATGGCCAACTTTGGCGACGGGGACCAGTGTGCGGATGCCCTCCACCATGCCGAGGCCGGCGCGAAGGATAGGCACAACTGCGAGTTTGCGGCCGCTGACTTCCCTTGCGGTCATCTTGCAGATGGGAGTCTCTATCTCCACATCCGTGAGGGGAAGATCCCTGGTTACTTCATAGCCCATCAGAAGGGATATCTCGTTCAATAATTCGCGGAAGTCTTTTGACCCTGTCCTTTTATCACGCATAATTGTGAGTTTGTGCTGAATAAGAGGATGGTCGATTACATGAAGTTGGCTCATAACAGTGGTTTTTGTTGAACAAATATAAGCATTTTTTCATATATTTACGCATTAAAACCACTAATAGACTATGACCTTTACAATGATTATCGAGCTGCTGATTGTCCTGGCAGCGCTGTACGTAGGATCTAGATACGGCTCATTGGCGCTCGGCGCCATTTCAGGAATCGGCCTGGCCATTCTGGTCTTCGGCTTCGGCCTCAAGCCCGGCACGCCTCCCACAGACGTCATATACATCATCATCGCCGCAGTCACCTGCGCCGGCACTTTGCAAGCCTCCGGCGGTATGGACTGGATGATTCAGATAGCGGAAAAGATGTTGCGGAAGCACCCCGAGCATATCACCTTCCTCGGCCCGCTGGTAACCTTCTTCCTCACCGTCCTCGTGGGTACCGGGCACGTCGTTTATACCATCATGCCGATAATCTGCGACATCGCGCTCAAAAAAGGCATCCGCCCCGAACGTCCCTGCGGCGTGGCATCCGTCGCATCGCAGGTCGGCATCACCTGCTCGCCTATTGCAGCGGCGGTTGTCGCCTTCGTAACTATCTCCAACGCAAATGGTTACATGGTTAGCATCCCGCAAGTGCTCATGGTCACCATCCCTGCTTGCGTCATCGGCCTTATGTGCGCGGCCGCAGCTTCATTCAAGCGCGGCAAAGACCTGGACAAAGACCCCGATTTCCTAAAAAGAAAGGCCGATCCGGAGACGTACAACTACATGTACGGCCACTCCGCCACAACGCTGGACAAGGACATCACCAAGGAAGCCAAAGCTTCCGTCTATGTGTTCCTGTCGGCCCTCATGGTCATTGTGGGCTTCGCTTTCTGCCAGATGATTCATGTCGATGACGGGCGCACTCTCGCATCGGCAATCAACCTGCCCAAGATGAACATCTGCATCCAGATTATCATGCTCACCGCCGCAGCCTGCAATATCATGTTCTGCAATGCCAAGCCCAAGAAAGCCGTCGGCGGCGCAGTCTGGCAGTCCGGCATGGTGGCCGTGGTCGCAATCTACGGAATCGCCTGGCTTGCCGATACTTACTTCGGCAATTATCTTGACCAGATGAAGCTTATGCTCACAGACTTGGTGAGCAGCTACCCTTGGAGCATCGCCTTCGTCTTCTTCCTGGTGAGCGTGCTCATCAACTCCCAGGGCGCTGTCGTCGTGGCCATGTTGCCGCTGGCCTACGAGCTGGGCATCGCCGGACCCGTGCTTCTGGGCGTCCTTCCCAGCGTATATGGCTACTTCTTCATCCCCAACTACCCCTCCGACATCGCCACGGTGAACTTCGACCGCAGCGGCACCACCGTTATCGGCAAGTATCTCCTGAACCACAGCTTCATGATGCCGGGCCTCATATCCGTCTCCGTTGCCACAATCATCGGCTACCTGATAACCAACGTCATCTTCCCCGGCTACTTCGCCAGCTTCATCCAATAGCTGCCAACCTCGACACGCAACTGCCTAATAATCAGCAATTTCCTGAAATCAAGTGTGGCAAAAAGTCACACTTGATTTTCATAAATGACTCAGTGCCAGAGAGTTGCGTGTCACGAAAAAGCCCCTGCCGATAGAGTGGCAAGGGTACTTTTAAAAGGGCCGATGGCTATTTCACCATGCCGCTGAAGCCCATGAAGGCCAGGGCCAGGATGCCGACGCTGATGATGGCGATAGGCACGCCCTTGAAGGCTTTGGGCACGTTGTTAAGGGCAAGATGCTCGCGGATGCCGGCGAAGATTACCATGGCAAGGCCGTAGCCGAGCGAAGTGGCAAACGCATAAACCAAGGCCTGGCCGAGGTTGAGCATACCGCCGGGAACAAAGGCGAATTCCTTGGTAACCACGTTGATAGCAACACCCAGAACGGCGCAGTTAGTGGTAATCAGGGGCAGGAAAATACCCAGAGCCTGATACAGTGACGGCGAAACCTTCTTGAGCACGATCTCAACCATCTGCACCAGAGCGGCGATCACCAGAATGAAGGCGATGGTCTGCAGGAAAGTGATGCCAAAGGGAACCAGCAGGTACTGGTTGATAAGGTAAGTCACCAGAGTTGCCAGGGTTATCACGAAGCACACGGCCATGGACATGCCGGTGGCGGTGGACAACTTATTGGACACCCCGAGGAAGGGGCAGATTCCCAGGAACTGGGCGAGGACGATGTTATTGACGAAAATCGCCGATATGATAATCAGAAAATATTCCATAGCCTAGTTCTTTTTAAGGAATTTGTTAAACAGGACCATCAGGTAACCCAGGCACAGGAAAGCGCCCGGAGCCATCACGAAGGCCAGCATACCGTCGTTGCCGCCGATAAAGTTATATCCGAACACGGAGCCGGAGCCGAGGATTTCACGCACAAGGCCGAGCACGGTGAGCGAGCATGTGAAGCCCAGGCCGACGCCCAGACCGTCGCATGCACTTGCCAGCACTCCGTTCTTGGAGGCGAAAGCTTCGGCCCTGCCCAGCACGATGCAGTTAACCACAATCAGGGGGATAAACAGGCCCAGCGTCTCGTACATCGCAGGAGTGTAAGCCTGCATAAGGAACTGAAGCAGAGTGACAAAGGTGGCGATAACCACAATATAGACAGGAATGTGAACCTTGTCCGGCACTACAGGAGCAATGGCCGATATAGCCATATTGGAAAGCACCAGCACAAACAGCGTAGCCAGTCCCATGGACAGGCCGTTGATGGCCGATGTGGTAGTAGCCAGCGTAGGGCACATGCCCAGCAGGAGCACGAAAGTGGGGTTGTTCTTGACAAGCCCGTCGGCAATTAATCTAAGTTTATTACTCATTGCTATGTTCCTCCTTTTCGCTAGATGCCCGATCGGAGTCGGGCATGACGGCCTCGTCATTGCCGGCTTGACCGGCAATCTCTTCATTGCCAGCAACGGCGTCATTGCCGGCTTGACCGGCAATCTTGGCTTGACCGGCAATCTTGTCGAATACGGCCAGAGCATTCGCTACGGCCTGCGCGTATGCACGCGATGTAATGGTAGAAGCGGTGATGGCGTCAACGTCGCCGCCGTCCTTTTTCACGCTGAGTTTCTTGACGGCGGGGTTGAAGCCCTTCCACTGATCCATGAACTTGGCGTCGGTGGAGCATTTGGCACCGAGGCCGGGAGTCTCGCTGTGGGAAAGCACGGAAGTGTTATAGACCACGCGGTCCGGAGTAATGCCGACCATGAGGGAAAGGTTGCCGCCGAAGCCCACCACGGTGGATTCGATGGCATATCCCACGAGGGCGTCGCCGTCGGTGGCAGTGTAGTAATGACCTTCCTCGTTGTACTCTGCATCGGCAAAATGAGGAAGTACCTGAGCGATTGCGCGGTTGGTCTTCTGGGCCGCAGCTGCGTCGATGGGATCTTTGGTGATGGCATAAGCGCCGGCCAGTACAGCAGAGCATACCAGACAGGTTACGCCCAGCACCAGCACCATATTGGTAAGATTAGATTTGGCTGCCATACGCTATTTCCTCCCGAATTTTTTCTGCTTGAACCACATGTTCAGCAGCGGTACAACCGAGTTCATGATAAGAATTGCGAAGGATACGCCCTCCGGATAAGAGCCGAAGTAACGGATCATCATTGTAAGGAAGCCGATTCCGACGCCAAAGACAACGCCGCCCCAGAGCGACATCGGCGAAGTGACGTAATCCGTGGCCATGAAGCATGCACCGAGGATGAGACCGCCGGTGAGAAGGTTGAAGAGCGGGTCGGTGAATCTTTCCGGATTGATGCCCCAGAAAATGAGGGACGTAAGGGCCACCGTAGCGAAAATGCTGAGGGTGATCCAAGGCTTGATAACCTTCCTGCAGCAAAGATACACGAAGCCGGCCAGCAGGGCCAGGGCGCAGACTTCACCTGCGCTGCCGCCAAGGTTGGCAAACAGCAGGTCCTTGTAATTATATGCCGATGTAAGCTCCTGAACGGAAGCACCTTGCATCAGGCCTTCCTGGATGGTGCCGAGAGGTGTGGCGCCGCTCACTGCATCGGCCCCGAAGAGGCCTTTGGGAGCGTTCCAGGTGGTCATGTAAGTGGGGAAGGACACCAGCAGGAACACACGGCCGACAAGCGCGGGGTTCCAAATATTCTGGCCGATGCCGCCGAAAGTCATCTTGGCAACGCCGATGGCGACGACAGCACCCACGAACACAACCCACCAGGGAGTGGTGTAGGGCAGGTTCAGCGCCAGAAGGATACCGGTGATGACGGCGGAAAGGTCGCCGATGGTCGAAGGCTTTTTAAGCATGTATTTGGTGATGGCCCACTCCAGCAATACGCAGGAGGCCACACTCACGCCCAGAACCAGAAGTTCCTGCCAGCCGTAAAAGACTACGGAGCAGATAACTGCCGGAATAAGGGCAATCACCACATCAAGCATCAGGGACTTGGTGGAGTCCTTGGCATGGATGTGCGGTGAAGGAGAAACTAATAACTTACTCATAGTCAATTACTTTTTAGATTTCTCGGCTTCGCTCGAACTGACAGGAGAGGCGGCCTTGGCAGCCTCTGCGGCTTTTGCGGCCTCGGCTGCAGCTTTGGCAGCTGCTGCGCGGGCGCGGATGGCATTCAGGGCAAAGCCTTTTCCTACGCGGATATTATCCAGCAGAGGAATATGGGCGGGGCAGGAATACAGGCAGCAGCCGCATTCGATGCAGTCCTGTGCGGCATTGGCCTCGCAGGCTTCCCAGTCGGCTGCTTTTGAGAGCTTGTTCAGAAGAAACGGCTCCAGGCCCATGGGGCAGGCATCGGCACAGCAGCCGCAGCGGATGCAGTTGGTTTCGGGGGCGCGCCTGGTCTGCTTTTCAGTGAGGAAGAGCAGGGCGCCGGTTCCCTTCACCGTAGCGGCCTGAAGGTTGGCGACAGCACGGCCCATCATGGGACCGCCGCTGATGATTTTGGCAGCATCGGCAGGGATACCGCCCAGATAATCAATAATATACTGGAGCGGAGTACCAACCCTTACGAGCAGATTGGCCTGCTTGGGGAAACACTCGCCGGTTACCGTTACGGAATTGTCGATGATGGGTTTGCCCTTCTGCACAGCGTCGTACACAGCCAGTGCGGTGGCGACGTTCTGCACCACGGCACCCACGCTGATAGGGAGAGCGCCGGAGCCCACCTGACGATGCATTACAGCGTCAATCAGCTGTTTTTCACCGCCTTGCGGGTACATCATCTTCATCACCATCACATCCATATCCTTATACCCCAGCTTGCCGATAACCTCACGGATATGGGCGATGGCTTCGGGTTTGTTTTCCTCGATGGCGATGGTGCAGGGCACGCCGCCCATAGCCTTCTGGAGAAGCGCGGCACCCACGACCACCTGCTCGCCCTTTTCGAGGAGGGTGCGGAAGTCGGAAGTCAGGTAAGGTTCACATTCGCAACCGTTTATAATCACGCGCTCGCACTTTGAACCGGGGGGCGGGCTCAACTTCACATGCGTAGGGAAAGTTGCGCCGCCAAGGCCGACGACACCGCCAAGGCGGATCTTGTCAACGATAGCCTTGGCATCATCCGGAATAGCCGTGACAAGGGTGTCGCTGCGGTCGATGCTTTCGAGCCACTCGTCGCCTTCTACGGCAATCTCGATGTGGATGGAGGCGCGGCCGGCCAGATCGGCCCTGGGGGCTATGGATTTCACAGTGCCGGAGACCGAAGAATGGATGAAGGCGCCCACAAAGCCGCCGGGCTCTGCAATCACCTGACCCACTTTCACTTTGTCGCCCACTGCAACGCAAGGCACGGAAGGAGCGCCGATGTGCTGGGCCACAGAAATATAAACTGTAGGGGCAAGAGGAAGCTGCTCGATAGCGCACTCCCTTGAAATCTTGCTGTCGTGCGGATGGACACCGCCGATACTGAAAGTAGCCTTTGCCATATTATTTCTCCTCCATCGGTTTAGCGGCAGCGGGGGCTGCTTCGGGTTTAGCGGGGGCCGGGGCAGCTGCTGCAGCGGCAGCGGCTTCCTTGGCCTTCTGCTGACGGATCTTGATACGTTCCTTGACGGCATCCTTGTCCAAAGGCTTGGGGAAGCCTACGCCGTGGATGGCGCCGGTGGGGCACATAGCCTCGCATTCGCGGCAAAGCTTGCACTTTGCAGGGTCGATATAGGCGATGTTGCCTTCGACGGTGATGGCGTCGTGAGTACATGTCTTGGCGCATATACCGCAGCCGATGCAGGCATTTGCGCAGGCCTTCTTGGCGACGGGGCCTTTGTCCTTGTTGACGCAGGAGACGAACTCACGCATGCCGCGGGGGCCTTTGGGCCGAAGCTCGATGATGCGCTTGGGGCAGGCTTTGACGCAGGCGCCGCAAGCCGTGCACTTCTCCTCATCCACTACCGGCAGGCCGGTAACGGGATTCATTGACAAAGCGCCGAACTGACAGGCGTTTACGCAGTCTCCGCAGCCAAGGCAGCCAAAGGAGCAGCCGGTGTCGCCGGTGTACAGCAGCGACTTCACATAGCAGGAAGCGTAGCCGTCGTACTCGTTCACTTTGGGGCGGGCCTCACAGTTTCCGTTACAACGGACGACAGCCACCTGGGGAGCCTTGGCCTGAACCTCGTAGCCCAGGATTGCAGCCACCTTTGCCATGGTGTCATTGCCGCCTACCGGACAGTAGTTGTTGTCCAGATTGGGGGCTTTTACCGCCGCCTCGGCAAACGCACGGCAGCCGGCAAAGCCGCAACCGCCGCAGTTGGCACCGGGCATCACCTTTTCCACCTCGTCGATGCGCGGATCTTCCTCAACCTTGAAGCGCTGGGCAACAAGGTACAGGACAAGCGCAAGAAGGAGGCCGAGTACGGTGACCACCGCGATAGTCCAGATAATGATTTTTACCATAGTTATCCTTTTATTGTAAATACATATTCATTTTTCAGCCTGTCCCTTAGCAGCCACAGGACAAGGTAATATACGCCCACTGCCGCAATTCCGGAAAGACCGGCGGCAATTTCTCCTACGCCGAATGCAATCAGCCCAAGTATTACTGCAAGGAGCACAACAAGCGGAATCATGTATGCCAGATACACGGCTTTCATGCCCATCGACGCTTTGAACACTACTTCCACCTCGTCGCCTACTCCATAGCTTGCATACGGATCCGTGGGAACCTCTACGGCTTTTTCAAGCACTTCGCTCAGGCCGCACAGGCCGGCCGCATGGCAGCCCGCACATGCACTTTGCTGCAAAATGGCCACCGTAGTCACCTGCGGCGTCATTTTTACTATTTTCCCTTTGTGGGACACGTCGGAGTTTTTCATATACGGGCGCTGAAAGGGTAAGGCAATCCTGAGTATGACTTTATCCATGCCCACACGGCGCCGACACGAAGAGGTGCCATGATGGCCACGGGGATGCGGTTGTCATCGGCCGAGAACCAGATCTGGATTTCCTGGTCGCCTTCGAACATTGCGCCGCTGACGACAGAGCACGAAAAGTGATAGGTGTTCATCTTGCCCATTTTACGCACCCTCAGCTTTTCTTTTCCCTTGAAAGTCAGTTTGACGTCGAAGACTGAATCGTCAATAGCGAAACTGAGTTTTGTCGCATGCCCCCGGACCATGGACGCCATGTCCAAAGTGCGAAGGGAATAGATGAGCGACGGAAGGTCCGATGCGCAGTCCTTCAGGGGAATGTCAAGAACCTGCCTGCCGCGGGATTCGAAGTTGATATCGGCATGGATTACGCGGGAGGGCCAGTCATAGTAGAACAGGTTGGTGGCTACGTAACCGCCCTCGTAGGTGTCGCGGGTGAATTTGAGCGGCAGAAGGTCGTCGGTCGAGAACCAGCTCTGGAAGTCCTCCCTCATCTTGAAAAAGACATCGAAGAAAGGGGCCGACTGTACCTTGAGTTGCGTATGATAGGCCGATTTGCCCTCGTAGGAGAGGGAATCCAGCTTTATATCGGCCCAGGCGACCTCGGTGTTCACTGCGCCCCATTTGTACATGAGGCTGAACCTTAACTTCTCCCCGGCCTTGAACGGCAGGGGCCTGCTTTTCCCGAAACAACCCCGTCCCTGGGCCGATACCGAAAGGGATAGGGTTAACAAACTCAGTATGAGAAGGATGCGCTTCACGCTAGAAATCGGCCTGTTGGTCAAAATCGTAATTCCCCGAAGTGGACGGGGGCGCCGGCTCGTTGGCTGCGCTGGCCACGGGGCCGCGTGTGGCATATACGTCCAGGCTCTGGTCCGGCTCCACGAACTTGACCTGCCCGGCCTTATATTTCATCTCTATGTCGCAGACTTCGCCGTTACGGTGCTTGGCTATCACTATGTAGGCCTTCTCCTTGTCTTCCGGATTGTCGGACATGCCCACGAAGTCCGGACGGTGGATGAAGATGACCATATCGGCATCTTGCTCGATGGAACCGGATTCGCGAAGGTCGCTCAGTTGGGGCTTGCCGGTGCCGCCGGTGCGCTGCACTGCGTTTCGGGAAAGCTGTGAAAGGGCTATGATCGGGATATTCAGTTCTTTAGCCGTGGCTTTGAGGGTACGGGAGATGGCGGCCACCTCCTGTTCGCGGAGGCCTCGCAGTTCCACCGGGCCCTGCATAAGCTGCAGATAGTCAACCACTATAAGGCGCACGCCCTTTTGCTTGACAAGGCGCTTGGCCTTGGTGCGGAACTCCATGATGGGAATGCCGGGGGTGTCGTCTATGTAGAGCGGGGCTTTGGCCAGGCGCTTGAGCGTGTCTTCCAGCTGCACCCATTCGAAGGGCTCCAGCTTCACGCCGCCTTTGATCTTTTCGCCTGAGAGGCCCGACTCCGTGGTAATGAGACGTTTACCGAGCTGATCGGCACTCATTTCCAGGGAGAAGACGGCTACAGGCATGTTGGCGTCCACGGCCGCATTGCGGGCAATGTTAAGCGCGAAAGCTGTCTTACCCACAGACGGGCGGGCGGCAAGGATTATAAGGTCGCTCTTTTGCCAGCCTTGGGTTACGCGGTCTATGGACTGATAGCCCGAAGGAACACCGGAAGGGCCTGTGATATTCTGCAGTTCCTGCAGGTTGTCCAGCACCGAGTTGATGATGGAGCCGATGTCCTGCACATCCCTCTTAACGTTGTTCTGGATGGCGGCGAAGACCTTGGTCTGGGCGTTGTCTATGAGGTCGTCCACATTGGTGGACTCGTCGAAAGCCTGCTTCAGAATGTCGTAGGACGCTGTTATAAGATCCCGCTGGATGGTCTTCTGCTTGAGGATTTTGATGTAGTACTCTATATGAGCGGCCGCGCCGATGTTCTGCGACAGGCCGGCCAGTACTACGGGACCGCCGACGGCTTCCAGATTGCCTTTGGAACGCAACTTTTCGCTCACTGTCACAAGGTCTATGCTCACATGCTCGTTCACAAGCTCCGACATGGCCTCGAAGATCATGCGGTGCTGCGGGTCGTAGAAACAGGAGGCCGATAGTTCCTCCATCGTTTCGTCAATGGTGGCAGGCTCTACGAGCATAGCGCCCAGAACAGCCTCCTCAACATCCAGAGCCTGAGGGGGTTTGTTCCCCATCAGGGTCTCCAGGTTAAGCGGCTCTTCCTGGCGTTTGCGACGACGGGATGATTCCGGCATGGCGGGTACTGCTATTCGAAATCAGGATTGATGATGATGCGGCCGCAGTGCTCGCAGATGATGAGCTTGCGGTTGGAAGCGATCTCCACGCGGCGCTGGGGCGTGATTGTGTTGAAGCAACCGCCACAGGAATCGCCATTGTAGATACCCACAACTGCAAGGTGGTTGTGTACGCTGGCGCGGATGCGCTCATAGGCGCTCATGGTGCGGGCGTCGATCTTGGCGGCGCATTCTTCGCGGCGGGCCATCAGCACAGCCTCTTCCTTTGCGGTTTCTTCCACGATGGTTTCCAGCTCGGCCTTTTTGGCCTTGAGGTCTTCCGTGCGGATGGCGAGGCGGTCTTTCAGCTCTTCCAGTTCCGACTTGCGGGCGCCGATCTCAAAGCGGGTATCATTGATTGTCTTCTCGTCGATTTGACGGAGAAGTTCCTGATTCTCAATCTCTTTGTTCAGAGAGTCGTACTCGCGGGAGTTGGAGATGGTGTCCAGCTGGTGACGGTATTTTTCGATGATGCTTTCGTGCTCGGCGATGGAGAGTTTTGCATCGGCGATGTTGCGGTTGTACTGGTCGATGACGGCCGATACTGAGGCGCTGCGCTCTTTGAGGTCGGCAATTTCTTCTTCCAGGGCTGCTACTTCTGCGGGAAGTTCGCCACGGAGCTGGATGATTTTGTCAATCTCTGAATCTGCTGCCTGAAGCTGGTAGAGGGTTTTCAGCTTTTCTTCGACGCTGAGGTCCGAATCTGCGAAACTCTTCTGCAGGGAGACGAAAGTTTCCCTGTTGTCGATAGGAGCCTCCACTTTGCTGGCGGCGGGGGTTTTCTTGGTACTTGCCATATATTATAAATCGATTTATATATTTCTGCTCTTCGTCATGCCCGGCTTGACCGGGCATCTCCTACACTACAAAATAGTGGACCGGGTTGCTCCTGTCCAGTGCGTCTGATTTGTAGCTTGCAAAGGTAGGAAATTTTTTCCGTATCTGAGCAACGAAAATGTCCACAATCTCCACTTCGCTTTCGAAATGGCCTACATCCATCAGCATAAAGCCTTCCGGAGTGAAGAAATTGTGGTAGGAAATATCGGCCGTGATGTACAGCTGGGCACCCTTGGCCTGCGCGAGGGGGATCTCTCCGCCGCCGCTGCCGCCAAGAAGGGCCACCTTTGTGATGGGCGTCTCAAGCGGCTTTGAACTCTTGATGACCTTGAGGCCGAACTTTTCCTGTACGTACTTCAGCGCCTGCATCCCGTTCATAGGCTGAGGAAACTCCCCTATGCATCCAAGGCCGATGGTTCCGTCTTCTTCCGGCACCATTATGCTTACGTTCTTCAGTTCCAGGCGCCTTGCCATGGCGCCGCTTACGCCCGTTATTACTTTATCGGCAGTTGTATGGGCGGCATAAACGGCTACTCCGCTGCGGATGGCCTGCATGATTGCGGCGCCCACCGGATCCTTCCCGTCTATGCGTTTGATACCCTTGAAGATGAGCGGGTGATGGGTCACTACCATGTCGCAACCCTTTTCCACGGCCTCCAAAATAAGGGCCGGAGTGCAGTCAAAGCCCACCAGGACACCGTGCACATCATCCTCCGGCGAACCTATGATGAGGCCGCTGTTGTCCCAGCTTTCCTGGATGCGAAGCGGAGCGAACTGCTCCAGCACCGCTGTTATATCGGCCACTTTCATAAGGCTTTTCTTACTGCTATGAGTTCACTTCTTATTTCCTTGAGCTTTTCCAGCGCCTTTACACGCTTGTCCACGCTGCGACGGTCCTCCATCAGACGCTGTTTAGCTCCCTCCAAAGTAACTCCCTGATTCTTAAGCAAGAACTGAATCTGCTTCAGAGTCACGACATCCTCCGGACGGTAAAGCCTGTTCCCCTTTGCATTACGCTGGGGCTGCACAAACTTCTCAAAATAATTACTCCAGTAACGCACCGCCGAGGCATTTTCCCCCAGCTCCTGCGCCACCTCGCCCATTGTATAAATAAGTTTAGCCATAACGTACAAATATACTCGCAAAGTCAGAAAAAAGCAAAAAATTGTTTATGCCGCGCACCACCGGCCCGGCATCATTCACAACCCATTAAAACCGCCCCACCCTTGACACGTAACAACCAATCACTCAACCACTTCCTAAAATCAAGTGTGACTTTTTGCCACACTTGATTTCAGCAACTCGCTGTTAGTCAGAGACTTGCGTGTCAAGGAGGGGCCGACTGGCTTACCCGCGTTTGGTGGGCTGATGGGAGAAGCTGCGGCGGGGGCCTTCGGCCTGGAGCCAGTAGTCGTGGTCAAAGGCTTCACCGGGGAAGAGGTATGGCCCGTCATGGTCTATCTGAAACGCCATGTAGGTGATGGGCAGGCCCATCTCAAGGAACATCTTTTCGTAGAATGTCTGCACCTGAACAACAGCATCCGCATCAGTCAGAAGGGGATGTATGTTCCCGAATCCGTAGCCACCATCGGCCGCACCCTGATTAGACGAGTGCCCATTGGGGGACAACAGGGGTCCCGATGCTTCGGAAGGGGCCCATCCGTCAGGATTGGAGGGGGCGCTAAGCGCAGATTCGGGAACAGACATTCCCTCCTCATAGACATCGGTACTAAATGCAATCACCTGTAAATCATTCACTTTCGCAACAGCCTGCGTGTATTCGTACAGGTAGCGGGAATCGGTCTTGAGGTGGATTATGCCGCCGGGCCTGAGGAATTTGCGGTAGCGCTCCAGGAAAAGCGGCGAGCTTAGGCGGCTGTTTTCGGAGCCTCGCAGCTGCGGATCGGAGAAGGTGAGCCAGATTTCGCTCACTTCCTCAGGGCCGAAGAACGCCTCTATGAACTCAATGCGCGTGCGCAGGAAGGCCACGTTCGGAAGGGAATTCTCGGTGGCGTATTTGGCACCTTTCCACAGCCGCGCGCCTTTAATGTCAATGCCGATATAGTTAATCTCCGGATGCCGGAGCGCCAGGGCAATGGTGTAATCTCCTTTGCCGCAACCAAGTTCCAGCACTATGGGATGGTCATTGCCGAACATCTCCCGTCCCCAATTGCCTTTGATTGCATGGCTGCGAAGCCTCAGCTGACTGGAACCGGGCTCTTTATCCAATATGGCCGATGCATCCGGCTGCAAAAGGCAGCGGAAAGTCTCGTTCTCTGCAAATTTCTTCAGTTTGCCGTGTCCCATGAACTAACTCTAAATCAATCACTTCCTGTACTAAGCACAGTCTTGCGCGTAACCAAACCCATACCGCGCAGGCCTTCGGGAGCGGAAGGCACAGCCACAGTCAATTCCCAAAGACCGCACTCATAAGGCTGCACGCCCGAACGGTAAGGCACATATACATCACGCCCGTCCAATGGCATGTACACGCTCTCCCTATACACCGAATCAGACGGCGAAGTCCAGCGCAGGACAAGTTGCATCTGAACCGGAACGTCCGCCGCATCGATGCGAGTGTAAAGGTCAAAATCGTAAACGGCGGTGCTGTCCTGCATATCCACCGTAAACGTGTACGGACCGGGGGCCGGGACAAAAACTTCCACGGAAGCGGGCTCCCGGCAAGAAAAAACAGCCAGGAAAACTACCAGAATGGGAAGCAGCCGTTTCATAAAGACTACTCTTTGGCACCGCCCCTGTCGGCACCGCCCCTGTCGGCACCGCCTTTGCGTCCATGACCCTTCCCGCCCTTGCGGCGCTTTTTGCGCTTTTCAGGGTCGAAGCGGTTGATGGCGTCGTCACCAACTGCCGACACGAACTCGGGAGCGGCGACAACCTCCTGCCTCAGAGTGGCAGGTTTCTGGCCGCGGCGGTTCATGGCCTGGACCTCGCGGACCTCATCGGCACTTAGAGGAAATATCTGGGCCAGAGAGCCTTTCTCATAGGAGAAATACAGCTTTTCGGCAAGAATGTCGGTTTTCACGAGCCACGCCTGGCCGTCCTCGAACTCCAGAGGCTCGGCAACTTTTGGAATGCGCGAATGGGCATCCAGATAGGCCGCCACCTCATAATTTAGGCAGCACTTGAGCTTGCCGCACTGCCCTGCCAGCTTCTGCGGATTCAGAGACAGGTCCTGCGTACGTGCGGCCGATGTCGTAATCGACTTGAACTCAGTGATATAGTTGGCGCAGCAAAGCTCGCGTCCGCATACTCCCAGACCGCCGATGAGACCGGCCTCCTGACGGGCGCCTATCTGCTTCATCTCAACCCTGATGTGGAACTCCTCGGCAAAGTCTTTGATTAGCTGGCGGAAATCTACGCGGCCGTCGGCAATGTAGTAGAAGATGGCTTTGGTGCCGTCGCCCTGATATTCCACATCGCCGATTTTCATTTCCAGGCCGAGGTTGGCGGCCAGCACACGGGCGCGGATCATGGTTTCCTGCTCGCGGGCTATCGCTTCCTGCCAGCGCTGGATGTCGAAAGGACGGGCCTTGCGGTAAATCTTGCGAAGCTCCTGAGTCTCAGGGTTTACGCCCTTGCATTTCATCTGCCTGCCGACAATGGGCCCCTCGAGGGTGACTATGCCAAGGTCGTGGCCGGTGGCAGCCTCCACAACTACAAGGTCGCCTGTCTTGATGCTTTGCCCTGAGGCGTTTACGTAAATCCCCTTGCGGGTATTCTTGAAGCGCACCTCGTAATAGTCGTTGTATTGTTCCTGGCCGATGCCTTTGAGCGTATTATATACCTCCAGCTTGCAGCAGCCCTGACGATAGCGGATGTCCCTGTCGCCTGTCTGCTCGTCGATTACCACGGTACAGCCGCGGAAGCAATCGAACTGGATGGTTTCGTTGGAGTAGTCAATCATAAGAATGTGTATAATTGATTCACCAGGTCGGTGAAGAGGATTTTCTGGTTTACGTTGCGCTCAATCAGCAAAAGAGCGCGGTCCAAACTTCCCAGCGCCTTGCGCGGGAAGGTGGGTTTAAGGTTTGCCGCCATTTGCCGATAGTAGGGTTCATCGGCCTCCTGCAGGTGGGCAAGGGACGGCATCTTTTGCAGAAGGAAAATGCGGCGGAGATCCTCGGAGGCAAGGCGGCAGAAGGCCTTCTGCTGCTCGCGGACTTTGAGATCCGCCACTGCTTCGCCCGTTTCAAGAGCCTTCAGCAAGTCCTTGGCTACCAGGGCGTCAAGCAAATCGTGGAAGAGGTCCTTAAGCACTACGTTGTCTGCGGCTTCGCGGGCATGGACCGTAGCATCGGCCTCCTCTGAGAGGGGCTGCACACGTATATGCAGACAGCGGGAGGAAATGGTCAGAAGAACCTTTTCCGGGGCGTGGGTAATCAGCAGGAACAGCGTCTGCCGGGGCGGTTCTTCCACCATTTTGAGGAGGGCGTTGGCGGCCTGGGCGTTCATCTTTTCCGGCAGGTACAACACCACTGTCCTGTAGCCGCCCTCAACGGCCGACAAGGACAGCCGCTCCAGGATACTGCGCGCCTCATTCACGGAAATATTGCTTTGCTTCCCTTCTATGCCGATGGCGGCATACAGCTCATTCTCAAAGAAATAGGGGTTCTCCTGCAGGAGTTGCCTGAAAGAGTTCATGAATTGGAGCGACACCGGCTTGTCACTGCCGGCCACGGGGAATACAAAGTGGATATCGGGATGGATGAGCTTCTGCACGCGCGGATTGCCGCCGTAAAGCTCCTCCAGGAAATTAAGGACTATGGGGAAGGCGCCTCCGCCATCGTCCTCATGCAGCAGGATGGCATGCGGAATGCGGCCGCCCTCCACCATCTGGTGAAGAGCATTCACAACTTCCCTATTTCCATAAACTGTCTGCATGTCAATTGTTTCTGTCGGCCACAAAACGGGCGAGCTTCACAAGATACGATTTTTCTTCGGATTCAGGAAGGTTTTTCAGGAAGGAGATTGCCATTTGCACGTAATAATCCATCTTCCACATCGCCTGCTCGACCCCGTGATGCTCCATAACGAAGGCGCGCACCTCGTCGGCAAGGGCGGGGTTATCGGCAATGCCTTTCACTTTTTCGCGGATAGAACGGCTTTCCTTTGCCGACACACTCTTAAGCGCACACAGTAGCGGAAGGGTAATTTTCTGCTCCAGGAGGTCTATGCCCACAGGCTTGCCGATTGCGTCGGAAGGGGATGTGTAGTCGAAGATATCGTCCTTTATCTGGAAAGCCAGGCCCAAACTGCGGGCATAATCTCCCACTGCAGCAATGCTGTCCTTGGAAGCGCCCACCGAAATGGCGGCAGACATGGCGGCAGCCTCAAAAAGCGACGCCGTCTTTCCGTATATGATGCGCCGATAGTCGTCCTCGTCAGTCTTGGCAGAGGAGGCCCTGTCCATCTGAAGCAGTTCGCCTTCTGTCAAATTCTTGATTGTAAAAGCATATATGCGAAGGACCCGTTCCGGTTCACGCTCGGCATTCAGCACAAGCCTGAGACACTTCGCCAGCCAGTAATCCCCAATTAAAACTGCAGCCTGAGGATTGATCATGGAAGCCACTGTAGGCATTCCCCTGCGTTGAGTCGCTCCATCCACCACATCGTCGTGCAGAAGGGTGGCATTGTGCAGAAGCTCGGCGGCTGCGGCGTAGCGGTAGGTGCTGTCGCAGACAGTTCCGCATGCTCCGGCCGCAAGCAGCGCCAAGGAGGGCCTCAGGAGCTTGCCGGGATGCTGCAGCAACTTGCGGTTGGTCATGTCCAGAAGGTGCACGTTGCTCTCCAGGGCGACGTCCATGAGCACCTCCACTTCCTTCAAATGCGGCTTTAGAAAGGCTTGTATCTCTTTGAATTCCATTTACTTGAAATAAGAAATCAGTTCTTCCGGGGTTGTGGGGAACTTAATCAGGTCACGGTCTTTGGGCTCCAGCATGCCAGTGGCCACAAAATGGTCCAGCAGTTCTATGAGCGGGTTGTAAAAGCCGTCGAAATTAAGGGCATACACATCGCCCTTATATCGGCCCAATTTGCGGAGGGTGTGAGTTTCGGCAAGTTCGTCCAGGGTGCCGATTCCACCGGGCAGAGCAATGGCGGCACAGGTGTCTTCACGCATTTTTTCCTTGCGCTCCGACATGGTTTCCGTCCATACCACTCTGCTTACGCCCGGATTCTCCAGACCTTTCATGAAGGACGGAAGGACGGCCACATGGCAGCCGCCGCATTTGATGGACTCGTCGGTAATGGCACCCATGGTGCCCACAGCACCGCCGCCCGAGACAATGGCATAGCCCAAAGAATGCAGGGCGCGGGTTACTTCCCGCGCCGCTGCATTGAATTTAGGGTCTATTTTCTTGCTCGCAGAGCAATAGATTACAACCTTTTTCTCCATTAGAAGAACAGGCCGAGGGTAACCTTGATGCCCTGATAGTTCTTGAGGTTTTTCAAATCTACAGATGCGGCCGTGGTTGCAGGATCTACATTCAGTTTTTCTCCATTGTAGAGATTACCAAGATTCATGAACCACTGGACGGAAATCTGAACATGGTCCAGAAGTTCTACGCCGCCGCCTACGCCGAAGCCGTATTCCAATTTGTTCTTGGCGTCAGTGAGCTGTTTGCTGACAGAATCAACAGTATATTTACCATCCGTATCGGCAAAATTTTCGGTGCCGGTAACGGCATAACCGATGAAGGGTTCGAACACTGCGAAGGGGCGGAAAGCCAGCAGATCTACACCTGCCTGGAGGCCCAGAGACAGCTCTACGAAACCGGTCTTGGTCTGGAAGTCGCCAACAGTCGATTCACCGAGCTCGTTGAGAGTTGCGCCTTTTACCTGATACTGAAGGGCGGGCTGAAGGGCGAAGAAATTGCCGATTTCTGCCTTATAAGCAATACCTGCATGGTAGAGGCTCACGTTCTTAAGCTCGCCTTTGAGATTGCTCATATCGGCGCTGGAGTTGGAGGAGGTGAAACCACCGATGATACCAATCTGTGCGTTAGCAACTGTTGCCGTGGCGAAGGCCAGGGCGAGAATAGTCAAAATCTTTTTCATAACTGTTTATAGATTAGCGTTAATCTTTTCAATGAGAGTGGGTTTAGGCATTGCGCCTACTGTTTTGTCCACAACTTTTCCGTCTTTGAAGAAGAGCAGGGTGGGGATGCTCATGATGCGGAACTGGGCGGCGATTTCGTCCGCGTCGTCCACGTTTACTTTTACCACTTCGATTTTGTCGGCCATTTCTTCGGCCACTTCGTCGAGGATTGGGGAGAGCATGCGGCAGGGACCGCACCATGTGGCCCAGAAGTCCACAACTACGAGTTTATCGCTGGTGATGAGCTGTTCAAAATTAGTGTTCGTTGCTACTTTAGCCATGATTCAATAGATTTTTATCAGTTTACAAAAGTAATTAAAATCCATATTTTTAACAATAGCTTATTTTTAAAAAGCACAATACCCCTGAGGCATAGGCTGTCCAGGGGTATCGCGTAAGTAACTGAAGAAACTACCGAGGCATCTGAGCGCCGTAATTCTCCACTTTGCCGAAGAGGTCTTTGGCTTTCTCCCAAGGATACTTGTTGCAGTACATGGAAGGACGTACAATCTCGCTTCCTTGCTGATTGAGACCGAAGGCGCGGTTGAACTGGTTAGCGGCGGAATTGGCGTTGTAGCTCTGTGAAGACATTATCTTGAGGGAGAGGAAGCCTTCCAGATAGGGCTGGTCGATAGCTTCGACGAAGTCATATTCGCTTTCGGGCAGTTCCATGTTGCCTTCATATTTGGGGCCGATCTGCTCCGCTTCTTCAATGCGTGCAGCAGGAACCGAAATGGTGGCTGCGCCCATGGAGGCGAGTTCAAGGTCGCGCTTGTTGGCGAAGAAGTAGTTGTCGTACAGGTTGGAAATCTTGGCTTTTTCCATGGCCTGGGTGGTCTCGTAGTACACTCTTTCGACGCCGCAGTTGGAGTTGCAGCCGAAGATGTTGTTATGTACGTCGATGGTGCGGATACCGTTCATGAAGCGGAAGCCCTGGCCCATGTCTTCGAAAGCCTTGGTGCGGGTCCATGTGAACAGGACGGTGTTGTGGTGGAAGTCGAGGGAGACTTTCTCGATGTCGGCATCCCTGGTTGAACCTCTTACCTGGCAGGCGGAGTAGCGGCAGGCGACGAAGATATTGTTGCAGATTTCAATGTGGCCGATGCCCATCATGGCGGAGATGCCATAGTCGCGGCAGTTCACGAAAATGCAGTTGGCGATCTTCACATTGCCTTCCACATCAAGGTGCAGGCCATATTCGTCACCGTTTGCATAACCCACCTTGGGGCAGTTGGGCATAGCGTCAGGCTCTATGAAACGGCCGGTGAGAACGCCCTCGTTGGGGGTGCCGGTAATCTCGTCATTCACATTTGCGGCGCAGTAGAGGTTGTTTTCGCCGAAGTCGAACACAAGGCCGTCAATCACAAGAGTGCCGACAGGGCCGTTGTAGCCATAAGGCCTTCTGGCGTTGATATTCATCAGAGGAGTGATGAATTTCTGCTCCACGGGCTGGAGTTTGGTCACATACTTGATGATGTCCCTTTCGCTGAAATCGGGGGCATAGCCGCCGTAGATGCTGAAGAATTTGCCACGCTCTGTCTGGGCATTGCCGAAGCGGCCGCTTTCGATGTAGCCGCGGTCCATGTTGCCGAGGTAGTTACCTTCCGCCACGAGGATGACATCGCCCTCTTCGGCCAGGTCGATGGCTTTCTGAAGGTCTCTCAGAGGCTTTTCAGGAGTGAGCCCGTCAGAGCGGGCCGATCCGGTGCTGGCGCTCACATACAAGGTTCTTCCTTTAGCTGCAGGAGTAGCGGCAGAAGAAACATTGGAGAGAATAGCGGTAGGATTGGAAGATGTAGAAGTTGCAGTAGCTGTCTGGCCGCCGGTGGCTTGATTTGCCACATTGCCTATGGCCTTGGTTGCTTTGTCTTTCAGACTTTTTAAGTTGAATTGAGCGGAAGCTATGCTTGCGCTGGCCAGCAGCATCACGGCTGCCAATGCAATTCGGTTAAGTTTCATATGCAGTGTTATTTTAACATTTTGTTTGCGCAAATATAACGAACCCCCTGCTGAAAAACAACAAGGGGTAACTAGTTAAATTTGCTCATTTTTACTATCAGAGAGCCTCTTCCACAGGTAAAACGTATGCCCTGAGACCTAGTTTTTGGTTGGCGGTATCAGTTTCGCGCAGAGCTTTCATTATCTCCGACGCAAGCTTGTCTTCCACTACCGTAAACAGTGCATGGTTCTGCGTAGGCCAGGCATGAGAGCCAAGATGAGGCTCCCCGTCCACGCTTCCACGGCCGCCGACATCCTGCCAAACAGTATAACCGCGCTGGCCCAAATTTTCCAAAAGCTCCACAATCTCCTGATTGTACGCCTGGTTGTATGCAATAAATATCGCTTTCATAATCTATGTGTTCTATGACAGATGATTATATCTATGACAGATGACTGTGCGTTCTCAAATCGTCGCTTCGCGACCCCTCCCATCACGGCGTCCCTTTTCGGGCTTCGCCCTCTGAGAGATTTACTGTGGGCCCCTCCCGAATAATCGGGAGAATTGTTTATCCCCCTATTGTCCCCCAAGGGACACTTGCCCTATCGGGGTGTGGCCGAGGGTGGCCACAGATTTGAGAACGCACAGTCATCTGTCTATTGCTTTTTTGCTTTTCTTCTGGCTCTATGTTCTGTGAAGCCGCAGTAAAGGACAGGGATGAGGACCAGGGTGATCAGAGTGGATATGCTAAGACCCCAGGCCACCGTAGTACCAAGACCTCGCCACATTTCCGAGCCTTCGCCGCGGCCGAGGGCCATCGGCAGCATACCCAGAACCGTAGTGAGCGTTGTCATGAGGATAGGACGCAGACGGCTGCGGGCGGCGGCCACTGAGGCCTCGCGCACGCTGTATCCCCTCTCCTGCAGAAGGATGGTATAGTCGATGAGCACGATACCGTTCTTAACCACAATGCCGAGCAGAATGATAATGCCGATGAGCGACATCACGCCGACCGCCAAATTGCCCACCATATTGCCGATAGCGACACCCACAAGGGCGAACGGGATGGAGAACATGATGACGAACGGTCCCATGAACGACTCGAACTGAGAAGCCATCACCATATACACCAGGATGATAATGAGGAGGGCCAGGAGAATCATGTCGCTGAACATATCCTGCTGGTTTTCATAGTCGCCGCCTATGCGCCAGCTCATGCCTACGGGCAGAGGATTATCATTAAGCAGCTGAGTCACAGCCTCGACGCCGTCACTCAGGGCCTTGCCCTGGGTCATGATACCGGTGACCATGATGTAACGGTCGCGGTTTTTGCGCTGGATGGTGGGCGGAACCTTGGATTCCACTATGCTGCCAAGGTCTTTCACCTTCATTCCTCGGCCCTGGGCGTTGTAAATTACAATATTCTCGATGTCTTCGATGCTGGTGCGGAACTCCGGAGCATAGCGCACGCGGATATTGTACTCTTCACCGTCTTCGCGGTAGTAAGAGCCCACCGAGCCGGACATTGCGGCCGATACGGCAGCAGCGGCCGTAACGGAAGACAAACCGTTGAGTGCCAGTTTCTCGCGGTCGAAGTCCACCTCATATTCAGGCGTATATTGGTCGCGGGAAAGAATGGCCTGGGCAAAGAGGCCCGACTCCATCATCCTCTCACGTACGGCACGGGCCGCCTCTTCGGTTTCGGTGAAGTCATAGCCGTAGATTTCCAGCTGCACCGATGCACGGCCGCCCATTCCGCCGCCTTCCGACACGTTGAACTTGTTGATTTCAGGGAAGAGGCGAAGGTCGGCACGGACAATGTCGGCAAGTTCGCTCACGGAACGCTTTCGGTTCTCCATTGAGCCGACGTTGATGTTCATGGTGATGAGGTAGGTGCCGTTCTGCTGCATGGAGGCGAAGGCGTTGTCCGAATCGGCCTGGCCGAAACGATAGCTGAGCACCTGGATTTCAGGGATATCGGCAGCCAGCTTTTCATAAATTCTGGCAGCCACGTCGCGCGTCACATCCTGCGCCGTGCCTATGGGCAGTTCGATAGAGGCCTGCATGCGCCCGCTGTCGGAATTGGGGAAATACTCCGTCTTCATGTTCGGCACGTACAGAGCCATCACGCCTATGAATACCACAATAGCGCCGGCCAGAATCCATTTCTTGTGCCTCATGCACCAGTCAATCAGCCTGGAATAACCCGCCGATATGGCATCCAGTGCCTTGTTCACAGGGCCGAAGACAGCCTTGTAAAGTTTGTTGGTGGTGGGCTTGTTGTCCATGAGCTGCGAGCACAGCATCGGCACAAGCGTCAGGGCCGCCGTGGTGGACACGATCATGATGATGGACACGATCCAGCCAAGCTGTCTGAACATGATGCCGGCCATACCGGAAATCATGGTCAGGGGCAGGAAAACGCAGAGCATCGTGAGCGTGGAGGCGATAACCGAGATACCCACCTCGGCGGTTCCATGCACTGCCGCTTCCTTGGGCTTCTCTCCCCTTTCCAGGTGCGAAGTCACGTTCTCCAGCACCACGATGGCATCGTCCACAACCATGCCGATGGCAATTGACAGAGCACTCATGGAGATGATGTTCAGCGTGTTGCCGGTAGCGAAGAGGTACAGCAGCGAGGCCAGCAGGGCGATAGGTATACTGAGCACGACGATGAGCGTACCCTTGAGCCTTCCAAGGAAGAGGAACACCACCAGCATAACCACCAGGAAGGTGATGAGGATGGTCTCTTTCAGCGAGCCGATGGTGCGGAGGATGTTGTTGGAATTGTCAACGACGGTGGTAATCTTGACATCGGCAGGGAGGGTGCGCTCGATTTGCTGCATCTGCTCCTTGACCTTCTTGATTACCTCCACGGTATTATATCCCGACTGCTTCTGGATGATGATCTGCGCACCGCGGGTGCCGTTGGTGTAGGATTCCTGTGATTTTTCTTCCACATCGTCAACTACGCGGGCAACATCCCTAAGGTAAACGGCTGATCCTCCGAAGTTTCCGAGCACAACGTCCAAAAGTTCGGACGGATCCTGGAACTCCTTCTTGATACGCAGGGTATAAGTATCCGAGCCGATGTCGATGCTTCCCGAAGGGATATTGCGGTTTTCGGCGGCGATTATCTGGGAGATGGCAGGGATGGACAGGTTGTAGGCTTCCAGCTTCGTAGGGTCGCAGTAAACCTGGATTTCGCGCTTGGGGGCGCCGGCAACCGAGACCGTACCTACGCCCGAAACGCGGGCCAGCGGGGTTGCTACACGCTCGTCAAGTATCTTGTCCAGGGCGCTGACGCTCTGATCGGCAGTTGCCGCCAGGATCATGATGGGCATGTTGTCCACGCTGAATTTGAAAAGGAAGGGCAGGGAGGCGCCGTCCGGCAGGGTCTGGGATATCATGTCCAGCTTGTCACGGACGTCGTTCGTCGCCTCGTCTATGTCTGTTCCGTATTCGAATTCAAGAGTAAGTACCGAGATGTTCTCCCTGGAGTTGGAGGTGATGTCCTTAAGGTTGGCAACGCCGTTCAGGGAGTTTTCCAGAATCTTGGTAAGGTTGTTTTCCACGTCTTCGGCCGATGCGCCCGGATACGAGCTCATCACCATGATGACGTTGGACTCAACGTCGGGGAAGTTGTCCACAGGCAGGCGCATGAGGGCGAAAACGCCCAGGATGGCGAATGCCAGGAACAGGAGTCCGGTGGTTACCGGATTGTTGACGGCTGTTCTGTAGATACTCATAGCACGTTCACCTTCACGCCGTCCTTAAGCGCAGCTTGACCTTTTACTACCACTTTGTCTCCGTCGTTCAGGCCTTCCAGTATCTCATACTCGGTGCCCATGTGGCGGCCCACTTTCACCGGCAGGTAACTTACCGTACCATCGGCCTTTAAGACATAGATGAAACGGGTGCCGGTGCCTTCCTGCTTGACGATGGCCTTGTCGGGGACGATGATGCTGCTGCGAGTGCCGAAGTTGACGGTGACGCGGGCATACATGCCGGGACGGAGGATGCGGTCGGTGTTGGAGACGGTCACTTCGGCCTTGAAGGTGTGGGTGGCGGCATCAATCACAGGGTAGAGCCTTTCCACCTTGCCGTTGAAGACCCTGCCGGGGATGGCGTCCACGGTGAGGGTGACCTTGTCGCCCTTCTTGACGAGGGTGTATTCGCTCTCGGAAATGCCCACCAGGAGCTTCACGGGCACAACCTGCTGCACAACGTACAGCGGAGTGGTGACTGCGGCCATGTCCCCCACATCGAAATTACGTGCCGATACATAGCCGCTGATGGGGCTGCGGAGGATGGTGTTCTCCTTGACATTGGAGTAGTTGCTCTTGCGCACTTTGTAGCCAAGTTCGGCTGCTTCGAAATCGCTCTGGGAGACGCCGCCTTCGGCATAGAGGCTCTTTAGGCGCTCGTATTCCTGCTCGTCATTCTGGACCTGGAGTTCGAGCTGGTCCAGCTGGAGGCGGTCCATTTCGGCAAGTACTTGGCCTTTAACTACATAGTCGCCTACTTCCACGTTCATTTTGCGGATGCGGCCTCCGGTCTGGGAGACGATATTGTTGACCGCATACGCCTGAACGGTAGATGCATAGGAGCTCTCCTGAGGGACGTCGCGGGAAACGGCATTTGCAACCTCGACGTTTGGAACGGTCTGGGCGGGGGCGAGGGCGGCGGCAGGCTTGTTGCCGGAATTTCCGCCGCAGGACACTGCAGCAAGAACGACACTTATTAGCAGAATGTTCTTTTTCATATTGTATCTTTATTTTTCTTCGGTGAAATCGTATCCCAGGGTCTGCTCAAGCGTAGCTTTGGCCGTCACGAAATTGTACACGGCCTGGGCTGCCTGCAGACGGGTCTGGGTGAGGGTGAGCTCGGTGTTGTTGAGGTCGGTGAGGGTGCTCTTGCCCACCTGATAGCTCTTGGAGGCTATGTCGTAGGCCTTTTCGGCGCTCTTGAGGGCCTCTTTGGCGGCATCGTAAGTCTTCATGGCCGTATCCATCGTGGAAAGGCTCTGACGAATGCCGATGCGAAGCTGCCTTTCGGTGTTTATGCGCTGGAGCTCAAGTTCATCGGCCTGGACGCGCGTCTGTTTGATAGAGTGGTAGCGCTGACCGCCGGAGAAGATGGGAATGCTGAGGGAGAATACCAGGGTGCTGGAAGGCAGCCATTTCCACTGGCTGAGGTTGAACTTGTCGCTCTGGGTGTAGTAGTTGTACGACACCTGCATCGCCAGCGAGGGGAGGTAGGCGTACTGTTGCATGCGGATCTGCTTGGCCAGCATCTCGGCCTGGGAGGCGAGCTGGCGCATTTGGGTATTGCGGTCCAGGGATGCTTCTGCGCCTTCGTTGAGGTCGTAGAACATGTGCTCAGCATAGTCTTCAAGGCTGCCGACCACGTCCACGGGACGGTCAAGGTCGATGCCCATTACGGCTTTCAGCTGCCAGAGGGAAAGGTAGATGGCGTTCTCGGCGTTGAAGAGGTTGGGGATGGCGGCGGCCAGGCTGCTCTGGGCCCTTGCCATGTCCATGTCGGAGGCCTTTTTCACATTGTATCGGCTCTCTGTGAGTTTGTAATTCTGGACTGCGTTCTCATATACGGCGTTGTACACATCGTAGGAGGCCTTTGCCATAAGGGTGGCGAAGTATGCCTGTTTGACCGAGGTGACGGTGCCGAGGCGCGATTCGCGGGCCTTTTCAACTGCCAGTTCCACCTGGTCGCCGGTCAGACGCAGGCTTTCCCAGAGCTGTACGTTCACTATCGGCATTGAAGCGCTGAGGCCTAACTGAACCTGGTTGCGGCGGCCCATTTCGATGGGGTCGCTGGAGCTGGAGGCCGATTCTTCCGGCGTGGGAGCCACATAGGGGACAAACGGCGTGCTGGTGGCCTGGTAGAGCTGCTGGATATAGTACATTATCGGCTCGAAGGCGCTGGCCATCATGGAGGCCATGCCGCCGCCTGAAGAGCCCGACGAGGAGCTGTCATCGTCGGAGCCGAAGAACACCTTCTGCTTCTGGATGGCATAACTATACATCCCCGAGGCGTTTATCTGAGGGAAGAGAGCACCGTACGAGCCCTTTTGGGCATATTTTTGGCGCTCGATTTCCATATCGGCCACTTTTACGGAGGTGTTTTCCGAGAGAGCTATTTTCAGGGCGTCGTCCAGACTTAGGACGAGGGTTGAATCTTTTGCAGGACGCTCAGTGCCTTGATACTGCGCCATTGCAGCTATGGGAGAAAGCAGCAAAAGCACAAGAAGACATCTTTTCATATACATACACACTAACAATAATAAGTTGCAGTTTTACTGCAATAATCACGCCTTGGCGCGACCGGAGGCGGCAAAGTTAGATAAAATATTTAAAAATAAACAATACGACGCAGTATATTCCCAATTATTACTATCTTTGCGCTGTTATGAGTCTGTTATTTGTCAATTGGAATATCGACCCCGCCATCCTGAGAATAGGCGGTTTCGAGCTCAGATGGTACTCGCTCCTTTTCGTGAGCGGCTTCATCCTGGGCTGGTTCATGATGAAGAGTTTCTTCCGCAGGGAAAAGATAAACGAGGCCCTTCTGGACCCCATGCTCTACATGCTGCTTATATGCACAATCGTAGGCGCCCGCCTGGGCCACTGCATCTTCTACCAGCCGGATTATTACTTCGGCAGCTGGGCCGGTTTCTGGGAAATATTCATGCCCTGGAAAGGCGGCCTCGCCAGCCACGGCGGCACCATCGCCATTGCCTTCGGCATACTCTGGTACGTCCATAAATACGGCAAAAAGAACCACTTCGACGTGCTCTGGGTAATGGACCACCTCATGATTCCAATTGCTTTTGCCGCCTGCTTCATCCGCCTTGGAAACCTCTTCAACTCAGAGATTTACGGCGGTCCCACAGACCTTCCCTGGGGCTTTGTTTTCCAAAGAAACGGCGAAACAGTCCCCTGCCACCCCACCCAGCTTTATGAAGCCCTCACCTATCTGGTTCTCGGCCTTGTTCTGCTGTGGTTGTACTGGAATAAGCTGGACAAGATGTACCGAGGCTCTTTCGTCGGCATCTTCCTCATCGTGTGCTTCGGCAGCCGTTTCCTCATTGAATTCGTGAAAAACGACCAGGTGGAATTCGAGGCAAATATGGTCCTCAACATGGGACAGCTCCTCAGCATTCCCTTCGTGCTGTTCGGCATCGGCTTCCTTGTTTATGCCTTCGTAAAGAAGAATCCGGCCCGTGCAGTGCACCCGGAAGACAAGTCCAAAGTCAAGGAGCCCACTCACTTCGCCAGGCCCATCGGCAAATGAGCGTAAAAGCCATCTTTTTTGACATTGACGGTACCCTGGTGCCCATCGGCCACCGGGGTATGTTGCCTTCTACGGTCAAGGCGCTGGATGCCGCGCGCCACGCCGGCGTCAAGCTTTTCGTGAATACCGGTCGGCCCAAATACTTCATTAACAATCTCTCGGACTACCCCTTCGACGGTTACGTCTGCCTCAACGGCGGTCACGCAATTTACGAAGGTCGCACCATCCACAAACGCCCTTTGGAGCAGGAGGACGTGCGACGCATCATCCAGGTGGCATCGGCCAATAATCTGGCCTGCGCCGCTTTTGCCGAGGATCACCTCCGCCTCAGCTTCCACAACGACAGGGAAAGGCAGGTATCGGCCTCCATCAATGTCAGTTTCGACAGCGTCGGCCCCCTGGAGGAAATGGCCGACGAAGAGATTTTCCAATTCACGATTTACTGCACCGTGGAGGAGGAAAAGCTGTTCACGGGCCTCAAGAACGTCATTTTCCCCCGTTGGCTGGACATTTTCACCGACGTTGACCGTGCCGACAGCTCCAAGGCGCTGGGAATGCAGCAGGTTGCCGGCATTCTTGGCATCGGCATGGACGAGGTGATGGCCTTCGGCGACGGCGGCAACGACCTTCCCATGCTGCAGGCCGCCGGAATCAGCGTCGCAATGGGCAACGCCGTCCCCGAAGTGCAAGCCGCCGCCACTTACGTCACCTCCGATGCAGCCGACGACGGCATCGCCCGCGCCCTCCGCCACTTCGGCATAATCTAAACCTCGACACACAACCACCTGACAATCAGCCAAATATAAAAATCAAGTGTGACTTTTTGCCACACTTGATTTCAGTAAAACGCTGTGCTTGAGGCACTTACGTGCCAAGGTTTGTTAGTCCTGGATTACTGCGATGCCGGGGAGGATTTTGCCTTCGATGGCCTCGAGCATTGCGCCGCCGCCGGTGGAGACGTAGCTCACCTTATCGGCATAGCCCATCTGGGTGACTGCGGCCACGGAATCACCGCCGCCGACGAGGGTGTAGGCACCGTTCTGGGTAGCTTCGGCAAGGTCTTCCGCAATCTGCAGGGTGCCTTTTGCGAAGTTGGGCAGCTCGAAAACGCCGACGGGACCGTTCCAGAGGATGGTCTTGGAAGCGAGGATGACTTTCTTCCAGGCCTCGAGGGTGACGGGAGCGGCGTCCATGCCTTCCCATTCAGGGTCGATGTTGTTGGTGTCGAAGATGCGGCGGGGCGTGTCGTTTTCGAAGGCCTGGCCGGCCACGGTCTGGATTGACAGATAAACGTTTACGCCTTTCTCCTTGGCCGTTGCGAGGATTTCGAGAGCGTCGGGAATGAGCTCGTCCTCATGCAGGCTTTGGCCGATCTTGCCGCCCTGAGCCTTGATGAAGGTATAACCCATACCGCCGCCGATGATAAGGTTGTCAACCTTGCCGACGAGGTTCTTCAGAACTGCGAGCTTGGAGCTGACCTTGGAACCGCCGATGATGGCAGTGAGGGGACGCTGAGCGTTCTTGAGAACATTGTCGATGGCTTTGATTTCGCCTTCCATCAGGTAGCCGAACATCTTGTCGTTGGGGAAGTACTCGGCGATGAGGGCGGTTGAAGCGTGGGCGCGGTGTGCGGTGCCGAAAGCGTCGTTGATGTAGCAGTCGGCATAGCTGGCGAGGGTCTTTACGAACTCCTTCTGGGAAGCCTTGACGGCAGCCTTTGCGGCTTTCTTTTCCTCGTCGGAGGCATCATCGGCAAGACCGCGGGGTTTGCCTTCTTCCTCGGCATAGTAGCGGAGGTTCTCAAGGAGGAGGGCCTCACCGGGTTTGAGGGCTGCGGCCTGCTCCTGGGCTTTCATGCAGTCTGGGGCGAACTGGACGGGAACGCCCAGGCATTCGCTTACGCGGCCCACGATGTGCTTGAGGGAGAACTTGGGATCCACTTTCTTGGGACGGCCCAGGTGGGACATGATGATGAGGGAACCACCTTCTGCGAGCACCTTCTTGAGGGTGGGCATGGCACGGCGGATGCGGGTGTCATCGGTGATTTCGAAATTTTCGTTCAGGGGGACGTTGAAATCTACGCGTACGATGGCTTTTTTGCCGGAGAAGTCGTACTTGTCAATGAATTGTTGCATAATATGAATGTTGTTGTACTTTCGTAAGAGTCTGCAAATTTAACTATCTTTGCAGAAAATTCAAAAGATATGGCCGTCGAATATCCTGCCGATTATTGGAAAGACTATGAGCTTCTGGACTCCGGAAACGGAGAAAAGCTGGAGCGCTTCGGAAAATATGTGCTAAGAAGACCCGAGCCCAAAGCCCTTTGGACCCCCTCGATGCCGGAGGCCGATTGGAAACGCCTCAGCCACGTGACCTTCCGTCCCGGGGCAGGATTCGGCAAAGCAGGAAAAGAGGACAGCGGCACCTGGGAGCGCAGCAAAAAGATGGAAGACCAGTGGGGCATAGTCTATAACGGCTGCCCGGATCCGGAAACCCACGCAGCAAGCGACCTGCACCTCAGTCTCCGCCTCGGCCTCACATCTTTCAAGCACGTCGGCGTATTCCCCGAGCAGGCCCCCAACTGGGAGTTCATCTTCAAGGAGACCTCCCGCCTCGCACGCATACATAAGGCCAACGGGCTTCCCGCTCCGCGCATTCTCAACCTCTTCGCCTACACCGGCGCCGCATCGCTGGCCGCAAAATGCGCAGGGGCCGATGTCACCCACCTGGATTCGGTTCGGCAAGTAGTCACCTGGGCCCGCGAAAACATGGAACGCAGCGGCCTGGACGGCATCCGCTGGGTGGTGGAAGACGCCCTGAAATTCGCCCGCCGCGAAGCCAAGCGCGGCAACAAGTACGACGGCATAATCCTCGACCCTCCGGCCTACGGCCATGGCCCGGACGGCGAAAAGTGGAAGCTGGACGAGCTTCTCTTCGGCCTGCTGCAGAATGTATCGGCCATACTATCCGAGAGGGACGCATTCATGGTCCTCAACCTTTATTCCAACGGCTATAGCGCCGCCCTTGGAGAAACCGTAGTGCGCGAAGCCTTCCGCGGCGACTTCCGCGAAATGACCTCCGGCGAGCTTGCCTTTAACGACAGCTTCGGCAAGATCCTCCCCCTAAGCATCTACGTCCGCCTGAAGCGCTAGGAGAGGTCGAGGGAGTCCTCGGGGCTTTTTTCCAGGCCGTAGGCTGTGCCTGTGGCGGCGTGGAGGATGGCCTCCAGGCCTTCTATCATGGCATCGCTGAGCTCTTTGTCGCCGTACTGTTTGCAAACGTCGGAGATGTACAGGAGCACGCGGCTGGAGGTCTCGAACTCGCTTTGGCCGAGGGTGCCCCATTCGAGGAAGAATCCGGCGGTCTGCAGAAGTTCATCACCCATTCTTGCGGCAAGGTCGCGGGCCTTTGCCGATTCACCCAGATAGTAATAATTCTCAATCATCTGAGCCACCATGTAGTCGTTTCCGGCGAAGCCAAGGGAGACGGTTTCCAGCGGGAAATTCTGCTCCGGGAAGCGCTGCTGGCACAAATCCATGATTTCCAGGGCTTTCTCGTCTTCATGAGCGTCGATAAGGGCATTGGCGACGGTAAGGAAAAGCTGCCGCTGCGACAGCACGCCAAGGAAGGTATAGACGTTTTGGTAATCCACGAACCAGTCGGTACGGGAAACGGCGTCCCATTTATAGAGGTTCTTCACCTTGTCATACAGCTCCAGCGCATCCACCTTGCCGGCATCGGTGGTGGAAATCTTATTGCGGATAGGCGTGAAGCGGTAGGAGAATCCGTCGTACATAAGGTAATCCTTAATGCCGATATTAAGATCGCCACCCATATTCAGAAGGCTCAAAGGCCTGTCCCACTGATAGTTGGAGAGCAGATCAAGCATGAACAGCTCCGGCTTGGAGACATAGTTCTTGTCCTTGGACATGGTGAGCATTATCTGGTCGGGAATCTCGTCGGCCATTGACTCGGGGACTATGCCGTATTTGAGGCAGTTCTCCTTGTTCACCGGGATGACGATGTTGCGGGCGCAGATGAAATCCAGCTTCAGGCCGCCTTCAAGCGCAACCTTCATCTTGGGATCCTTGAATACTGACATCACGTCGGACAGCAGCATGGGCGATCCGTCGTCGTAAGCGATATAGACGAACTCGTTGGTGCCGTACAGGTACTGGGAAGCCGGCACGGTTAGCGGCAGCGGCTTGCTTTCGTTGCTGGCCCATTTCATTTGGTCGATGTACCAGTCAGTGCCTAACAGCGAGGTGTTTACGACACGCACGTCGGTGCGGACGCCCTCAATCTCCTGGGCGTACCAAAGCGGGAAAGTATCATTGTCGCCGTGCGTTACCAGAAGGCCGTTCTTCCCTACCGAATTAAGGTAGTTCGAGGCCATCTCCACCGAAGTGTAGCGGTGCGAACGGTCGTGGTCGTCCCAGTTCTGGGCGGCCATCAGCGCAGGCACTCCAAGACACAGGGCCGATACGCCCACGGCCAGCCCCTTGGCAGGGACTTTGTTCTTGAAGGCATCGGCAAGCCATTGATACAGAGCCGCTACACCAAGGCCGATCCATATACAGAACATATAGAACGAGCCGGCGTAGGCATAGTCCCTCTCGCGCACCTGGTACGGCGGCTGATTGAGGTACAGCACGATGGCGATGCCGGTCATGAAGAACATCAGGCACACCAGCCAGCTGCCGCGCTTGTCCCTGTCGAACTGGAAAACAAGGCCAAGAAGGCCCAGGAGCAGCGGCAGGAAGAAGTAGTGGTTCTTGCCTTTGTTGTCCTTCAGCGGGGCGGGAGCGTCGGACTGGTCGCCCAGGCGCAGAGCGTCCAGGAAGCCGATGCCGCTTTCCCAGTTGCCGTAGAACACATTGCCGGGAACGGGGCTGTGAATCTCGTTCTGACGGCCTACGAAGTTCCACATGAAGTAGCGCCAGTACATCCAGTTGAGCTGATAGTCAAAGAAATAGCCAAGATTGGCGCCGAAGGAAGGCTTGCGGTGCTTTGCGCCTTTCACGCGCGTTCCCTTGCCCTGGGTGTACATTTCGTAGAAATCCACGTAGCGAGGGTCGGCCGATGACCACATTCTGGGGAAGAGCATCTTGCCTTCGGGCTTATAGGCTGCGTCGGCGGGAGCATCGGCATGGATGTATTTGCCGTTAAGAGGCGCCCAGTATTTGCCTTGCTTGAGGTCGTAGGGAGCGTCGAAATATTGGCCGTAAATGAGCGGCGTGGAGCCGTACTGCTCACGGCTCAAGTAACGGACAAGGGTGTAGGGGTTGTCGGGCTGATATTCGTTGGTGGGGGTCTTGACGCTGGAGCGGATAATCACTATGGAGAAAAGCGAAAAGCCTATCACCAAGGTGGTTACGCACAGCATCACGGTATTCAGGAACACCCGGCCTTTCTTCAGAGTAGCGAAAAGCGACCAGAAGCACAGGACGAGAAGCGCCACCATGAAGAAGAGCGCGCCGCTGTTGTACGGCAAGCCGAATCCGTTCACGAAAATGCGGTCGAAGAAAGCCGCCAGCTTCGGAAGATACGGGATGAAGAGGTACACCAGCAGGAACTCGATAACCACGCCGATACCGAAGATGAGCAGCAATTTCTTGAAAGGCAGTTTTTTATCTTCGTTTTTCCGGTAATAGTACATGAATACGAAGGCCGGAATCGTAAGAAGGTTCAGAAGGTGTACGCCGATACTAAGGCCCATTAAGAAGGCTATGAGCACGATCCAGCGGTTGGAGTGGGGCTCGTCGGCAGTTTCGTACCATCTGCACATTGCCCAGAAGACGAGGGCGGTGAAAAGGGACGACATTGCGTACACCTCGCCCTCCACTGCGCTGAACCAGAAGGTGTCGGAGAAGCAATAAGCCAAGGCGCCCACAGCGCCGGAGCCGAGGATGGCGATGGCTTGTCCCACAGACAGCCGGTCGGAGCCGGCTGTGACGGACACAGCTCCCTCTCCTTCTGTCATTCCCGGCTTTCCTCCTTCTGTCATTCCCGGCTTGACCGGGAATCCAAAGAGCCTTTTGGCAAAAAAGACTATTGTGAAATACAACAGGAACACCGTGATGGCGCTCAGGATGGCGTTCATCGCATTGACCGCCACTGCAGCGTGAGCCGCATCCACAGGGATGGTGAAAAAGCGTGCAAGGAGCTGGAACACAGGGTTTCCCGGAGGGTGACCCACCTCCAGCTTATAGGATGAAGCAATGAATTCGCCGCAGTCCCAGAACGACGCGGTGGGCTCTATCGTGGAAAGATATGTTGCGGCCGATATCACCAGAACGGCAACGGCCACAATCCAATTCCACTTATTGAAAGTCTTCTTGTTCATATCTTGCAAAGATAAACATTTTAGGCTTGCATGTCAAGTAAGCAGGAAGGTGCTTTACGGAATCATTTGCCCGGAGGCAACTTACGGAAAGCGCCATCACTTTAAGCCGACATACATCCTGCAGAGGCCGAAGGAAAGGGCCTTGTGACTCACTTTTGAGAAACCGGCCTCCCGCATCATGCCGCAGAACACTTCCGGAGAAGGGAATTTCTGCACCGAAGCGGGAAGGTATTTGTATGCGGCCTTGTCGCCGGAGATGAGTCCGCCAACCCAAGGCAGTATATGCATGAAATACAAGTTGTAAATTCGGCGGAGGGTTTTGTTAGCAGGCACCGAAAGCTCCAGAATCACGGCTTTGCCGCCGGTCTTGACAACCCGGCAAAACTCCTTAAGTCCCAATTCCTTATGTTCGAAATTACGGATGCCGAAAGCACAGGTGACCCGATGGAAGGAAGCATCGGCAAAAGGGAGGTTTTCGCCATCGGCGACTTTAAGGCGGATTCTTTCGTGCACTCCGGCTTTTGCGGCTTTACGCATCACCTGCTCCATCATTCCTTCGGAGATATCGACGCCGACAATGCGGGAACCGGGATTCGCGGCCTTGGCTATCGCTATCGTGCTGTCGCCGGTGCCGCACGCTACATCCAGAATCTGCTGCACGCTGCCGTCGACGATTTCCTTGAGGGCATATTTGCGCCATAACTTGTCCACATTCAGGGACATGATGTGGTTCAGACGGTCGTAGGTGGGAGCTATGCCGTCGAACATTTTCTGTATGTTTTCTTTCCTTGGCATTACGGAACGGGGTCATAGCCGCTGCCGCCCCAGGGGTGACAGCGCAGGATTCGACGGACGCTCAGATACAGCCCCTTGAAAGGCCCGTGCTTGCGGAAAGCTTCCAGCGCATACTGCGAGCATGTGGGGGTGAACCGGCAGGAAGGGGGTGTGAAAGGACTAATGCACAGCTGATAGAACTTGATCAGCAGCACAGCCGGTGCAATGAGAATCTTCTTCAGCGTCGCATTCATTCCTTGCCGATTTTACTGAGAATGGCGGACATGTCGGCCGAAACCACCTCATAGGGCATCGGCTCATGGGCGGTGTAGATGAAAAGGATATCGGCCGATGAAGGGAGCAAGGCTTTCTGCCTGCGGTAGCTTTCGCGGATCCGGCGCTTGAGGAGATTCCTCTTGACGGCGCGCTTGAAGCTGCGCTTGGGGACGGAGACGACGATGCGGGACGCCGGTTCTTCCGGACGGAGGATATATCGGCAACGGAGACAGCCCTGTGCGAAGCTTTTCCCATGTTCGAACAAGGCTGCCACGGCAGTTTTGCCGCAGAGGCGTTCGGACTTGGGAAGAGTTTCAGGCATTACTTCAGGCTTTCCAGATAAAGTTCAATTGCGCGGGCCACCGACGGAGCCTCGGGAGACGGGGCTTTGACGTCGATTCTCAGGCCGGCTTCCTCCATTGCGCGGACGATCGAGCGGCCGTAGGAGACCATCTTGATGTCGCCCTGCTCAAAGTCGGGGAAGTTTTCCTGGAGGGATTTGACATCGGCCGGATTGTAGAAGACTATCATGTCGAAGTCTTTGAGGTTCAGGTCTTTAAGATCCTGACTCACAGGCTTTACGAAAACGCCGGTAGAGAAATCCAGCTTCCGTGCTTCCAGGAGGGAGGTGATGGCATCGGCCGACGAAGAGTCGGACATTGCGACGAGGAACTTCTCCCCTTTATGCTTGGGGCCGATAAGGGCTACGACGCTGTCGGGGGTGCCTGTGCCGTAGAAAATCTTGCGCTTGCGATAGATGATATGTTTCTGCAGATACATTGCCACGGCTTCCGTGGTGCAGAAATACTTCATGGTTTCGGGAATTTTCACCCGCAGTTCTTCCGCCAGGGAGAAATAGGCGTCAATTACGTGACGAGAGGAGAAAATAACAGCGGAATAGTCCAAAAAGTTGATGTGCTGGGCTCTGAATTCTCGGGATGTCAGGGGTTCTATCTTGAAGAACGGACGGAACTCGAAGTCCGCCCCAAATTTATCCGTGACGGCCTGATACTGCGTTAGAACGCGTGGTGCGTTCTGCGAAACAAGAATCTTTTGGATGCTCATTTTACCTAAACTTCTCTACACTACAAAATAACCGCCGAAACCACAAGCGCCGCGGTGGGCAGGATTTCGAGCCCGCAAAGGTACAAAAAAGTTCTGACAGGATTGCAAGATAACGACAAAATTTGTGCTCTTCGGAACAAAAAAACCAGGTACGACAGTCCCATTTCGGCATATACCGCCCAGCGGATTGTGGCGTCCTCGCAGCCGGTCAGCATCAATATGCCTACGGTAATGAGAACCAGCAACATAAGCAGGATGAAAAAGGTGTAGCCGGAACGCTGGGAAAGCTGGTAGAAGTCATATCTTCTGCGGGGCTTCATCCAAAGGTACAAAAGCAATCTCAGAATCAGCCATGCTACAAGCACTCCGGCGATGGAGAGAAGGCGCAGGTTGTCGGAGAGGTCCCTAAGGAAAGCAGCGTCGTAAAGTCTGTACCTGTAAGTGATAAGCACCAGCGGGATCAGCATGACCCCTGCTATCAGGTTGCGGTCGTGAAGGTTACGGACGCTTCCTTCGAGCGAGGCGCTGCCGCGGGCGCGGAAGATGCTGTCGGCAAGAAGGGGCAGGATATTCAGGAAACGCTTGAGAAGGAGGATGGCCGATATCACAAAAAGTCCTACAAGGACGGTGACGGCGACGGGAGTCCCGGATTCCGCCAGCCCTTCCTGGGCCGACGGGACCTGGTTCAGCAGCAGTTCTCCGCTACGGAAAGCCTCCTCAATTCCCGCGTTTGGCATTGTAACCCAGTTGTTTAAGAATATCGGTCACCTTGTCGCGGAAATCGCCCTGAATGGTGATTTGGCCATCCTTGGCACTGCCGCCCACTCCGAGGCGCGTCTTTAGGGTCTTCGCCAGATCCTTGAGGTCATCGGCCTTGCCGATAAAACCTGTTACCAGCGTAACCTGCTTACCGCCGCGGTTGCGCCTGTCGATGCCCACTATGAGCCGCTGCCTGCCTGCAGGAAGGGTCTCCTTCTCCTGCTCCGCCGCAGTAGCGTACTGAAAGTCCGGATTGGTGGAATAAACCACTCCCAGACGCTCTTTCCAATCATTATTCGCCATACAAGCGCAAATTTACAAAAAAATTCCGTGGCACACAACCTCTTCACTATCAACACTTTCCTGAAATCAAGTGTGTCTTTTTGCCACACTTGATTTCAGGAACTTGCTGAGTGATAGATTGTTACGTGTCTGAGGGGACCAGGGCACCTATTGAGTCCAGAAGGCCTTTCATGAAGGAAGATGTGCTTTCTATCACTTCCTGGAGGGTTACGCCGGCTTTCGAGAGTCCCTGCTTCAGCAGAATGCCGGAATATTTGCCGAGCTGCTGGTTGATTTTGTCCTTTTCCTCCTTGGAGAAGGAGTCGTAGTTTTGCTTGTACTCGTCAAGGAAGGCCTGGTACTCTTTCATGGACTTTTCCCAATCCTCCTTGCTGTACTTTTCGTACTTCTGCTCCGTCGTGCGGACAAACTTTTCAAGGCGCTTTTCAAAGGAGCGCGCGCTGCTGCTGCAAATCATTGCAAACAGCATCGTAATGATTGCCAATGTTTTAGTTATCATCATTATAGAGGCCCAACCCTTAGTGCCGAAGAGCCCGCTGATAGTGAACATAATCCGTGCCAATCCGCCCTTCGTCGCAATTTCTGCACAGTTCGGTATTTTTAATCTGTATAAACTTGCACCATTCGGGCCGATTGTCTAACTTTGTTAGGCAAGATGCAAACTTGCATTACACGAAATAACCGCATTATGACAACCAATATCCAATTACAGTATCATACAGCCTGGGGCGAAACCGTACAGCTAAGGATCGGCAAAAGGCGCATCCCCATGGAATATTCTTTCGGCGGCCTTTGGCAGCTCATGCTGTCGGGACGGGACCTGAAGGACGGCGACCAGTTCACCTTCGAGCTTGTCCGCGACGGGGAAATAGTCGGGCGCGAATGGCGCAGCCACCATTTCAAGGCACCCAAAGCGCAGAAAAACATCATCGTGCGCTCCCGCTGGCAGGGAAAGCCCGACAACAGCGCCTTCTACGCATCGGCATTCAGCGATGTGATTTTCCGCCGCCCCGACGGAGTCTCTTTCCGCAATCCCCGCGACGAAGGACCGGACCTTGGGAATGTCTGCATGCGCATCCCCGTCCCCGAGGTGCGTCCGGACGAGGCGGTGGCCCTTGTCGGCTCGGGCAAAGTGCTGGGCGACTGGAAGAAAGTGCATCTTATGACCGACGCCCAGTTCCCCTGGTGGTTCATAACCCTGGACATCAAGGAGCCGATGGAGTACAAATTCGTGATCGTAGATGCCGCCACCCATGAAATCCGCCGATGGGAAGAAGGCCCCAACCACTTTTTTGCCGAAGTCCCCAACCAGCAGACACAGCTGATTATTGCCGATCTGGTTCCTCGCTTCGCCACCGAGCCCTGGAGAGGCGCCGGCGTCGCCGTGCCGGTGTTCTCCCTTCGCACGGAGGACAGCTTCGGCATCGGCGAATTCAACGATATCAAACGCCTGGTCGACTGGGCGGTAAAGGCCGGACAGAATGTGATTCAGCTTCTGCCGATCAACGACACCACCATGACCGGAACCTGGCAGGACTCCTACCCCTACAATGCGGTGAGCTCCTTCGCCCTGCATCCGCAGTTTATCCATCTGCCCGCCGCCGGCGTGCGCCAGGATGCCGCCTACAAATCAAAAAAGGCAGAGCTGGAAGCAATGCCGCAAATTGATTACGAGGTAGTCAACAAAACCAAACTGGCCCTTTTGCGCAAACTTTACCTTGGCGCCAAGGGGCAGAAGACGGTAGCATCGGCAAGCTTTAAGGAGTTCGTAGCGAAGAACGAAGCATGGCTGCTGCCGTACGCCGTTTTCAGCGTGCTCAGGGACAGCCATGGCACTCCGGATTTCCGCAAATGGGGCGCCTGGAGCAAATTCAGCGACAAAAAAGTACGTAGCTTCGCATCAGAAAACGAGGCCGATGTCAACTTCTACTGCTACCTCCAATACCTTCTGGACGAGCAGCTTAGGGACGCCGTGGAATACGCCCATCGGCACGCCGTGGCGCTGAAGGGAGACCTTCCCATCGGCGTAAGTCGCGACAGCGTCGATGCATGGCAGCACCCCGAACTCTTCCACATGGACAGCCAGGCCGGTGCACCGCCGGATGCATTTGCCGAAGACGGGCAAAACTGGGGCTTCCCCACCTACAACTGGGAAGAGATGGCGAAGGACGGATACGCCTGGTGGAAGGCCCGCATGGGCAAGATGGCCCAGTACTTCGACGCCTTCCGCATCGACCATATCCTCGGATTCTTCCGCATCTGGGAGATTCCCGCGCAGTATAAAAGCGGCCTCATGGGGCACTTCAACCCCGCTTTGCCTTATTCAGGCGAGGAGCTCCGCGCCATGGGTTTCCGCCCGGAGGAAGGCGACGGCACCAATGTCCTCTTCGTCCCCGACCCTCGCAAGGCCGATTACTGGCACCCGCGCATCGACGGTGCCAAGACCCAGCTGTTTGCCGCCCTGCCGGAGGGGCAGAAATATCGCTACGAGCAGCTCTACAACGAGTTCTTCTGGCATCGGCACGATGAATTCTGGAAAGACAGCGCCATGCTCAAGCTTCCCGCCCTGCTGCGTTCGACGGGCATGCTGGCCTGCGGCGAAGACCTGGGCATGATTCCCGGCTGCGTCGCTTCGGTGATGGAGGAACTCAACATCCTTTCGCTTGAGATTCAGCGCATGCCCAAGGACCCTCGCGAAGACTTCGGCCATCCCGATCGCTACCCATACTGGTGCGTCTGCGCCACCGGCACCCACGACACTTCGCCGCTCCGCGCCTGGTGGGAGGAAGACCGCGCACTCACGCAGCGCTATTATAATCAAGTACTTGGCTGCGAGGGCGACGCTCCCTATTTCTGCGAACCTTGGGTTGCCGACCTCATTATCTCGCAGCACATGCACTCCCCCGCCATGCTGGCCATACTGCCTCTTCAGGACTGGCTGGCCACCGACGGCGAGGTACGCTATGGCGGCAATCCGGCCGATGAACGCATCAACATCCCGGCCATTCCACGCCACTACTGGCGCTACCGCATGCACTGCACGCTGGAAAGCCTGTCGGCCAACGAAAAGCTGAACTCCCACATCCGCTCCCTGGTACTGTCCGGCGGCCGCGGAAAGTAGGTTGGGCGCCTGGCGCTGTCCGCAGGAAGGAGGCCGCGCCCTTGCGCTGTCCAGCGGAAAACTGGCCGCCCCCTTGCGCTGTGGAGGCCGTTCCCCTCGGCACGCAACTAGCTGATTCCCAGCAACTTCCTGAAATCAAGTGTGACTTTTTGCCGCACTTGATTTTTATAATTCGCTGAGTGATCGGCGTTTACGTGTCGAGGGTGAGAGGGGAAAGAATCGACGGTTTATAGCGGAGGGTGAGGTAAATGGCGCGGATAGCCAGGTGCATGAAATAAGCGGCCATCAATATATGCAGCGCCAGTTCAGGGCTAAGATTGCCGATGGAGGTGGCACCGACCGTCCCGACTGCGCCGATGGCAGCTGTGCTGACAGCGGTTGCGCCAGCCGCAACATTGCCGATGGCCGACGCTACTCCTTGGAGTGCATCGGCCTGGAAAAGCCACAGGCCGGCGAACCAGACTGCGAAAAAGCCGACGGCACAGAGCAAAGTGCTGTTTCTTAGGTCTTTGGAAGCAGTTGCGCCGATAAAAATACCGTCCCAGTTAAAGGCAGGGCAGCCGATAAGCGGCATGAGCAGCAGCCAGGGGAGGAATTGTCGGCCCGCTTCCACTACGCTATTGTCCGATGTCATCAGCCGGAATGCGGGCACTCCGCCGAAGCCGTACAGAAGCATGAACATCCCGGCCAAACCAAATGCCCAGGCGAAGGTGCTCCTGACGGTGGCGCGTACCCCTTCGCGGTTGCGTTCGCCTATGAATCGGCCCGTCAAGGCTTCGCCGGCGTAGGCAAACCCGTCGGTGAAATAGCTGAACAGCATGAGCAGCTTCATCAGTATCGTGCTCACTGCCAGCATCATATCCCCCATCCGGGCCGACAGTACAGTAAAGCCGATATACACCACCATCATCCCCAGCGAGCGCAGAATCAGGTCCCGGTTCATCGTCCAAAGCTTCCCTTCGGCCCAATCGGGGGTATTGGCCTCAGTGGTGCCATCGGCACCTCGACACGTAACTTCCTCACCCTCAGCACTTTCATGAAAACAAGTGTGTCTTTTTGCCACACTTGATTTTAGGAAGTTGTTGATAATCAGAGAGATGGGTGCCACGGCGTAGCGGCGGCGAGAAGCAATGAGGCAGTATATGAAGCCTACCCATTGAGCTATGACAGTGCCAATGGCGACTCCGCTGAAACCCAGCGCCGGAATGAGCATAGGGGCCGATGCCCCGCCTCCCCAAAAGCCGCCCAAAAACACACTGCCACCCAAGCCGGCCGCCAAAGTGCTTGACGCCAACGCACTGCCACCCAAGCCGCCAGGCAGGGGCAAACCGAAGGCCAACACTATGGATAGCAGGATGTTAAGACCGTTGACAAGCAGGTCGGCAATCATTGGCCGCACTGAATCTTGCAAGCCGATAAACCAGCCCTTGAAAGCGAAGAGCGAAAGGGTAGCAGGCGCCGCCCAAATGCGGATGTAGAAGTATTGAGTGGCCAGTTGGCGCACCTCTGGGCTGCATTGAACGACAAGAAATGCCAACTGAATGACCACCCACTGAAGCGCAATAAGCAGAAGACCGCTGACTAAGGCGATCCGCAGAGCACGTGCCAGAATTCCGGAAAGTTCAAAACCAAGGCCGATCTTGCCACCGGCACGCTTACCACCTGAACAGGACAGGCCCTTGCCGTCCGCCTGCTTATCACCCGAACAGGCACCATCGCCCATGATCTTGCCGCCGCCACGCTTGTGCAGGCGGCCCCATGTCTGTGCTGTTAGGCCGCCTGTGCCGGTGCGAAGGAAGCCGAAGTTCCAATACAGCAGGTCGAAGAGCATTGTGCCGACGGAAATGCCGCCGATCAGCGTCGCCGCTGAAAGCCCTCCGGATGCTACTGCCCCGGCAGCATCGGCAACTGCATCCACAGCGCCCGTCACCGCCCCGGCGACGGCACCCGCAGCACCAGCAACAGCCCCCGCAGCACCAGAACCAACCGCCCCGGCGACGGCACCCGCAGCCCCGGAACCGGCAGCATCGGCCACAGCGCCTAAATGCCCTACTACGGCGATATCGACCATCCCCACAAGCGGAACGGTTATTCCGGCGAGGATGCTTGGCACTGCCAGACGCAGTATTTCTTTGTTGAGTTTGTCCACTTTGCTGCTACGTAACGCCGGCTATCTGAACTTTTTGTCCTCTTCCAGCATTCCCAGGTAGGAGTTGTATCGCTCGGCCGAAATTGCGCCGCTGCTGACGGCTTCCTTCACCGCGCAGCCCGGTTCGTGGGTGTGGGTGCAGGGGGTGAATCGGCAATCTTGCGAGAGGTTCAGCATCTCGGGGAAGTAGCGGGCGATTTCCTCCTTTTCCACGTCGATGAGCCCGAAACCGCGAATACCCGGCGAATCTATCACAAAGCCGCCGGACGCCAGAGGATACATCTCGTAAAGCGAAGTGGTGTGCTTTCCCTGCAGGTGAGCCGCAGAAATCTGGCCGATTTTAGGGTCCAGCGAAGGGTCCAGCGCCTTTATAAGGGACGATTTTCCAACGCCCGACTCCCCTGAAAAGAGGTTCACCTTGCCCCCGCAGGCCTCTCTTAGCCGATCGACGCCCTCCCCGGTCTGCACCGACGTCTCCACTACCGGATAGCCGGCCTTCTCGTAGATTGAGCGGAAATAGGCCACTTCTTCTGCCGCATCGGCCTTGTAAAGATCTGTCTTTGTGAGCACTATGGTGGCGGGGATGCCGTAAAGCTCGCACGTTACGAGGATGCGGTCCACCAGCGGCAGCTTGACCTCCGGAAAATACAGGGAGACAACGATATACGCCATGTCTATATTGGCGGCGATGATATGCGCCTGGCGTGAAAGGTTGGTGGATCGGCGGATCAGGTAATTGCGGCGGGGAAGGATTTCGGTGATTATGGCCGATTCTGCCCCAGACTTATCATCGGCCCACTCATAGCGGACCTGGTCGCCCACTGCGATGGGGTTGGTTATCTCGCTGGCTTTCAGGCGGATGCGCCCTCTTAGCACAGCGGGAAAGACATTCCACTCCGGCAGTGCCGACAGCAAATAATGGCTGCCTGCATTCTTGACTACGGTTGCAATCTGCTCACTCATACAGTTCGCGAAGGTAGTGAAAATTCCACCAAGTTGCAAGCGACACGCAAACTCCTCAGCCTCAGCAAGTTCCTGAAATCAAGTGCGGCAAAAAGTCACACTTGATTTCAACAAGTCGGTGATAGTCAGCGACTTGCGTGTCGAGGTTTAGCCCATTACTACGTCGAGGACCATCATTAGGGAGAAGCCGATGGCGAAGCCTATCGTGGCAAGGTTGGAGTGGGGGCCGTCGGAGGCCTCGGGGACCAGTTCTTCCACCACGACATAGAGCATGGCGCCGGCGGCGAAGGCAAGAAGGTAAGGCATGATGGGCGTAACCACCGAAGCCAGAAGCAGAACAAGGGCGCCGCCGATGGGTTCGACTATGCCGCTGAGGGCACCAACGGCAAAGGCCCGGGTGCGCGTATTACCCGCAGCGCGAAGAGGCATGGAGATAATGGCACCCTCCGGCACATTCTGGATGGCTATACCTAGGGACAGGGCAATCGCACCCGCGACCGACATGCCGACATCGGAAGAAAGCGCACCGGCAATGGCAACGCCCACGGCCATCCCTTCAGGCAGATTATGGATAGTGACGGCGAGGGCCAGCTTGGCAGTCTTGGACAAATGGCTGCGCGGGCCTTCTTCCCCGCCCACAGGGTGCAGGTGCGGCGTAATGTAGTCGATAAGAAGCAGAAAGGCAAAGCCAAGCAGCAGGCCGATGGTGACCGGCCACACCCCTCCGGGCATCTCCATAGCCGGAATGAGCAGCGACCAAACCGAAGCCGCCACCATGACGCCGGAAGCGAAACCCAGCAGAATCTTGGTAACCCACAGCGGCATATCCTTCCGCATGAAAAATACGAAGGCCGATCCGAGGGCAGTGCCGGCGAAGGGAATAAGCAGTGCTATAAGTACTGGAGACATAGGCGTTTATCTTTTCAAATACTTCCAGCCGATTACAGGCAGCGAGAATGCAAGGACGCATGCAATGATCCAGAAAACGGAAACCGGGCGGAAGTTATAGACATTGTCGGCCAGATTGCCGTCGATGAGGAAGCCGCTTATCATGCTTTGCAAGCCTGCGGCGATGTAACTTGAAATGCCGACGATGCCAAGCGCGGCGCCGGTGGCCTTGCGAGGAACGAAGTCAAGGGCCATGAGGCCGGCGACGATGCAGAAGACGACGCTGAACGAAGCGCTGAACACGGCCACAAACAGCATGTTAAGTCCAAATCCGCCGCCAAGGAGCAGGAATCCGGCCAAAGATGCTACGGCCAGCACGCCTGCTATCACGACAGGCCGCACGCGATTGCCACGGAAGACCACATCGGACAGCCAGCCCGCAGCCAGATTGCCGGCGACGCCGAAGATTTCGGCCAGGCCGATCACCTGGGCGGCCCTTTCCAGTGAAAAGTCTTTCTGCTTCTGGAGGAACAGTACGCCCCAGTCGCTCACAGCGTGCTGAGTGATATACAAAAACGCGGTAGAAATGGCTATAACCCAGATTCCGGGATGCTTGAAGACCCATTTCTGCAGTTCCTGGGTGGGCTTTTTGTCCAGCTCTTTCATCGGCTCGCCGGAGAGTTCCTGGACCGATGGAAGGCCGCGGCTTTCGGGAGTATCGGCAATGAAAATGAGCGATACAACAAGGCCGATTACCCCGGCAACGGCGGCAGCCAGGAAGCCCCATTGCCAACCTGCAGCAGCGACGATGAAGCCGGTGAGAATCATGGAGACGGACTTTCCAAGCTGCGGAGTGGAGCTGAAGATGCTGTACATTGTACCGCGCCTACTCAGCGGGAACCATCTGGACAGGCTGATGGTGCCGGGCGGCGAGCCCATGGACTGCGCCCAGCCGTTGACGCCCCAAAGGATGGCGAAGGTCCCCATCATCAGCATCGAGCCGAAGCCAAGCGGCCCCTGGAGCAGCCCCATAATGCCAAGGATAAGATTCACGACGGCGGAAACCGCAATGCCCACTGCCATGAAGCGGCGGATGTTGCAGTAATCGGCAATTATGCCGTTGCAGAATTTGCCGATAGCATATACGAAATAAAAAGCGGAGCCGATGATGCCCAGCTGCCCGGCGCTGAGGATGTTTCCGTCGATTAGCGGCTGCTTCACCACGCCCAGCGTCATGCGGCAGACGTAGTAGAGCGTATAGACGACCGTCACACCCCAGAAAGTCCTGGAACGCAGGCGTTTATACGTTGCATCCACCTCCCCGGGCGGCACTTTCACCGCCGACGGCTTGCTGATTCGGAAGTAGGAGAAGAGGGACATGTCAGCAGTCGGCTAATAGAATGCCAAGGTCGTTGCCCTGGATGAAGAGCCTGGCCTGCATGCCGACGGCTCTTGCTCCCTCTACGTTGGCGGGGCTGTCGTCGATGAAAAGCAGCTCCTCAGGCGCAGCGCCGATGCCGCTTATCACGGCGTTGAAATACTCCGCGGACGGCTTCATAAGCTTCATGTCTGCCGATATGAATTCACCCTTGAAGGCCTTTCCGAGGCCGTTTTCCGCCAACACCTGGCGGCAGCGGAGCATGGAGATGGGATTATTATTCGATGCCAGATAGAGGGGATAGCGTTTAGCCAAATCTTTGATTACCTCCGCTTTGCCGGGGGCCATACCAGTGAGGAAGGCCGCCATGCAGCGGTCCACGTCGGAGGGTTGGCTGCCGGGACGGGATTCGGCCAGGACCATTTGACGGAACAAGTCGGCGCTTATTGTGCCTGCTTCCAGATCCCCGTAGATGCCTTTCTGGTGGCTGGGATCCAGAAGCTGGGTTATCTTGTCGTAGCCCAGTATGCTTTGAAATGCGTTTATGCAGCGCCCCATATCCAGATCTACGAGGACGCCGCCTATATCGAATATAATTGCTTTAGTCATATTACCGACAAAGGTACAAAAAAATGCACAACACCCTGCATTATTTGAAGAATGTTAAAATGATTAAAATTAGTAAGTGTTCTGTAAAAAATTATTAACTTTATAGGCGCTAAAACTAACAAACATGAAAGATATCCTGAAAATCCTTGGAACTTGGAAATTTTGGAAGGAACTGTTCATAATGACTGCAGGCATGGCCATCGCTGCCGCCGCCGTCTATTACTTCCTCATGCCGTCCAAACTGGTTGTAGGGTCCATCACCGGTTTGTCAATCGTCATTTCCAACCTCTTCATGGCCGCCGGCATTAACCTTAAAGTATCGGTAGTCATCACCGTCATCAACGCAATATTGCTGGTAATGGCATGGATACTTATCGGCCATGAATTCGGTGCAAAAACCATATACACGGCACTCATCCTGGGTCCTCTGGTGGAAATGTGGGAGAAAATCCTCCCCATAGAAAAGCTCCTGGAGCCGGGGCAGACTTCCCTCATGGGCGACATCTGGTTCGACCTTCTGTGCTTCGTGCTCATATTAAGCGCCTCGCAGACAATACTATTCCACATTAACGCCTCAACCGGCGGGCTGGATATCCTTGCAAAGATTCTCAATAAGTACCTCCACTTTGAAATCGGCACTTCCGTAAGCATCGCCGGTGCCGTCATCTGCTGCACCGCTTTCGCCATCAATCCTTTCCGTCTGGTCGTTATCGGCCTTATCGGCACTTGGATCAACGGCCTGGCGCTGGATTATTTCACCGCCGGCCTCAACCGCAGAAAGAGAGTCTGCATCATATCTTCCCAGTACGAGCGAATCCGCAAATACATTATCGAAGACCTGCAGAGGGGCTGTTCCCTGTACAATGTCACAGGCGGCTACAATGGCCATCAAAACGTTGAAATCCAGGCACTTCTCACCCAGAACGAATTTGCAAGCCTGATGAGCTACCTGAAAGCCAACGACATCCACGGCTTCATCACCGCCGGCAACGTAAGCGAAATCTACGGCGACTGGAACCAGAAAAAACGCAAAAAGAAGAAAATTGCCTAAAAATTTACCGCGCCAAAAAGTTTGGCACGGTATTCGATATAAGAGGTATCAGACATAAATATTGATACCTTACTATAACACCCCGCAGCCAATTGTGAAATTCGCGTGCGGGGTTCTTCTTTTCTTACCAGTACTTGTAGAACAGCGCTATGCTTTCCATTCCTGCAAAGAGCTGGCGCAGCAGATAGCTTTCGTTTGGCGAATGGATGGTATCCCTCTCGAGGCCGAAGCCCATCAGAAGAGGGTCGATGCCGAGGATGCGCTGCATATCGGCAAGGATTGCGATGGAACCGCCGCCGCGGGCCGGAACAGGCTCTGTACCATATACTTCCGCCATTGCTTTGGATGCGGCCTGATACGCCGGGGAGCTGATGGGGATAAGGAAGCCGTCGCCGCCCTCGCAAGGAGTCACTTCAATTTTGATATACGGCGGCGCAATCCGCTCCAGATGCTCCTTGAACAGCTTTGTAATCTTTGCCGATGTCTGGCCGGGCACCAGCCTCATGGACACCTTGGCGTGAGCCGTCGATGGCAGCACAGTCTTGGCGCCGACGCCCGTGTAACCGCCCCAGATGCCGCATACGTCAAGACAAGGACGGATGGCAGTGCGCTCCAGCGTAGTGTATCCCTTTTCGCCCTTTACCTCATTGATATCCAGGAATTTCTTGTATTCATCCATATCGAACGGCGCCTTGTTCAGAAGGGCTCTGTCTTCTGCGCTGAGTTCGATTACGTCGTCATAGAAGCCGGGGATTGCAACGCGTCCGTCTTCGTCATGCAGCGAAGCGATAAGAGCGCAAAGCTCGTTGATGGGATTGGCCACGGCACCGCCGTAATGCCCTGAATGCAAATCCTTGTTGGGGCCCGTGACCTTCACTTCCAGATAGGCCAGGCCGCGCATGCCGCAGTTGATGGACGGAACCTTGTCGGAAATCATTGTGGTGTCGGAAACAAGGATGACATCGGCCTTTAGAAGGTCTTTATGCTCTTCGACCCATTCCGGGAGAGAAGGGCTGCCGATTTCTTCCTCACCTTCGAAGATGAACTTTACATTGTGCTTCAACTGCCCGCTGCGAAGGAGATACTCGAACGCCTTGAGGTGCATGAAAAGCTGGCCTTTGTCGTCATTGGCGCCGCGGCAGTAAATTGCCTCTTCCCCGCTTATGGGATCCTTGCCGATTACAGGCTCGAACGGGTCGGTACGCCATTTTTCCAGCGGCTCCGGCGGCTGAACATCGTAGTGGCCATATACCAGCACTGTCTTTTGCGCGCCTATATTCTTACTGCCGAAAACAACCGGATTGCCCTTGGTTTCAAAGACATCGGCCTTGTCGGCGCCGGCTTCTTTCAGAAGTTCCGTAAGACGGGTTGCGCAGCGGTACATGTCACTCTTGTGCTCCGGCTTGGCGCTGATTGAAGGGATGCGAAGAAGGGAAAACAGCTCTTCGAAGAAACGGTCTTTGTTATCGTTGATATAACTCTTCATAAGCGTTGATTGTTTATTGCTGCATCTGTCCGCCGGCGAGATCCAGGATTTCGGAGGTGATTTTCTGCTGTCGGCCCTTGTTGTATTGCAGGGTGAGCTCTTCAAGGAGATTCTCACCGTTGTCAGTAGCGGTCTGCATGGCCACGGTGCGGGCGGCATGCTCAGCAGCAGCACTGTCCAAAATCGCAGAATAAAGCTTGAGCTTCAGCGTCTTAGGCAACAGCAAAGCCAACAGCTCCTTACGAGACGGCTCAATGATAGGAGGCACATCCGTCCCGCTCCACATAACAGTATCATCAGCACCGAGAGATACGTTCGACTCGCTCCGCTCGCTCAGTATGACAGGGTCTGAAGCCTCGCGCGTCCCTTCTGTCATTCCGAGCGAAGTCGAGGAATCTCCCAGCAGCCACTCCACAACAGGCACTTGCTTGGCTGTTGAGCAGAAGTGATTGTAAACCAGAAGCGCTCCGGCGATACGGCCGGCCTCAAAATCGGCCGAGAGCTGCTCAACCAAAGCAGCGGCCGGAGCGTAGGAGGGATGCTCGGCCAGGTCTGTGAAATCGCTTGGAGAGAGGAAGCCGTCGCGGCGCATAGCATCGGCCATTTTCCTGCCGATTGAATACACGACATCGCCCTCTCGCCGGACAGACCGCACCTTGGCAATGGCAGCAGCATTGAACCCGCCGCAAAGGGAGGAGTTGGACGCGATGGCAACGATGGCAAGCGGCCTGGAAGATGCCCGGTCGGGGCCGGGCATGACAGTGTCATTGCCGACTTGATCGGCAATCTTAGATGCCCGATCGGAGCCGGGCATGACGGGGGCAGTGCCGGGCGAGACCAGGGAGGCGAGAATCTCTTGCAGCTGCTGCTCGTACGGGCGCATTGACTCTATGGCCTTCTGGGCTTTGCGCAGTTTGGCCGACGACACCAGCTTCATTGCCGATGTAATCTTAAGCGTACTCCTGACAGAAGCAATACGTCCCTTTATTTCCTTCAGTGTTGGCATAACAAAAAGTGGAAGGAATGTCGTTGTTGAAAATCTGTGGCCACCCTCGGCCACATAAGAGGGAGGGGCCCGCCGGCTTGCCGGTGGGAGGGGTCGCGAAGCGACGATTTTCAATAACGATATTCCTGCAACGTGTCATTTCAAAGCTAATATCACCGACTCGGCGGTTTCTTTTAGTATCGTTTCTATTTCCGGGGTCAACCTGCCGGCGCCAAGGGGTTCCAAGACATCGGCCTTATGGGCGGCGCGGAGACGGTCAAGGAAGGCATCCTGGAAGGCCCGCACCTCGGAAACGGGGATTTCCCGCATAAGGGCATGCGTACCGCAGTACAATATGGCCACCTGCTCCCCTACCGGCATTGGCGAATACTGCGGCTGTATGAGCAGCTGGTTGTTCTTGCGGCCTTTGTCCAGGGCCAGTTCGGTGACTTTGTCAACGTCGGAGGAGAACTTGGAGAAGGCTTCAAGCTCGGCCCATTGGGCCTGATCGATTTTTAGCGTACCGGCCACCTTCTTCATGGATTTGACCTGTGCACTGCCGCCGACACGCGAAACGCTGATACCCACGTTCACGGCCGGCCTGACACCCTGGTTGAAAAGCGCCTGCTCAAGGTAAATCTGACCGTCGGTGATGGAAATCACGTTGGTAGGGATATAGGCCGACACATCCCCCGCCTGAGTCTCGATAATGGGAAGGGCGGTAAGTGACCCGCCGCCGCGGACTTTATCGGCAAGGCAGGCCGGGAGGTCGTTCATGGACGCGGCAACTTCCTGCTGGTCAATGATGCGGGCGGCCCGCTCCAGAAGACGGCTGTGCAGGTAGAAAATGTCGCCCGGATAGGCTTCACGGCCGGAAGGGCGGCGCAGAATCAGCGACACTTCGCGGTACGCGACGGCCTGCTTGGAGAGGTCGTCGTACACAACCAGCGCATGTCGGCCAGTGTCGCGGAAGTATTCGCCGATGGCAGCCCCGGCAAAAGGAGCGTAGTACTGAAGGGCGGCAGGATCGGCCGCTGTGGCAGCCACGACCACCGTATAATCCATGGCACCGTGCTCACGCAAAGTCTTGACGATGGAAGCGACGGTGGAGCCCTTCTGGCCGATAGCCACGTATATGCAGAACACCGGTTCCCCGGCCTCGTAGCACGAGCGCTGGTTGATGATGGTGTCAATCGCGATGGCGGTCTTGCCGGTCTGGCGGTCGCCGATGATAAGCTCGCGCTGTCCGCGGCCGATGGGAATCATCGCGTCAATGGCCTTGAGGCCCGTCTGAAGGGGTTCGCTCACTGGCTGACGGAAAATCACCCCGGGGGCCTTGCGCTCCAGCGGCATATCCAGTTTCTCCCCGTCCACGGGGCCCAGTCCGTCCAGCGGATTGCCCAGAGGGTCGATCACCCTGCCGAGCAAATTGTCGTTTACGCCGATGGAAGCAATCCTGCCGGTGCGACGCACTACCATGCCTTCTTTCACATGGTCGGTCGGCCCCATCAGGACCGCACCTACATTGTCGGCCTCCAGGTTCATCACTACGGCCATTACACCATTGCCGCAGTCCAGGAGTTCGCCGGCCTCGGCATGGTCCAGGCCGTAGATGCGCACTACACCGTCACTCACCTGCAGGGCTTTACCTATCTCCTCGAAGTGGAGGTCGGTCTTCATGTCCCGAAGCTGCTCGAGCAGGATGTCGCTCACTTCACTGGGTTTAAGAGTAGTTGCCATTATATTATCCTTCTGTTTCGTTCAACAAATTGTTCCCGGATAAGGTCCAGCTGGCGTTTTACGCTGGCATCCAGGAGGTAGTCGTCAATATCAAAGACGAAGCCGCCGATTATATCCGGGTCCACGTCCACTTCTATTATCACGTCGTCTCCCGTCTTTTGCTTCACAAGCGCTTTCAGGCGCTGCAGAAGACGCTCCGACGGATCCGACACAGTGGTAAGATGCGCCTTGCGGACTCCTACGCTGCGGCGGTATAGGTCCACGAAATCCCGGAGAATGTCTTCCACCATCTCCATCCTGCCGTTGCGGTTGAGCAGCGTAAGGAAACGGCTGAGTTCCTGAGACATACGGTTGCCGAGCGCGCTTTGCAGGAGCTTCTTCTTGTCAAAGGGAGAGACCACGTCGTCGGCCGCTTCTGTCATGCGTTTGAGGTCCGGAACGCTGTGAATTGCACGGAAGAGGACTTCGGCCTCGGAGCAGACTATATCTCCGTGGCCGCTTTCACGCACGTACTTAACCAGGGTGCGGGCATAACGCGATATGACTATGCTTCGGTTCATGTGTGCTGCATGGGCGCTTTGCCGGCCTCGTCAACGAGGGAGTCGATAAACGCGCGGCGGCTGCCTTCGTCGGAGAGCTCGTGCCTAAGGACTTTTTCGGCCACCTGGACGCTCAGAAGGGCTACTTCCTTGCGCACATCGCGTAGGGCGCTCTCCTTCTCGGCGGCAATTTGGAGCTTGGCCTCGGCCAGAATCTTGTCGGCTTCTGCGCGCGCCTGCTCCTTTGCGTCGGCCACTATTTTGTTCTTGGTCTCGGTGGCTTCGCGGAGGATGGCGGCCTGCTCGCGACGGGCGGTCTCAAGCATCTGTGCCTGCTCCGTCTTCCACGCGGCCATGCGGGCCTCAATCTCATCGGCATCCTTTAGGGACTGCGCTATCTTGGCACTGCGACTCTCCACCATGTCCGTGATTATCGGGAAGCCGAATTTGGCAAGGAGGAAAAACACAATGCCGAAGATGACGACCATCCAGAACAGAAGGCCGAAATCGGGCGTTACAAGGTTCATCTTTATTTAATTACGATGGCAAGCAGGGCGACGATGATGGCGAACAGAGCGGCACCTTCCACCATACCGGCGGCAATGATCATGGAAGTACGCAGGTTGCCGGCGCTCTCGGGCTGGCGGGCGATGGCTTCCATAGTGGATTTGCCGATTTTGCCGATACCGATAGCGGCGGCGATTGCAGCAACGGCGGCACCCAGGGCGGCACCTGCCTTGCCGAGGGCAGCGCCCGCGGCGGCTTGGAGTAAAATTGCTGAAAGTATCATAATATCAATAATTAAAAGTTAATTCTCAGATTGCCGATCAGGTCGGCAATGACGTCATGCCCGGCCCCGACCGGGCATCTCATTCTTCTTTTACTCTTGCCAGTCCGATGTAGATCGAACTTAGCATTGTAAATACATAGGCCTGGATAAAGGCTACCAGGCACTCCAGGGCATCCAGGAAGACCCCGAAGAGCACGCTTACTACCGTCATGCCGCCACTGAGGAGCGGACCGTATTTGGCCATGATGAAAATTATGCACACCATGGACAGAATCATGATATGGCCGGCCAGCATGTTGGCGAAAAGACGTATGGTGAGGGATACCGGTTTCATCAGGGCGCTGAACACCTCGATGACCGGCATGATAGGTTTCAGAAAGGCCGGAACGTCCGGTGCGAAAATCTCTTTGTAATAGTGTTTTGTGCCGGTAAGGTTCACCGTAAAGAAGGTGAAAAGGGCCAGCACCAGGGTAATGGCGATGTTGCCTGTGAGGTTGGCTCCGCCGGGGAAAAACGGCAGTATGCCAAGGAAGTTGTTCAGAATTATCCAAAGGAAGGCCATGCACAGATAAGGCGAATACCGCTTGTAATCCGGGCCGATATTTTCCTTGGCCATATTGTGCACCATCATCACCAGCGGCTCCATTGCGGCGGCAAGGCCGGTGGGGGCCTGTTCAAGAACGTCGTGACGCTTGTACCAGCGTGCGGTAAGAAGGACTATGACCAGCAGCAGAAGACTGCTCATCATAAGCGACAGGACGTTCTTCGTTATGGAAATGTCTATCGGCCTTTTGCCGGTGACGGCATTCACCAGTTTGCCGTTCTCGTTGAGTGTATAGCCGTTTTCGGCCGCATGGTGCAGCGTAAAAACATGCACTCCGTCCTCAATCACTATGCACGGCAGCGGTATTGCAACAGGCTTTCCTTTCCACTCAGTGATGTGCCACTCATACTCGTCGCCGATGTGCTCGAAGATAATCTCCGCCACGTCGATAGATTCCTCGGCTTCGCTCGGAATGACGGAGGTTGTGTCATTTCGACCGGAGACTTCACTCATGTCATTTCGACCGGAGCGAAGCGGAGCGGAGAAATCCCCCTGCAACAGCATCAACGATATTAGAACCGCAAGCATCATATCTCCACGCAGGCTTTAATGACATTGTCACGCACCTGAACAAAACCTTCTCGTATCGGCACACGTTCCTCTTTGCCGGCGCTTACATAGCGGATGTCACCAGCGACCAGCGCAGTAACAAGCGCCGCATGCCCCGGCAGCACCGTAAACGGCCCCACTATACCCGGCAGCGTCACAAGCTCTGCCGAAGCCTGCACCAACTCCCCTTCGGGACTAAGGATATGCAATTGAATGTCAGTCATTATTTCGCTGCGGCAAGGATGGCTTCGCCTTTGGCGATGGCGTCTTCTATGGTGCCTACGTTTAGGAAGGCCTGCTCGGGGAGGTAATCTACTTCGCCGTCAAGAATCATGTTGAAGCCTTTGATGGTGTCTTCGATGGGGACCATGACGCCTTTGACGCCGGTGAACTGTTCGGCCACGAAGAAGGGCTGGGAAAGGAAACGCTGCACGCGGCGGGCGCGGTTGACGGTGGTTTTGTCCTCGTCCGAGAGTTCGTCCATGCCGAGGATGGCGATTATGTCCTGAAGTTCCTGGTTACGCTGCAGAATCTGCTTCACCCTCTGGGCGGTGTTGTAGTGCGCCTCTCCGACGATGTTCGGGTCCAGGATGCGGGATGTCGATTCCAGCGGGTCCACCGCCGGATAAATGCCCAGGGCCGTGATTTTACGGCTCAGGACCGTAGTGGCGTCAAGATGGGTGAACGTGGTTGCCGGGGCCGGGTCGGTGAGGTCGTCGGCAGGAACATAAACAGCTTGCACTGAGGTGATTGAGCCGTTCTTTGTGGAGGTGATGCGCTCCTGCATCTTACCCATTTCGGTTGCAAGGGTGGGCTGATAACCCACGGCCGACGGCATGCGCCCGAGAAGGGCCGACACCTCGGAACCCGCCTGCGTGAAACGGAAGATATTGTCGATGAAGAAGAGGATGTCGCGCGGGCCGTCGCCGCTGTCGGAGTCGCGGAAAGATTCGGCCAGGGTAAGGCCGCTCAGGGCCACGGAAGCACGCGCTCCCGGAGGTTCGTTCATTTGGCCGAAGACCATGGATACCTGGCTCTTTTCCAGTTCTTTAGGGTCAACGAGGGAGAGGTCCCACTTCCCCTCTTCCATGGCTTTTTCGAAGGCTTCGCCGTACCGGATTACTCGTGATTCGATCATCTCGCGAAGAAGGTCGTTGCCTTCACGGGTACGCTCGCCCACGCCGGCGAAAACTGAAAAGCCGTTGTGCGCCTTGGCTATATTGTTGATGAGCTCTTTGATGAGGACGGTTTTGCCCACGCCCGCACCGCCGAACAGGCCGATTTTGCCGCCCTTGAGGTATGGCTCCAGAAGGTCGATGACCTTGATGCCGGTGAGAAGCACCTCCTGCGAGGTGGTAAGGTCCTCGAATTTAGGCGGATCGCGGTGGATGGGAAGAGAGCTTTCCCTGTCCAGTTCGTCCATTCCGTCGATGGCATTGCCGGTGACGTTCATCACGCGGCCGCGAATCTGGGCCCCGGTGGGCATGGTTATCGGCCGATAAGTGTTGCGGACCTCGAGCCCGCGGCTGAGGCCGTCGGTTGAGTCCATGGCTACGCAGCGCACGGTGTCTTCACCTATGTGCTGCTGGACTTCCAGCACAAGGTCTCTCCCGTCCGGGCGGGTTACCAGGAGGGCGTCGTCAATTCTTGGGAGCTCGGTTTCCGCACTTCTGGCGGCGATATTGAAGTGCACATCCACTACAGGTCCAACGACCTGAGCAATGTGCCCGATTGCATGAGGCATAACAGTGTCAAATTTTACAAAGATAGCAATTTTTTATGTACCTTTGTACTATTAAGAAAGCTTAAAAAAATAAGCTGCTTCATAAGCGACATTTGCCCGGAATAGGGTCACGAAGTGACTGGAGCGTTGAAGCAGCTCATTTTTTTACATTTACTAAAAATGACAGTATTTCTTACCGGCAGTCCCACTCGTTTTGGAGAGCCTTTTTTTACGGAGGACAACGGCTTCCTGGCCGATGTCAAGGCCTCCCTGGCCGATGTCACCGGGGGCCTTCCGCCGCGAGTGCTGCTTGTAAGCGCCGCCCCGGATGACCTTGGCTTCACCGAGTCCGTGCTCAAGGGAATGAGTGAATGTATCTGGAAATCAGGCATTGAGACGGCAGAAATCGTGATGCTGGACAGGCGGAACGCTTTCGATACGGCGGCCCTTGTGCGCCGCGCCCAGTGGATTATCCTCTGCGGCGGGCACGTTCCCACGCAGAATAAATTCCTGCATGAAATCGGCCTAAAGGAGCTGCTGCAAGGCTTCGAAGGGGTGATTATGGGCTGCAGCGCCGGGAGCATGAACTGCGCCGATAACGTCTATTCGCACCCCGAACTTCCCGGCGAAGCCAAAGACCCCGGCTACAGACGCTGGCTCAAGGGGCTGGGACTCACCGACATCCAGATTATTCCCCACTTCGGCCAGGTCAGATACGCCGTGGTTGACGGCCTGAGGCTGTTTGAAGACATTGCCTTTCCCGACAGCATCGGCCACACTTTCTATACTTTTCCCGACGGTTGCTACATCAAAATAAAAGACGGCAAGCCTACTCTTTACGGTGACGCTTTTGCTATAAGCAGAGGAGGCATGCGCCACATATCCGAAGAAAACAAATCATTCAATTTCATGAACTTAATATTTATCTCTCCCCACTTCCCCGCCACTTACTGGCATTTCTGCGCCGGTGCTAAGGCCAATGGCATGAACGTCCTTGCCATTGCCGACACGCCCTGGGACAATCTTCCGCAGGAGCTTCGGCAGAATATCAACGATTATTATCAGGTGCGTAACCTCGAGGATTACGACGAAATGTACCGCGCCGTCGCCTGGTTCGCCCACAAATACGGAAAAATCGACTGGATAGAGTCCAACAACGAGTACTGGCTCGAGCAGGACGCCCGCCTTAGGACCGACTTCAACGTCCCCACCGGCCTTCACTCCGACCGCATCGCCGCCGTGCGCAACAAGTCGGAGATGAAAAAGTACTACGCCTTGGGCGGCATCCCCACCGCAAGGCAGATAAAGGGGGCCGAGGGGTACGCGAAAGTATCGGCCTTTGCCCGCAAAACCGGATTTCCCCTCATTGCAAAGCCCGACAGCGGCATGGGCGCCAGCGGCACCACCAAAATCCTGGACCAGGAAGGGTTGAAGGCTTGGTTCGACGCGCATCCGCAGAATTACGGCCTGTATGTGATTGAGGAGTTCATAACCGGCCTCCTGGTAAGCTACGACGCCATTTTCAACTCAAAAGGCGAGCCTGTTTTCGAGAACAACACCGTCTTCCCCACCCCCATCATGGACATCGTCCACGACAACCTTGACACTTGCTACTGGACCAACAAGACCGTGCCGGCGAAGCTCGCTGCCATCGGCCGGAAAACCGTGAAAGCGTTTGGCGTGGTGAGCAGATTCGTGCACCTGGAGTTCTTCCAGCTGGACCGCGACCGGGAAGGCCTGGGCCGCAAAGGAGACTACGTGGGCCTGGAAGTGAACATGCGCCCGCCGGGAGGCTACACGCCCGACATGATGAACTTCGCCCATTCCTCCGACGTTTATCAAATATGGGCCGATATGGCCGCCTTCGACGAGGCCCGCAAACCGCAGGGCGAACAGTTCTACTGCGCATACGCCAGCCGTCGTGACGGGAAGGTCTATCGGCACAGTCATGAAGAGGTGCTGGAGCGTTACGGAAGTGCCCTGAGCCTGTGCGACCGCGTCCCCGACGCCCTGTCCGACGACCTTGGCAACACCGCCTACATCGCCCGCTTCGCTTCCCGCTCCGACATCCAACCCTTCTTCGACTTCGTCACCGCCCTCTCCTAAAAACCCAGACACGCAACTCGCTGCAGCACAGCAACTTGTGAAAATCAAGTGTGGCAAAAAGTCACACTTGATTTCAGGAAAAGGCTGAGAGTCAGGGACTTGCGTGTCGAGGTGCAGGCAGCAAAAAACGCCGACCTTGAGGGCCGGCGCTTTGGTTGGAGACATTTACTCTTAGTCGGAGAGGGAGAAGCGTTTGAAAGCTACTACTGCGGCCTCTTTGTCGATGGCTGCGAGGGCTTCCTTGACGGTCTTCTTGTCGTCGGAGAGCTGGTATTCCTGCTCCATGAGGGTGTTTTCCTTCAGGAACTTCTGGATACGGCCATTGACGATACCGTTGATCATCTGCTCTTTACCTGCGAGGGAAGCAAGGGTTTCCTCGCCGACTTTGGCGATGATTTCACGGGCCTCGTGAGCCTGCTCTGCTGTGAGCCAGCCCTTGGCAGTGTTGGACTCGATGTGGTCTTCGCTGTCAACATGGGCAGGGTTGATGCCGGCCTTCTTGAGGGCGTTGTCAACTGCTTTCTGAACCTGCTCGTCTTTGGTCTTCTGGACGGCGACTGTGCGCTCGGATTCCAGGACCTCGGCGGGAACGGAGGCTGCGTCAACAGCCACGGGGTTCATGGAAGCAACCTGCATTGCGATACCGCGGGCGATTTCGGGAGCCACTGCTTTGTTGAAAGCGACGATGGCGCCGAGTTTGCCGTTGAAGTGTACGTATTCGCTCACGAAGGGAGCCTCGAGGGCGCCGTAGAAAGCGAGGACGTGCTTCTCACCGGTTTTACCGGCCTGGTTGGTGATGTCTTCCTCGATGGAGTAACCGTCGGCAAGTTTTACTGCTTTCAGATCCTCTGCGCTTGCAGGGAAGGCAGCGATGGCGGCGTCGGCGATATTGCCGGCGAGGGCTTTGAAGTCCGGAGTTGCAGCTACGAAGTCGGTTTCGCAGCCGAGGCATACGAGGACGGCCTTGCCACCGCTAATGCGGCTGAGGACAGCACCCTGGGTGGTTTCGTTGTCACCACGCTTCGAGAGGGTGGATTTGCCTTTTTCGCGGAGGATTTCGACGGCGCGTTTGAAGTCGCCTTCTGCCTCGGTGAGGGCTTTTTTGCAATCCATCATGCCGGCGCTGGTCATGTCGCGCAGCTTCTTGATATCTGCTAAAGAGATAGCCATAATTACTTGCTTTTTAAACGGTTAATTACTCTGCGGGGGCGGCTGCGGGAGCCTCTGCCTCTGCGGCGGGTGCGGGGGCAGCTTCGGCCTTAGGGGTGCGGCGGGAGCGGAGCTTGCGCTCGGGAGCGGCGGTTTCAGCTTCCTGGGCGGGAGCCTCATCGGCCTCTTTTTCTTTCTCCAGCTTGCGCTCTTCCAGACCTTCGTTGATGGCTTTGCACATCACGTCCATGATGAGCTCGATGGACTTGGTGGCGTCGTCGTTTGCCGGAATCACGTAATCAATGGGAGTGGGATCGCAACATGTGTCGACCATAGCGATTACCGGGATGTTCAGGCGAACGGCCTCCTTGACGGCATTTGCCTCTTTCTGGACATCGATGACGAAGAGGGCGCTGGGAAGGCGGGACATGTCGCGGATGGAACCGAGGTTCTTCTCCAGCTTGGCACGCTGACGCTCCACCTGCAGACGCTCACGCTTTGCGAGCTTGTCGAAGGTGCCATCTTCTTTCATCTTGTCGATGGTGTTCATTTTCTTGACGGCCTTGCGGATGGTGGGGAAGTTGGTGAGCATTCCACCGGGCCAACGCTCGGTCACTGAAGGCATGTTGACGGATGCTGCTTTTTCTGCAACTACGTCTTTTGCCTGCTTTTTGGTGGCTACGAAGAGGACCTTACGGCCGCTGCGGGCCATTTCTTTGAGGACCTCTGCCGCCTCGTCGATTTTGACGACGGTCTTGTGCAGGTCGATGATGTGGATGCCGTTACGCTGATCGAAGATATACGGCGCCATCTTAGGGTTCCACTTGCGGGCCAGGTGGCCGAAGTGTGTGCCTGCATCAAGCAATTCCTGAAAATTTGTTCTTGACATGGGTTGTTAATTCTTTTTTTAACTCATTCATCAATCCGAAGTAGCAGCGCTGCGCTGGTCTCCGGGATTTTTTCGCAGCCGGGCAATCCTTCTTGTAACGTGGGAAGATTCTCATCCTCACCGCGGTCTCAGGATTTGATAAAACCCGAAGCTGTGCTGACGTAAACAGTCCAGGCCGATTAACGCTTGCTGAACTGGAAGCGACGACGTGCGCCAGGCTGACCGGGTTTCTTGCGCTCGACTTCGCGGGCGTCGCGGGTGAGGAAACCGGCGGCCTTGAGCGTGGAGCGGTAGGCCTCTTTGTCAACCTCGCACAGGGCGCGGGCGATTCCGAGACGAACGGCTTCTGCCTGACCTTTGGTACCACCTCCCACGAGGGTTACCTTAATGTCAAACTGACCTGCAGTGCCGGTGACCTCGAGAGGCTGGTTGACGATGTACTGGAGGGTATCCTCTTTGAAGTACTCGTTCAGGGGGCGGTCATTGATGACAATGTTGCCCGTGCCGGCTACTACATAAACACGAGCGACAGCTGATTTACGTCTTCCAAGGGCGTGTTTCTGTTCCATGTGCTCTGTTTAGATTTCGTTAAACTTGATTTGTTTAGGGTTCTGTGCCTGGTGAGGGTGCTCGGGACCTGCATAAACATAGAGGTTGTTGATGAGCTTGTCACCAAGACGGGTCTTGGGCAGCATGCCCTTTACAGACCTACGGATGAGTTCCTCGGGCCTTGAGGCAAGGATCTCGCGGGGTGTGGTGAAGCGCTGTCCACCGGGATAGCCGGTGTAGCGGGTGTAAACGCGGTCGGTCATCTTTTTGCCGGTGAGACGGATCTTTTCGGCGTTTACGATGATGACGTTGTCACCACAGTCCACATGCGGGGTGAAGCCGGGCTTGTTCTTGCCGCGAAGCACCATGGCGACGCGGGAAGCCAGGCGACCGAGCACGAGGTCGGTTGCATCAATGACGAGCCACTCTTTGTTCACAGTTGCCTTGTTCAGGGAAACTGTTTTGTAGCTAAGTGTGTCCACTGTCTTGATTATTAATGGTTTAACATAAAAATTGCGATCCCCCCATAATCAGAGGGACCGCAAAGGTAGCAATTATTTGTCAGAAAAGCAAATAATATCAATAGGGGAAGTCGCCGTCTTCCCAGGTGACTGTACCGTCGGAAAGAGCGGGCTCGGAGCCGGATGCACCGCCTGTCAGGGCCTTCTTGGCCGTGAGGGTGATGCCGTTGCCTGAGTAGTCGGTAATCTGGTTTCCGCTGCCCTCGTTGAACTTCCAGTAGCCGATGAGGGCGCTGTCGCTGACATCTTCGGTGTACATCAGATCGGCAACCTCATCGGCACTGATTACGCGGTCGTAAACGCGGAGGTAAGCAAGGCTGCCGCTGTAGTCGTGCTTGTCGCTGCCGCTGCCGATGTAGAAGCGGAAAGGATAGCCCCAGCAAGGGTAGTTGCCGTCGTTCTTGGTCTTGCCGTCCATGTAAACGGGGTGGTCCTCAGTATTGGCCGATCCGACCTTGTCGCCGTCAACGTAAAGGATTGCCTGGCCGTTCTGCTTATAGGTAGCCACCACATGGTGCCATTCGTTGACGGTGATGGAAGCCCTCACGTGAGCTTCGGCCACTTCGCCACGGCTGTCGATGGCGCCGCCATAGACATAGTCAAGCTGGCCACTGTCGATACGGAGAAGGAAGTTTGACTCGGAGCCGGCGATATTCTGGCAACCGCCTGTGGAAGTTGCATAAACCCAGGCTTCGAGCGTGCCTTCTTCGGATGTTGCGCGGCTTGCAGGAAGCTCGGCGCGGAACACGACATCGCCGAACTTGATACGCTTGCCGGCCACGGGGTCCACAGGACCGGGCTCGTCACCGCCGGGCTCGCTGCCGCCTTCCGTGTCGATGATGGCATAGTCGCCGGTGAATTCACCGCTGCCGTCGAAGCCGAGGATAACGATGTAGCGGCCGTCGCCGTCCCAAGACTGGAATTCGGCAGGAACTTCACTCCGGATATTGTAAGAGTACACACCTTCGGCCATGGAGGCAAGGGTGCTCTTCAATGTCGTACCCTGAGGTTTGTCATTGGTAACCGTTGCATAGAATCTTGCAGCGTCACAGACGGTTACATTGATATTGACAATCGTCCAGCCATACTGTTCCTGCGATGTCTTCGTAGCCTTCCAGGTAGAAGAATGGTCAGTAAGGGTAATATTACTGCTGGTAATTGTGACCTCAAGTTCAGAAACCACATTGTTGAATTTGGCGATGAGCTTGGTGGTACCTTCAGCCAAGGCGGTTACAGTGAACTGATTCTCATAATAATCAGGATAGTAGGCAGCGACAGACAGCATTGCAGGATCGGCCGGTTCGAGGGTGATGGAACCTGTATCGGTGCAATCCTCGGGCAGAAGTTGAAGCTGGACGCGTGTGCTCTTGCCTTCCTTGAGGGTGAGAGCGGTCACATCGGCATAGTCCCAGCCGGACTGGGCCCGGAACTTGACGCCGGTAGCATGTACCGGATCCGGAGTTCTGGCCTCGAACTCGTAAAGGACATATTCGCCGGTGAAGTCGAAGTCCTCACTGAAGCCGAGGGCATATGCGACTGCCGGGCCCAGATCCGAGTAACGAGTGGTCTGGCTGGCTTCTTTGGAGAACATGGATGCAGGATCCTGTCCGGCTTCGCGGGCTTCGTCAACCTTAAGGAAGTAGTCGGCGGCCAATTCTTCTACAGAGGTGAACTTGTCGGCAGCTACAACTGCGAACACGTGATAAACGGCATCGCAGCCTTCAAGGGTGACATCCTCGTAAGAGCCGCTGATTTTACCCCACCAGTCCCTGTTCCAGTGGGGAGTATCGGTAATTGTCCAGACAGAAGCCTTGTCCACAAGTTCGGCCTTGGGATTAACCGTGATTTCACAGGTCTTTGTAAGGTCGCCCTGCTTGGCTGTGATGGTAACTGTACCTTCGGCCAAAGCACGCACCAGGCCGTAGCTGACGGTAGCAACGCTTTCATCGGAGGAAACCCATTCGATATCCAGCTGGTCGGTTGTACCGGGAACGCCTTCCTCGGAGCCGTCGGGCAGGAGGAATGCGCGGATCTGTGTAAACTGGCCGACGCGGATGGTGGCAGTTTCCTTGTTGAGTTTGATTTCCGTAGCGGGGATACGCTCGGCAAATACATTCACGAGAGCCGTAGCGGTGGCGCCGCCTTCCGCAACTGCGGAAACTCTGGCGATACCTACAGCCTTGGTGGTTACGACACCGCTGTTGTCAACGGTGGCGACATTTTCGTCGGAAGAGGTCCAGCTGAGACCCTCGACCGATCCTTCCGGCTGGAAGGCGACCGACAGGGACACAGTCTCACCTACTACCACATAGCTGGTCTTGGGGGTAATCTCAATCCCCTGGGCAGCTACAACCGCATCACCCGACTGGACAGGCAGCGGGTTCGCAGTATCCTCGTACTCACTTGCCTTTGTGCAGGCGACAAGAGCGAGGGATGCAATGGCGGCAATGGATAATATCTTTTTCATATTTTTCTTTATTGTCTATTTAATGGTTCCTTTGATTCGCAGCGGGGCCACTTTCACCCCGTTTACCTTGATTGTCAATGTTTCCTCGACCTCGGTGCCGATTCGCTTCCACAGGGCGTCGTACTCCCCGCGAAGGTCTTCGCGGCTGTGAGGGCCGATGGTAGAAGGAGCATAAAGCTTCACCTTCGGAGAGGCCTGAACCTCAAGCTGCATGGGACTGTCGGTGTCGTTGTACAGGGGGATGCTGAAGACGAAGTCGCCGAAAGCATCCAGCCGCAGCGTATTCACCGGCACATCTGTCCGGAGTCCCATCCCCAGGTTCTCCGCATAGCGGATTTCCCCTTCAGACTGGTCACGCAGGACATAGCCCTTCACGCTTACGGAACTCAGGATTGTATCCGTGCCATCGCTTGCCACAACCGTCAGGTGCCTGCTTTGCTGTCCGTGCAGACTCTCGGGAGCAAAGGATGCCGTAAGGACTGCCTGTGCGCCGGGGGCCAGGACACGGGAGCTCACCTCGCCGGTGAAACAACCGCAATTGGAGTGGACTTCAAGGATGGTCACGCTTTTTTTGGAAACATTCTTAAAAGGATAACTGAGCGTTATGGTTCCGCTGTCAAAGCGCACCGTATCCACATGCTGCTCGGGCTCCGGAAAGCTGAGCAGCGCACTCCCCTGCGCCCAAGCCCCATGGCAGAGGCTCAGGCACAGAAGAAGCGTTATGATACGGCTGTTATCCATTATTCGGGGCAACGGATGTTAGCTTCGGTATAGGAGACAGAACCGTGGGTATAACCCTCGAAACCGTTTCCGGTGAGGTCCTTGCCGCGGTTGTCGGCGTCCAGTTTCCAATAGCCCAGGAGTTTGTTCTCCTTGGCTTCCTTCACAGGATCGGCAATGGCGCACTGGTTGTTCATGAGTTCAGTAGCGCTGAGCTTACGACCCCATACGCGGGCTTCGCTCACCTGTCCGTTAAGGTAACGGCCACTTTCGGACATGCCGATTGCAAACTTGGAGTTATAAACCTTACCAAGATTGATACCCTTGCCGCCCATAGGGGTGGAGCTGTCAAGCTCACCGTTGATGTAGAGGTCGCAGGTTTGTTTGATACCGTCGGCAACAACGGCCACATGATACCATTTGCCGGTGTCAAAGTGAGCCTTGGAGGTGATGGACACGCCCTGACCTGCCAGCTGAAGCTGGTTGGGGTCGCAGGAGATGTCACCGAAGCGGAGCAGGAAGTTCTCCTCCACGCCAATCAGCGAGGAGATGTAAGGATTGCTTCCGGCCCAGCTGTTGGCTTTGACACGGATTTCCATGGTGCAGACTTCCAGCTGCAGACGGGGATCGTTCACAGTAGTGGGCATCTCGAAGTAGGAACCGCCGGGAAGGTTGGCAGCTGATGCATAAACATAACCGCGGATAACCACATAAGCGTATTCCTGTCCGGGAATCGTTGTCATTGAAGATGACGTGCCGGTTATCTTGAGCGGCAGGCAATAGATGACGCCGTTCTTGAAACCGTCGATGCTCACATTCATGGTAACGGGATCGGAAACAGCACTGCCTGCTTTGATAAGTGCCGATTTTTCAAGCAGTTTGTAATTCTCCTCGGGAAGAAGCTCGTATGACGTACCCTGAGACTTGTTGAAGGCATCAAGGACAGCCTGGTCGCGGGACGGCTCGAAGTTCACCGTCACATCCTCATCCACCTTTACGGAAGAGGTGAGCATGAAGGTCACGGGGCCGGATTCTTCCAGGAAGGCGGAAAGTTCGCCGCTGGCATTGCTCTTGAAAGCCACAATCCCGTTGTCGTAAAGCCCCTGGGTGTACAGGACACTCTTCTGGCAGGATGCCAGGAGGGCGATGGCGCTAAGCGCAATAAATATCTTTTTCATATGCTTTACTCTGTTTCAGTGGATGTTGCATTGTAATATTCCACCTGCTGCTGGGCGCGGATGCCCATGATGTGGTGTTGATAGCGGAAGAGCTTGCCTTTTTCTGCACCGTCGGCTTCCAGACGCCAGTCGCGCTGGCCATGGAAGGAAGCGAAACCGCCCTTGTGACCATACTGCTGGCCCACAGTGGAAGGCTGGAAAGCAGCCATCTGCTCAAGGACGCCGCAACCCTCGCCATAGGTGTCACCTACATTCTCGGTAACGATAATCTGGGCAGGAACCCAACCGGCTTCGCGGTCAAGGTTGGAGCCGAAATCGCCCTGATTGGCAGCGCTGGCGCCGCCTTTGCCGCCGTATTTCTGATAAACCCAGAAGTTGCACAGGGGGGCGAACTCTGCCGAGCCCGCACCGGAGTTGCGGTCAATGATAAGAAGCGTTTCAGGACTGGACGACTTGGGGCCGATAAACTGGGCCAAGTACTTGACGAATGTAGCAAAGCAGGTGTCGTCGTTAAACGGATCCCCGGTGCCCATGGGCTCATAGTCCAGGTCGTAGCCGTCAAGGCCGTAACGCTCGATCTCGTCAAGAATGGGCTTGGCGGCATAGACAACCCACTCGGGGTAGTTGCCGTTCTCGTCCACGGTCTTGTGGGCGGCGGCATCGTCCGCACAGGCTTTCGAGCCGGCGTCACGTGCAGCAGATTCCAGTTCCTGTTCGGTCATCTTGCCCAGCAGAACCTTGCCCATGTTGTCGTTCTTGTACTTTTCGTAAGCCTTCATGAAGGAAGGAACTTCGGCCTCCATTACCCAGGAGTTATTCTCCAGAAGACGGGTGATGCGGCAGCCGACAAGCTTCATGCCTTTGACCTGCTGGCAGGCCTTCATTTCCTGATAATCCAGGGAACCGAACTTGGGAACGCCGCCCCAGAGGTTGATTACGTCGATGGAATCCGGGATATCGGCAAAACGGAAAGCCATTGAGCCGTAGTCGGCAAAGAAGATATAGGAGATGCTGCGGGCGGCGATGCCATCCTTGTCAAAGGCGGCTTTCTTCCACTCGCGCAGGTTCTGGTAATATGCCTCATCCCTGACTGTATTCACGGTGCCGGTACCCTGGATGAATTCGGCCCAGGTTTCCGTCTCGTGGACACCTGAGGTGGGCGTAATGGTGAGCGACTTCACATCCTTGTCGCAAGAGGCCAGGATGAGGGCCGCACCCATCAAGATATATAAAGACTTTTTCATAATCATGTGTTCTTTAGATTATTTCCGGTCCCACCAAACCTTGGTGCCGCCGTTGTCATTTATCTCTGAGGCTGCATCCTTGGCTTCTTCAATGAGAAGAGTTACGCCTTCCTGTACATTGGCCTTGTTGGCCGTGTATTCGGATGTAGGGTAAACCAGACGGCGAATCTGCTTCTGGGTGTCGATGGTGCCGCCGGAGTTGTTGGTGGCAGTGGGAATCACTTTAGGATAACCGGTGCGGCGGAATTCGGCCCAAGCCTCCATTCCTTCCGGGAAACCGGCAATGTACTTCTGGGTGATAATCTGTTCAAGGTGTCCTTCAAACTCGCTCTGGCTGTTCCATGCAACCGCCACGTCGGTGAGGTTGCTGCCATACGAATTGCCGCCTGTCACAGGATCGGTGTACGAACCTACTCCTGAAGTGCCTGCCAGATAAGCGTCTGCACCTGTAGCACCGGCAATGGAGAAGCTGGCTTTAACACCGTCCTCATAATACTGGCGGGCCTGGGTCTCATCTCCGCTGCGAAGGTAATATTCTGCCTGCAGGAAACTTGCCTCAGCACCGCTCATCCATTTGAGAGGGTCACTGTTGGTGCAATTGATTTTGGACCACAGCGTGGATTTAGGATAATTGTCATCCACGGTGGCACCCATGCGAACACCATGATAATTGCCGTCGGTGCCGATGGTAAAGTAACTGGCACGACGAGGATCATTGTAGGAATTCATGTAGGTGATGATGGTAGCACCGGCTTTGGCATCGCCGTCATTGAAATTGTATTCAATAACATAGATGGGGTTTTCCCATGCACCTGCACCCTTGTGCAGCATCACGTCTTCCTGAATGAAACCTGCCTCGGAAGCGATAGCCTTGGCTGCCTCTGCCTTGTAAAGGGTCTCATCGGCATAGGCTACACGGGTTGCCAAGCGGAGACGGAGCGTATTTGCAAAAGCACGCCATTTGGTCATATCACCGTAGAAGACGTTGTCATAGTCCTCCAGATATGTGGTAGTACCACCCAGAATCATGTCAGAAAGGGCATCAATGGCACTGTCCAAATCTTTGAACATGGCATTGTATACTTCTTTCTGCTTGTCATAAGCAAGGTGAGTGGATGTGCCACCAAGCTGAGAATAAGGAATAGGACCGTAGGCATCCGTCACGCGGTGCAAGGCAGCCACTTTAAGGATGTCGCCGATAGCAGCGTCGTAAGGATAGTCTTCCCTGAGTGCATTAAGTTTGCTCCAGGGAGCAGCGGCACGCTGATAGGCGTCTTCAAAAAGAGCTTTTGTCCAGCCATCGGCCACCAGATTGTATTCATTTGTCTGATGGAAACCGCTGTTGGACGCAGCTTCATAATTGGCGAAGATATTGCCGGTGAGGCCCTGTACTACCTGATAAGATGCGGAACCGTATTCGTTGATTCCGTCATTCTGGTAGGAAGGAAGCACATTGGCCATCATCTGGGAAATGTAAGAACCAGTGCGCAGATTATCCATTTCCAGCACGGCGTCCGTGGCCTGTTCGGAATTTGTATTGCGGGCGGTATAGTCTTTCACACAAGAGACAGTGCTCAGTGCAAAAATAGCCACAAGAGTAAGAGAAAATATCTTTTTCATAATCATGGCCTCCTATTCGTTAACAATGCTCACAGTTACGCGGCGGTTAGCTTCCGGAGATGCATTCTTGTCCCAGTCGCCCTCGCCCACTTTAGAGGTGATGCGGGATGCGGGGATACCGGCTTCCTGCAGCTTCTTGGAGACATTCTCAACACGCTCCCTGGAGAGACGGCGGTTGATTTCGGCAGTGCCGGTTGCGGTATCGGCAAAGCCAGTGACAGTTATCTTGGCATCGGGATAAGCTTCCAGGGTCTGGAAGATACGGCCGAGTTTGAAGATTTCGTCCTCGGAGAGGCTGCTCTTGCCAAGGGTGAAGTTGATGTCCTCGGAGTAAATCTTACCCTTAGGGGCTACTTCGACCTCTTTTACAACCTCCACGGGAACTTCCTTCACAACTTCCTTCTCCACAATCTTTTCGATCACCTTGGGTTCGGAAGCCACGTAAGGTTCCACATGTGCGGGAGCGGCCACGGCTGCCTTCTCACCCTTCTTGCCGAACTTCACCTTCACGGAGAAGCCGATGTTACGGGTGCTGGGGGCAAGGAACAGGTCGATACCCTGGCCATAGTTGCCGGCATTGGAAATCTGCTCGGGGTCGAAAGGAGCGTTGCAGTAAAGCAAAGCAAGGTTGCGGCCCACCAGGGAGACATTCAGGTTCTCAATCCACTTGACAGCCTTGTTGATAGGAATGTCGTAGCCAAGGGAAACCTCGGCCAGGCGGATGTTGGTCATGTCATAAGTATAATATGCACCGAGGGCATTCTGTCCGTCGGCGCCGGAGATGGTCTGCCAATAATCCTGAGCGTCAACCTGATAGTAGTTGCGGGCATTGCCGAAGATGTTGGCGGGAGCGAAGTTGAAACCATTTTCGCGTCCTTCCACGGTGCGTTTGGTCACACCATAGGCATCCATGGTGGCCTCGGTAAGGGAAACGCCGACACCACCCTTTCTCATGGTGAACATGAAGGCAAAGTTCAAGCCTTTCCAGCTGAACTGGTTGCGCCATGAACCTGTCCAGTCAGGGTTTACGTTGCCTGCATACCACATTGTGTCGGGAGTACCGTCATTGGGAGCTTTGTACATTACACCGCCCTTGTCGGAAGGAGTCACGTAAGGAGTGCCATCCTCATTTGTGGCAAGGCCTGCGACATACATTTCGCCGATGGGACGGCCTTCGATGAGCCACATGGTGACACCGGAGGTGCCGCCAACGCTTTCACGGGAGCTCACATAATGCTCGTCGCCGTTGGTATAGTCAAGCATCTTGACCACCTTGTTGACGTTGCGGGTCCAGATAAGGTTGGTCGTCCAGTTGAAGTCACCCCAGTCTTGAGTGAACAGGCCTGACAGTTCGACACCTCTGTTGTCCACCTGACCTGCATTCACATAGATGGTACTGGCACCGCTGGTGGAGGTGCTGGTAGGAGTGAATACCTGGTTGAAGGTGGAAGAGTGGTAGTAAGTACCGGCAAGCTGAAGTTTGCTCTTGAACAGGCGCACGTCGGCACCTACTTCCCAGGAGCGCGTGCGCTCGGGCTGGAAGTCGGGAGCTGTTGCCCAGGAGTTCAGGTTGGGCATGCCGCCCACCACGGGATAAGTCACGTTAAGGATGAAACGGCTGATGGGGTTACCTACTTCTGCGTAAGAAGCGCGGAGCTTTGCATAAGGGATAAAGTCGGACTTCTTGTCAAACATCTCGGTAATGAGCCAGGATGCACCCACTGAAGGATAGAAGAAAGGCTGCACACCATTAGGGCCGGCCATCTGGGAGGCCCAGTCCTCACGTGCGGTAGCTTCCAGGAAGAGGAAGTTCTTGAATCCCAGGTTCAAGGTTCCGAAAACGCTCTGCGTCTGGTCACGGAAAGTCTGTTTGGCCATAGCCTTGCCGGTTTCCATATTGGCGAAGGTAAAGAGGTTAGGTACGCCAAGAAGGTCTCCGCCAAGGGAAGTGCCGCGATAGAAGTAATCCTCGATGGAAGCACCCAGGACGGCATTTACAGAGAAGAGACTGTTCTCACCGAAGTTCTTGTTGAAATTCAACAGAACGTCGGCGTATGTCTGGCGGGTCTTCTGGTCGTCATAGTAATAGCGGCCGAATTTGCCTGCAAACAGACCGTTGGAGCTGGCGTGGTGCTTCTGCTCGGCGATGGTGGCGTTGTTGTCCATCCTCACGCGGGTCTGGATGCTGAACCAGTCTGTAAAGTCGTAGGAAAGCTGTCCGCCAAGCAGATAACGTTCCTTCGCCGTCTGGAACATATTGCGGTTCACCGTCCAGAAAGGATTCTGCATCGCCATTTCATTGGCGCTCCAGAACTGGGTAGGGAAGTTACGGGATGCATTGTAACGCTCATAAACCGTATAGGCGTACAGATTGTCGCTCGGACTCATCAGATAAAGAGGCACAAGCGGGTTGTGGTACAGACCGCCGGAGAGCATGTTCTGCTCGTTAACCCTCATGTACATGCCAAGGACGCTCAGGTGGAGCCTGTCGTTAAGGAAGTCGGCAGTGTGACGGAAGGTGGCGTTGAAGCGGTTGTAGTTGTTGTTGGGGATGATACCCTTGGCGTCAGTGTAGCCGGCGCTCACGTATGTAGTTGAATGCTCGGTGCCGGCAGAGAAGCTGACGGCGTGGGCTGTGTTGTAACCGGTCTGGAAGAAGTCGCTGATATTCCAGGAGGGAGCGGTTTCAAGTTTGCTGCCCCAGGAAGCGTAGGAACCGGCTTTTGCACCGTATTCGCTCTGGCGTCCGGGAAGGAGGAGCGGAGAGGAGAAGGTTGTGCTGTTGGAATAAGACACGTGCACGCCCTGCTCGCCGGTGCGGGAAGTGAGCATGAGGATACCGTTGGCGGCCTTGTAACCGTACAGGGCGGCGGCCGATGCACCTACGAGGGCGCTCATATCGGCAATATCCTCGGAGTTGAGCATGGACATACCGTCACCGGAAAGACCGGAACCGGCATAGATGCTCCAGGAGTCGCCGGGAGTTGTGGTGCTGAGGGTAGGCAGCGGAATACCGTCCAGTACATACAGGGCGTTGTTGTTGCCGCTGATAGACTTGGCACCGCGCATGACTACCTTGGTCTCGGAACCGGCACCGGCGGCAGTCTCGTTGATCTGCACACCGGCCACCTTACCGGCCAGGGAGTTCACCATGTTGGCCTCGCGGGTGACGAACACCTTTTCGTCCAGTTTCTGGACATTGTAGGTGACGGCCTTTTCGGCCCTCTTGATACCCAGGGCGGTGACTACTACGCCTTCGAGGACTGTAGAGTCTTCAGCCAGGGTGATGTTGATGACCGTGCGGCCTGCGATGTCCACAAGCTGGTCCGTCATGCCGATGTAGGAATAACGGAGCTGCGTGGCGCCTTCCGGAACGGTCAGGCTGTAGTTGCCGTCGAAGTCGGTGATTGCGCCGATGGTGGGCTGTCCTTCGACAACTACGCCGGCCCCGATAAGAGGCTCGTTATTCTGGTCTGTTACCGTACCGGTAATAGTTCTGCCTCCCTGACCGAAGACCAGGGCTGCTGAACAGAACAACGATGCAACTACGAGGCAAACTTTTCGTAAGCTGTTGTTACACATTGGGTTTAAATTTGGTTAATACTATATGGTTTTGGTTTAGTATCAAATTTTTGCGGGCACAAAGATAATACTTATAATTTAGAATGTAAAATTATTTTAGCAGTTAAAAAATCGTGCTAAAACCATACATAAAATAATATATCCTAATATAAAATAATATAATACTGATAATCAACAGCTAACCCGCAAAACAGCCACAAAACTATTTGTCCGCATATTTCACAAAAAAGGCCCTGCCTTTTAAGCAGAGCCTTAGAAACAATCGGACAGAGGACCGGGATCAGTCCCGTTTTATGTAGCCTACCAGTTTCAGCGAGTTTGTCATTACTTCCCCGCCGTCGGAGGCAAGCACGGTTAAACGGTGTTCCTGAAAAGCGTAAAGCCGGTCCGTGGCAAGGACGGCGCATATAACGGCCTTCTTGCCGGGCTGGATTGGTTTTTTGTCAAACTTGACCTGGAGACAACTGCAGTAAGTATGCACATCCAGGATATAAACAGGTTTAGTACTGATATTAGTACACTCATAAAACGCTTTTACAGGGCCTTTATCGAAACCCAGGGTGTCAAAAGCAAATACTTTCTGCCCGAAAGAAAGAACCGGCGCGGTCTGGGCAGAAGCCGCAGCCCCTGCCGCAAACCACGCCAGAACGTGTAAAAGGATGATTTTAGCACGTAAACTCATCAGAAAGGGCACTTCTGACCGTCAAGCCAGTTGATACTTCCGCTGGGGATGGCGTTGTGACCGTGACCGGTTTCGTCCAGGACTGAACCGTCGTCCTGCAAGGTACCGTCAAACTTCCAATAGGCAAGCAGGCCTTCGGAAGTGGGATCCACATAGCACACACCCGCCTGGAGCTGGGCGGCGCTGCGGGCGACCGTCCACAGGCGGCATTCACTCAGGCAACCCTTGTAAGTCCAGTGGGTGCCATAGCTCCGGCCGATGGCGAAGGTGTCGTCCCAACCGTGTCCGCCATAGGACATGGCAAGGTTGATAACACCGCCGGTAGTGGGCTTTTCGATCTCGAGGTTGCCGTTCAGGTAGAAGCGGACCTTGGAGCCGTCATAAACCACGGCGATGTGATACCATACGTCGTTCTCGAAAATTTCCTCGAAGGTGCTTTCGTAGTGCGGCTTCTCATCCGGATGATAAGGAGTGCCGATGGACACCTTGGCGAAGTTGAGCTTATTGGCCGGGATGGAAGAGCCGTCGCCGAAGCGCAACAGAAGGCTCTCGTGGCTGCCCATGATGGGGTTGATGGAGGATTCAGCGATGGAGGTGGAAAGGTTGGCGGGACGCACCTTGATTTCGAGGGTCATCGCGCTCAATGCCCAAACGGGGCTCACGATCTCCGTACCGTCCTTGTCCTCGTCATAGAACGAAGGCACGTCGAACCAGGCATTGCCCCTGAGCTGGGCCACCTTGCTCGTCATCACCTTGTTAAGCATGACGTAGGCAGTGCGGGAAGACTCCAGGACGCCCAGTCCGTCACCATCGACGCTCTTGATGGTTATGGGAAGGCAGTACTGGTTGCCGAAGCTGAGGGCGTCGGAATTGGCCGTCAGTTTGGCCGATGTGGAAACAACCTTGCCAGCCTCGATCTCGAGGTTGCTGTCTGTCAGCGAGTAGCTTCCCTCAGGAGGAAGGACGTAGGAGCCCCCCACCTGAGCGTTATAAGCCTCCAGGAGGCCGGGATCGGCGGCAATCTCCACCTTGACGGTGCTGGTTGCCTTAGCACTGGACGACACGGTGAGGCCGATGCTCTGCTCCCCTTCAATGTTGAACTGGATGGTGGGAGTGGTAAGCGTACCGGTCATGTAAACCGCATCACCGTACTCGGGCGCTTTCTTGCAGCCTGTGAGGCAGACTGCAAGGGAAAGCGCGAAAAGAATATACTTTTTCATCGTTTTCATTGATTATTTAGTAAACACACCCAATTCGTACATGCCGAAGTAACCGGAATGCATGGTAACGCGGATATGCGTCATGGGAACAGCCTTGTAGAAGGCGCAGACGCCGTCGGAATTGAGGTTCGCCATGGTGCCGCTGCCCATGGAGGCAGTACCCATACTGGTGAAGTTGGTTCCGTCGGTGCTGAAAGCCACGTCGTAGTCCATGCAAGGAAGGTCGGTAGGATTCACCCTTACACCGGACACATTCAGGGTAGTGCCGAAGTTGACAATGATGTTGGTCACGCTGGCGCCGTTCCGGTAGAACTGATAGTGGCTTGCACCGTCGCGCTCTACATTATTGTCGATGATGGAGAGGATGTTGCCGCTGCCATAGACGGAGTGCGAAGGGACATCGGCGCTTACGCTCCAGCCGCTCTTGTCGAGAACTTCAGTGCCAGGGGCGCTGGAGATGCCCGAAAGCATGTAAACGTAAGAGTTCTTGAAGATTACGTACACCGTGGAATTATCGCTTACCGGGGCGTCGCTGCTGCTGATGGTGATGGGGGCGAGGTAGCCGGCATCGGCAGTAAGGGAGCTGAGGTCGCCGGTCAGGCTTACGGTGAACGGCTCGGAAGACATCTCACCGGGGGCAATCTTGGCAGGAGAGCCGCCGATTGACAGGTTTCCTGCAGGCAGGGCCTCGTAGGAGGTTCCGTTGGAGGAATTGTAATCGGCCACAAGCGCGGCATTGTATTCGGCCGATACGGTATAGCCCGCAGCCGAGGAGAGCGTAGTCATTGCGCTGAATTCGCCGCTGAACTCGCTCGTATGCTTGTCTGTAGCAAGATTGTGGACGATGGTGCCTTCAAGAGTGTTGCTGCTGACGGATATCTGGGCTTCCTTGCTGGTAACCTCGGTGATGTTGAATCCGGTGAGGCCATAGCCCCAGCTGAGGTAATTGCCCACTACAGTAAAGCGTACATATCGGAGCGGAACATAATCATAGAAAGCGACTGCCTGAAGATATGCGCTTCCTTCCCTTGCGGTGAGTATGCCGCCGCCGTCAGTATTGCCGAAGGACTGGAAAGTCTCCCCGTCAGTGCTGTACTCAGGGTTGGAAATACCGGCATAGTTGTTTCTGTTATAGATCTTCAGTCCGGTGACAAGATGCTCTTCCTGAAGGTCGATGGTGAGAACCTGCCCGTTTGTTAAAGACGGGTACCTGTTGCGACTGCTATAGACACCGTTGCCTGTGAAAAGCGCTGCGTAATTGGTCACATCGGCCGTCCAGGTGGAACGGTCGGCAGGAGAGGAGCCTACGAGTTCGCTAAGGCTGGAGATCTTGCGGATGAGGCTGTGCTCGGTGTTGACCTGCAGGATATAGGTGCCGTACTGCTCACTCACTGCGCAGCCTGTAGCTTCAAGCTTGTATGCAGCGATGTAAACGGGCTCCTGAAGGTCGGCAAGTTCGCCTTTCAGGGCAACCTCCACCGAATCGACGGACGAACGCTCGCCGGCGGGAACCGTCCATTCCAAGGCCGCAGCTTCATCGTTGTGCTTTGACAGGGCGATGTAGCTCTCGTCCAGAATAGGATAGGTTGTTCCGTTCTTTGCATTGTAAGCATCGGCAGCGTCTTTGTCGTAAACAAGGGTTGCGCGGACCTCGTCATGCTTGGCTTTGTTCACCTTGATGGGGAACACGCTGTTGAACTTGGAGGCAGACAGTATTGTCCTGTGGATAACCTGTGCCTCATCGAACGTACTGCCTACATAGGTCAACGTTTCGGGAACGTCTATAGTTTCCACATACGGGTCTTTCTGTACGCAGGATGCCAGGGACAGCAGGGCTGCAACGGCAGCAAAAGTTGATAAATATAGTTTTTTCATTTTACATCCTCCCCGTTATTTTACAACTGCCGGATTCTGGATCTGAATGCAATGGCGGAAGAGCCAGTACGGTTCCGGATTTTTTTCGGTGATAAAGTAGTCGCGTTGGCCATAAAAAGCGCCGAAACCGCCCTTGTGACCGGTCTCAGGCTCGAAGGAAGCCTGTGTGATCATACGCTCGGGGATACCCTTGTTCCAGTCGTCACCCCAGTTGACGCAGTAGATGGACTTCTCGTAAGGCACATCGCCCCATTTTCTGGGAGTTCCGCCACCGTAGTTCTGGTTCACGTAGTAGTCGAGATACTGGTGTATGCCGGTTTCGGGAGCGCGGTTGTAGGTGTCAACCAAGAGAATCTTGTTCACGTCGGTCTCCTCGGCGCCGAAACGCTCCTGGATAAGCGCAAGGCGCTCTTCCTTGGTCTGATCCGGGTTCGGACCCATGTATTCGGCCAGTTTTTTGACAAAGCGGCGGAAATAGTCGCCCGTGAGTTTGTCGCCTTCGGGCTCGTAGTCGGCGTCGAAACCGTCCAGTTTAGCCTTGAAAACCTGATCGACATAGTACATGGCATACATGTCAACGGCTTCCATAATCTTTTCTTCACGGGCTTCGCGCTGTTCGGCGGTTTCCTGAGGCATGGCCTCGGCCGCATTCAGGGCCTGCTTGAAGTCGTGGGAATCATCTTCGGCCCACAGACGGACAATGGCCACATAGATGATTTTGGTTCCCTGAACCTGCTGGGCCCAGCGGAGCTGCTCCCAGAGTTTGGTGTTCTCCTGAGGAGGGATACCGCCACCCCAGACGGAAGCTATGTCCAGGCTGTCCGGCAGACCGTCGAAACGGATTGCCATCGAGTTCTGAGCGCTCCACTGTGCGAAGTACATGTAGGAAACCTCGTGGGGCGTTGCTTTCCACGCACGCAGGTTCTCGTAGTATTCGTCGGTAAACTTGTGCGGCTTCTGGACAGCCATTGGTTCTATCTTCGTATTGCACGAGGCCGCAAGAAGTGCGGCGGCCAGGGCTGCAAAAATATATTTAGCTGTTTTCATCTTATGAACTTATTATCTTTTAACATCCCACCACAGACGGGTACCGGCAGAGTCGTTGCCTCCGAGCAGGGTAACCGCAGCCTGCGTATTGGCTGAGTTGTTATCATATTCGGTAGAAGGGAATTTGAGGCGGGAAATCATTTCGCCGCTGGCAACCTCCGACTGGGCCGAATAGGAATTGATTCGCACCCAGCCCGGATAACCGGTACGGCGCATTTCGCTCCAGGCTTCCTGCCCGTCAGGATAAAGGGCGATCCATTTCTGAATCATGATGCGCTCCAGCTTGGTGTTATCATCGGCAGCGTCGTCCCAGGCAACCGGAAGCAGCGAAAGCATGGAGCTCACGTCGGTCGAACGGTTGTTGTAGGGATCGGTGTAGGATGATAGCGGGAGAGCGGTGCTGTTGGAGATGTAAGCATCTGCGCCGGTAACGCCTGCCGATGCGAACGAAGCGGCGATACCTGCTTCATAGTACTCCTGGGCCGAGAGATCGCCGATGTCGAAGCGGAGTTTTGCTTCGGCCATCAGGAAATAAGCCTCTGCGGCATACATCCAGTGCATGTCGCTGCCCTGTACGAAGTTGGGGCGGGAGGAGTTGTTCAGGTAATTGTTCTTGTTCACATTGGAGATACCGTTGCGAACGCCCTTGTACAGACCGGTGCTCACAGCAGGCTGGAAATAAGCCGCAATACGGGGATCGCCGTAGCCGTTGAGGTAGCAGTCCATGGTTGCGCTCATGTGCTCGTCATCCCAGCTTGTGCCGATTTCCCACAGGGGGTGGCGGAAGGTAAGGCGGGCGCTCTGGTGAACGGCGGCATCGTCGTCCTTGGAAGCCATGAGACCGTAAGTATTGCCGATGGCGGCTTCGATTTCGGTCTTCGCCTTGGCCTCGTTCACGTTGGAGATGCGCATGGCCATTCTCAGACGGACGGTATTTGCAAACTTGATCCACCTGACCACGTTGCCGCTATAGATATTGTCATAGTCGGCAAGATAGGCGGCAGAGTTGTTCGTGGCATACTCGGTGAGGACGTCGATTGCATCGGCAATTTCCTCAAACATCTGATTGTAAATGCTTTCCTGAGAGTCGTACTCTACCTGGACGGCAGTACCGAACTTGCTGTAGGGGATGGGGCCGTACATATCGGTGATGCGCTGCATGGCGAAGACCTTGATTACGGTCGCCATAGCCCTTGCGGGCGAGAACTCGTCCGTAGCGTCATAGACAGACTTCCAAGGCTGCATGATTTTTTCGTACGCATCGTTGAAGGGCTTGTCGTACCAGCCATAGTACAGGGCATAATGGTCGTTGTTGCTGGGAGCGTAACCCCAGGATGTAATGGCAGCGAAATAGCTGGCGAAAAGGTCGCCTTCCAGAGCCTGGGTCTCCTGATATCGGCCGCCCAGATTTTCGCCGATGCAGAACACTCCCCTTTGCATCTGCGCGAAATAGGCGCCGGTGCTCAGGTTGTCGAAGTCCATCTGGTCGGGAGTAGCCTCGTCGGGGTTATGGTTGTATTCCTCGAACCTGGCGGTGCAAGACGGGAGAAGTGCTATGACTGAAAGAGCAATAAGTGTAAATATCTTTTTCATAATCAGGGCCTCCTTATTCGTTAACAATGCTCACAGTTACGCGGCGGTTGGCTTCCGGGGACGCATTCTTGTCCCAGTCGCCCTCGCCCACTTTCACGGTGATACGTGATGCGGGAATACCTGCTTCCTGCAGCTTCTTGGAGACATTCTCTACGCGCTGGGCGGAGAGACGGCGGTTGATTTCGGCAGTGCCGGTTGCGGTGTCGGCATAGCCTGTTACGGTGAGTTTGGCATCGGGATAGGCTTCCAGGGTCTGGAAGATTCGGCCCAGCTTGAAGGCCTCGTCCTCGGTGAGGTTGGTCTTGCCAAGGCCGAAGTTGATGTCCTCGGAATAGACGCTGCCCTTAGGGGCGACAACGACCTCCTTGACGACCTCTTTCACTACCTCGACGGGAACTTCTTTCACCACTTCCTTCTCGACGATCTTCTCGACCACATTGGGAGCGGAAGCCACGTAAGGAGTTACGTATGCGGGAGCGGCTGCGGTGTCGGCCTTCTTGGCATTGCCGCCGAAGGTGACCTTTGCGGAGAAGCCGAGGCTGCGCATGCTGGGAAGCATGAAGTAGTCCATACCGTCGAAGCCGGTGGCGGTAGAGGCAGTCAGCTGAGGATCGTAAGGAGCCTTGCTATAGAACATCAGCAGGTTATGGCCGATGAGCGACAGGTTGAGGCCCTGAATCCAGGGGATGAGCTTGTTGATGGGGAAGTCGTAGCCGATGGAGAGTTCCTGCAGGCGGACGTTGGTAGCGTCGTACACATACATGCTGCCGATACCGGAGCCTACGAACTCGTAGTACTTCTGAGCTGCGGGAACAAGGCCGCCGTTCACGAGGACACCGCCTGCGTCACGGGCATCGGCACTTGTCTTCGATGTGCCGTAGGCGTCCATGAGACCCTGGGTAAGGGAAACGCCCACGCCGCCCAGACGGGCAGTGATGAGGAAGTTGAGGTTGAGACCCTTCCATGCGAAGTTGTTGCGCCAGCCGATCATGTGCTTGGGCTGGGAATTGCCTGCATAGATGTAGCCGTCCTTGTAAGGACCTGCATTGGTGGATTTCATCACCTCGTTGGTCTGGTAGTCAACATAGATGTAGCCCCTGTTGTCTTCCTGGAGGGAAGTTACATAGAGGTCGCCCATGGAACCGCCTTCGGTAATCATGGTCTTTACGCTGCCAAGATCCACAAGATTCAGGTGATCCTGGGAAATCTCGATACCGTTGGAGAGGGTGGTGGGTTTGAGGAGCTGGACCACCTTGTTGCGGTTGGCCGAATAAGTGATGTTGGAATTCCAGAGGAATGAGCCAATGGGGATGTTCAGGCCCAGATTCACCTCGATACCCTTGTTGTCGATCTGGCCGCCATTGATATAAATGGAGCTGTAACCGGACGAGCTGGGAAGGGCGGGGTTGAAGAGCTGGTTGAAAGTGGAGGTCTTATACAGGGAGACGTTGAGGTTCACCAGATCCTCCCAGAAGTGGGTTTCCAAACCAACTTCCCAAGCATTGGTGCGCTCGGGTTTGATGTCGCTGTTGGGATAGGTGGTGGAAGTAGCAGGAGTGCCGGTATCGAGCGGATAGCTCTGGAAGGGGACGAAGCGCTTGGGAGCGTTACCCACTTCACTGTAGGAGCCGCGCAGCTTGAGGAAGGAGAGGAAGTCGCCCTTGAGGGCAGGGATCATCTCGGTGAGGATGGCGGTAAGGCCAACTGAAGGATAGGCCACATAGCTGGTACCGGTTCCGGCAAGGGCGGAAGCCCAGTCGATACGGCCGGTCACATCCAGATACAGCATGCTCTTCCAGCCAAGCTGGGCGGTGGCAAAGATGCTCTGGACCTGATCGTGGTACTGGCTCTCGTCGGGTTCGATGCTGGAGACGTTCATGTTCCTGGTGGTGAACAGGTTGGCAACGGAGTTGAGGTTGCCGCCGAAGGAGAAGTACCTGTAGTTCACATCCTGGAAGGAAGCGCCGGCCGCACCAACGAGGGTGAAGTCGCCGAAGCGCTTGTCAAGGTTCAGCATAACGTCGGCATAGATCTGACGGGTGGCGTCGTCGTTCTTTTCGTAGAAACCGAATTTCTCGGCGAAGACGCCGTCGGTGGATGCCGAATACTTCTTTTCGTAAATGCCTGAGGTGTAGTCCATCTTGGCGCGGGCGCTCAGGGACAGACCTTTAATGATCTCATAGGTGAGACCGCCGTTGATCATGAAGCGGTTCTTGGTGTTGGCAAGGATGTCGCGGTTGATGGTCCAGTACGGGTTCTGCATGGCAAGACCCTGGTTGCCCCAAGGCCAGTACTGAGTCTTGAAGCCGCGGGACTCGTCGTACATCTCGAAGAGCTGGTAGGTCTCCAGGCTGTAGCTCGGAGACAGAAGGTAAGTGGCCACGATGGGGTTCATGTACTGACCTTCGGAAACCATATTCTGCTCGTTGATGTTCATGAACATTGCCGCCAAGTCCATACGAAGCTTTTCGGTGAGCTTGGTGGTGTTGCGGATGGTGAAGTTGTAACGGCCAAGCTTGTTGTTGGGGACGATGCCCTCGGCATTGGTGGCCGCCATGGAGAGGAAGGTCTGGTTCTTCTCAGTGCCGGTAGAGACAGTCACAGCGTTGGTGGTGTTGAAGCCGGTCTGGAAGAAGTCCAGAGGATTGTAAGTGCTGGGAATTGCCAGTTTGCTGCCCCATGACTTGAATTCACCGGGAGCGGCGCCATAGGTGTTCTGGAACTCAGGAGTCACGAACGGGCTGTAGAACGAGGTGCTGTTGGAGTATGAAACCCTGAGCGCACCTTCCTGGCCCTTGCGGGTAGTGATGAGAATCACACCGTTCTGCGCCTCGCTGCCATACAGGGCCGATGCGGCCGCGCCGCTGAGCACCGAAATGTTTTCGATGTCCTCGGGGTTGATCATGGAAGCGCCGTCACCCGACTGGCCCATGCCGGTGTAGAAATCTTCGGGCTGTCCGGTCTGCAACGACGGCATCGGGATACCGTCTATCACATAAAGGGCGTTGTTGTTGTTGGAAATTGACTTGGCGCCACGCATCACAACTTTGACGCCGCCGCCGATACCGGACGAGCTGGCATTGATCTGAACGCCCGCAACCTTGCCGGCCAGGGAATTCATAAAGTTGGCGTCCTTGACACTGGTCAGTTCGGCAGACTTTATGGACTGCACATTGTAAGAGAGGGCTTTAGCCTCTTTTCTGATACCCAGGGCCGTGACCACTACGCCCTCGAGGACGGTGGTGTCTTCGGCCAAGGTGACATTGATAACCGTACGGCCTGCGATGTCCACAACTTGATCCGTCATGCCGATGTAGGAATAACGGAGCTGTGATGCACCTTCAGGAACGGCCAGCGAGTAGTTTCCGTTAAAGTCAGTAACCGCACCGATGGTGGACTGTCCTTCAACGACTACTCCGGCCCCGATGAGAGGATCGTTATTCTGGTCTGTTACCGTTCCGGTAATAGTCCTGCTTCCGCCCTGGCCGAAAGCCAATGCAAAAGAAGCGAGTAACGATGCAACTACGAGGCAAACTTTACGTGAGCTGTTGTTACACATTGGGTTAATTGGTTTGTTAATAATATGGTTGGTTTGAGTTTTAGATTTTGGGACAAATATAATACAAATAATTAAATTGCAAAAACATTTTAATAGCGAACTGTAAAATCCTAACGTTTTAGCAACTTTTAGCACAACACCCTGATTTATAACGCGTTTAAGATTTGTATTTATTTGGTGCAGAATGCCGACCTGTTTATCATTTGACACTAAATATCCTATTGTTTAGCATTTTTTATCCCCTTTCACTGCGTCATAAAAACCCATTAGAACGGCACAGTACAAATAATCCCTCATCCGCGAGGACGAGGGATTATTCATAATGCTAAGTACATGACAAAAAATCAAACACATTGATTTTGGTTGGTCTGAACGGATTGAGGAGAGTGTCTGCGATGAAGTTCAGACCGTACTTGACAAGGCTGATGGCACGCCTCCCATTGTTGAGTATCCTGATGGCCTTGAC
>JAFUVU010000054.1 GCA_017477465.1 Bacteroidales bacterium
AATTGACACTTTTTTCAGGCTTTTTAATGCCTGCCTTCCGTCGTCCCTCAGGGACAGCTTACGGCAGATGTGATTATACGTAAAGTATTGAATATTAAATATTAAACAAAAATATTGTTAATTTCTAACGAAGTATTGTAAGTAAGCTTATGGAAAATAATCAGATAAAAGGTTTAGGTACTGCCCTTCTCACTCCCTTCAAAGGAGAAGAAGTTGATTACGAGGCCTTTGCCGCCACTGTTGACTGGCAGATAACTACCGGTGTCGATTTCCTTGTCCCGCTTGGAACCACCGGCGAAACCCCCACCCTTACGGAATCGGAAAAACTTCAGGTACTGGAAGTTACGCTACAGCATGCCGCCGGGCGTCCCGTGGTTGCCGGCGTCGGGTCAAATTCCCTCCGCGGCACTTTGGAGAATATGCGCCTTCTGCAGGATGCGGACGCCTTCCTGGTAGTGGTTCCGTTTTACAACAAGCCTCCGCAAAGAGGTATGTATGAATACTTTAAGGCCGTTGCCGCAGCAACGCCAAAGCCCATAATCCTGTACAACGTCCCCGGTCGCACCGGCTCCAACATAGAGCCGGACACCGTCCTGGCACTGGCGCGGGATGTGGACAATATCATCGGCATTAAAGAAGCCTCCGGTAAGTTTGAACAGGCCAAGGCTATCCTTGACGGCATGCCGGAAGGGTTCACGCTTCTAAGCGGCAATGACGAGGACACCCTCCGCCTGATGGAAGCAGGTGCCGGTGGCGTTATCTCCGTGGCATCAAATGTGTTCCCATCGGCAATGGTGGACTTTGTCCGCGCCATGCAACAGGGCCGCTTCCAGGAAGCCCGGCAAATGCACGAAAGGCTGCTCCCCCTGTTCAAAGCCCTGTTCGTGGAGCCCAACCCCATCCCGGCAAAGGCGGCCATGGCCCAGCTTGGACTGATGGAAAACAGCCTCCGGCTGCCGCTTGTCCCGGCCGCCGAAGCTACGGAGCAACTATTGAAACAAACCTTGCAACAATTATTCTGATGGAAATTACACTGGAAAGATTCAACGAGGTGCTGGACGCGCTGGAAAAAGGCGAAGTACGTGTAGCGGAGAAGGTTAACGGCACCTGGATAGTCAATAAATGGGTTAAGGAAGTGATTCTGGCCGGTTTCAGGCTGGGCGCCGTCAAGGACATGTCCCAGGGGCAGTTCTCATTTTTCGACAAAGACACCTTCCCTGTCCGCCAATTCTCTGAGGCCGACAAGGTCCGCATCGTTCCGGGAGGCTCCTCCATCCGGCGCGGCGCTTACCTCGCCCCCGGCAGCATCGTCATGCCTCCCGCTTACATTAACGTAGGCGCATACGTCGGCGAAGGCACCATGGTGGACAGCCACGTCACCATCGGCTCATGTGCACAGGTCGGGCGCAATATTCATATCTCGGCATCGACGCAGATCGGCGGAGTGCTGGAACCTGCAGGCGCACTGCCCACCATCATCGAGGACGGAGCGTTCGTCGGCGGCAACTGCGGCATTTATGAAGGCACAGTCGTTGAAGAGGGAGCGGTTATTGCTTCGGGCGTCATAATCACCTCTTCCACAGCTATTTTTGACGCCACTAAAGGAGAGTTCATCGGCAGGAATGCCGACGGGCGCATCGTCGTACCCCGCGGCGCCGTAGTAGTGAGCGGTTCCAAACCCATAATCCGTAACGGAAAGCCCCTGGAAAGCGGCGTCCATCTGTATTGCCCCGTAATCGTCAAATACAGAGACGAAAAAACCGCCGGCAGCATTCACCTGGAAGACCTTTTAAGATAAGCGTTTATGAAAAGACTGATCGCCACCTTTGCCGCCGTACTCGTATGCCTGTCGGCCCTCGCCCAAGCCACCATAGTTGGAAGCTGGACCTACACTGACAAAGAATCAGAAAACGCCAGCGAAGACGGAGTAGATGCCGACCTTAAAATGGAAGGCATCGACAACCTGCGTCTTGCCGCAGACGGCACCTACTTCCATGAGATGATTGCCATCGTCACCATCGAAGGCAGCAAGGACGGCGAAACCGTAAACATGGGAATGACACTCACCGCATCTTGTACCGGAAGCTGGAACAATGCCGACAGTCAGCTTGTTCTCACCCCGGACAAGAAAGCAAAGCCCAAGGTAGAGGTAAAGTCCGACGGTTTCCCGGCCATCCTAAAGGTTCTGCTCATAAATCCCCTGAAGTCGGAACTTAAGAAAACCCTCAAGCAGACAGAATATTACAAGATCATATCGGTGAGCGATAAACAGCTCGTCCTCAAGGATATGGACGCTCCCGGCACAAAGAAGCCGTCCAAGCCGGAAGATCTTAAAACTCAAACCTTCACCCGTGTACTTTAATAAGTTCTTTTCGGCCGATGTCCCGTCCTTCCTGCGCTCGCCGGTCAGGGAGATTTTCAGGAAGGTGGACCTCAGCGCCATTTGCTCTTTCGCAGGAGGGTATCCTGCTGCGACCACATTCCCGCTTTCGCAGATTCCGTCGCTCTCAAGCACAGTGCTGGAAAAGTATGGCACCAAGCCTCTTCAGTATGGTGCCACGCAAGGCGTGCCGGAGCTTAGGGAAGTGATAGCTGGGCGCTACGGAGTGCCCGTTTCGCAGGTTCAGATTACCACCTCCTCCCAGCAGGGCATCGACATTTGCACCCGCATCCTGGCCGATCCGGGCGACGTCATCCTGGCCGACAACCCCGTTTACCTTGGCGCCCTGCAAAGTTTCAGGGCCTACAGGGCCGATGTGATGACCATCGCGGAGTATCTCCGGATGGAAGGAGGCACAGGCTCTGAAATCTGTGGGCATCCTCGGCATAATAAGAGGAAGGAGCCCGCAGCCTGCTGTGGGAGCGAAGCGGAGGCGATTTCAGGGTCTGTGCCCGCTTCCATCGGCCCGGCGAAATTCATCTATGTGATTCCGGATTTCAATAATCCCAGCGGGCGGACAATGAGCTTGCAGGAAAGGGAAGAGCTGGTCCGGGTGGCGCGTGAGTTGGATGTGCTTATCGTGGAGGACAGCCCCTACCGGGAGCTGCGCTACTCCGGGAAACCCCTGCCCACCATCCGTTCCATGGCCCCCGAGCGCACCCTTCACCTTGGCAGCTTTTCCAAAATCTTTGCTCCCGGGTTCCGGCTGGGGTGGATTATCGGCCCGGAGGAACTGCTGGAACAGATCTACGTCTGCAAACAATGCCTGGACCTGTGCCCGCCGGTGTTCGACCAGTATCTGGCGGCCGAGTTTATGGGCAGCGGTGCGCTTGACGAGAACCTGACGCATACGATTGCCGAGTATCGGCAAAGGAGGGACGACATGGTTAACCTGCTGCAGAAGTACATGCCCGAGGGCGTTTCCTGGACCTACCCCGAAGGCGGGCTCTTCCTTTGGCTCACCTTGCCGGAACAAATTGACACAGTGGCACTTTACGACCGTGCCCTAAGCGCAGGGGTTGCCTACGTCGCCGGTTCCTTCTTCTACACCGACGGCAGCCACCGCAACACAATGCGCCTCAATTTCTCCTTCATCGACAAAGCAAAGATGGAGCCCGGCATCCGCCTCCTAGCCCAACTAATCCGTGGCACACAACTCTCTGATTAATAACGTTTTATGAAAATCAAGTGTGTCTTTTTGCCGCACTTGATTTCAGGAAGTGATTGTATGATAGATACTTACGTGCATAGGTTGTTTAAGTTCTCCGGGGCGGGGAACGACTTTGTGGTGCTGGATGGCAGGAAGGCCGATGCCGGCGCTTTCCGCGAGCCGGAGCGGATAGGGCAGCTGTGCCGAGAATTCGGCACCGACGGCCTGATGATTCTTGACGATGCCCCGGGGCTGGATTTCAGTATGGAATTCTTCAACCCAGACGGCAGTGGCGGCATGATGTGCGGCAACGGCGGCCGATGCATAGTAGCCTTCGCCAACTATCTGGGTATCAAGCCTGCCGATGGTTCCGTCTATCGCTTCCAAGCCCCTGACGGCCTCCACCGCGCCGAGATTCTGGAATATCCGAAGGAGGGGGCCGACGGGTGCATCCTGCAGGCATCGGCCAAGGATTTCCCATGCTGGACGGTGCGTCTGCAAATGATTGATACAAAGGAATATCGGCCTTGCAAAGAAGGTTGGTTCCTGAACACGGGGACACGCCACTACGTGCAGTTTGTGCCGGATGTGGACGCGCTTGACATGGACGTCTGCGCCAGGCCCATCCGTCACGACGCAGAATTCCAGCCCATCGGCACCAACGTCAATTTCGTCGAGCAAAGGGCCGACGGGCTCCACGTCCGCACCTTCGAAAAAGGCGTCGAAGGCGAAACGCTCGCATGCGGCACGGGGCTCACCGCATCGGCCATAGCTGCGTTCCTCGCCGGCATCGGCCCTGCCGGGAAGCGCCTGGCCGATGTGAAGAGCGGCATCGGCACAGATGTGTCTGAAGGCACACCGGACAATTCCACCACCAGACGCATCACATATCGGCTCCAATGCCGCAGGGGCGACTGGCTCACCGTAGATTTCCTCCCCGGCGAAGGCTCCTTCTCCTCAATCCACCTTACCGGCCCCGCCGAGCTAATCTCCGTGACACGCAACTAATTGACCCTCAACGAATAATGAAAATCAAGTGTGGCAAAAAGTCACACTTGATTTCTGCAATACACTGATAATCAGAGAGTTGCGTGTCGAGGTTTACCAGACCATATTCCAGGCGGCGCTTTGTGCGCGGCGGCTGTTGGCGGCATTCATCTTTCCGAAATTCCACTTGACGCCTATCAGGAAATAGCGGCCCATGACCAGGCGGAAGGCGTCTTCCTCATAGTTGGCGGTGACCGTATGGCTGCGGCCGCGGGTCTGGTTGAGTATGTCGTGCACGGTAAGGCTTATATTGAAAGCGCCGATATTACGCGACACTCCCGCATTCCACTGCCATTCGGGCTGGTTGTAGCCCTCCTTGAAACCGGTGTAGAAATGATACGAAAGGTCTGTCTCCAGCTCGAATTCGTGCGGAGTCACATAGCTTCCTTCAAAGCCCACATGACTTTCCGTAGTGTTCATATTCAGAGACTTATCCATTGAATAGCGGGCCAGGTTAGCCAATATCCCGGTATTGAGAACCAGCGAAAAACGCTCCGGATTGAACTTGAGGGAAAATGTTGCTCCGGGGCCGAACACGCGCGTTGTGCTTTCCGTGAAACCGCTCTCACCGCCATAGAAACGACTGCCCGACTCATCGCCCCAGAATCCCTCCATGAAGGCGCTGTAGTCGAACGCGTCCTTGTCCGGACCGGGAAGGCTTCCCATGGCCTGATAGCTGGCCGACGAAGTATATGTCAGATACCAGTTCACCGTAATCGACCATAGTTTTTTACTGTCCAGCGGCGTAGTATAACTGCCGTTCGCCCACAATTGGGCCGATGGTTTCCTGGCATTGACCGGAATGGAATACAGGATGCCTGAAGGGTCATACCACCTTGCATAACCAACTGGCGAAGAGGTGATTTGCCCGAACAGGTTGACCATTATCGTAGAGAAGCGCTTAGTGTCATTCCGAGTCCAGCCGGCGTTGAGATAAGTGGTGCTGAACGGCCTGAGATAGATATTTCCCAGGGTAAGGCGGGAAAGGTCGGCAACGCTGAGCACCGGAAGCATGGCCGATGCCGACGGCTGCTGCACCCAACCCGACGCGCCGGCATAAAAGCGGTTCATTCCCGGATTGTACTGGAAACGCATCGCAGGGGAAACGTACCAGTCCCATTCCCCTACACCGGTTCTCTCCTCAATGCCGTAACTTTTTGATAACGTTTCGTTTAAAGAGCCCGACACGGAGGCTCCCAGGGTAATCCAACTATGTTCCGACCACTTGTACTGGGTGGTGAAGGAGTAACGCTGGCGGGTATAGTTGTTCTGGCTCAGAGAGGAATAGTAGTCGTTGGGGGTGCCATCGGCCTCGAAGGCGTCGCGGGTGCGGTCTCTTCTGCTGTAGGTATAAGCGGCGGAGGCTGAGAGCAGCCATTTCTTGCCTAGCGGCTCGGTGTATTGAACTGAGCCTTCAAATCCATAACGAGTGCCCAAGCTGTTGTAGCGGAGGTCCCGAAGATCGGCCGTAGCGCCGCCCACTTTAAGGAGGGAATACTCCGTACTTTCGCCATTGTCGCCCTGCCACGCTCCGTCAAGGTTCAACGCCAGTTGGCGGCCTTCTTTCCCGCCCAGGTCGCGGAAGGTGACATCGGCCGACAAAGATGCCGTCTTGCTCTTATTCAGGGCCTTGGAAGAGCGCTCCGACTCGTTGACAGTAACGGATTCGCGGGAGGTGAGGCTGTTCCCCTCCGACAGGGTGTTAGTGAATGAGTAGCTGAAATCGGGCCTCAGGTGGAACCAGACCTTGCCGCTTTCTTTCTGGAACTCGGCATTGCCGGTGACGGAGGAGGCATACTGCTTCCCGGTAGAACTACTTTCGCTCTCGAGGTCGCCGCTTTCCTGATAGGTGGTCCGAAGGGTCTTGTCGGCACTGTCAACGTCTGAGTATTTGGCGTTTACGCCGACGGTGGTCTCCACACCCTTGATGCGGGAGGTATTGGCGTTCACCCCAGCCTGGGCCGATGTGGACAGCCCCGACATGACGTCCATCCCCTCGTCTTCGTTGAAAACGATCACGACAGCACCGCCATCCGACACATTCTGCCCGCTGGCAATCACCGTCACCTGGTCCTTCTCGTTATAGGCCGATACAAGGGCATTCGCGCCCCATAGGAAGCCACGGTTGTCGCGGAGGGGTTCATCGGCCTTGGCGGCGGCAAGGGTGCTGCCTCCTTTGACTCCGGCATTGCCGAACCAGCCTTTTTCGTACTCTTTCTTGAGGCCTACGTCCAGCACTTTTTCACGCTGTCCGTCCTGCAGGCCCGTTGCACGGGTGCTTTCCGACTCCCTGTCGATCACCCTCACCTTGTCCACCACCGCCGCAGGGAGGTTGCTCAGCGCGGTGCTTTGGTCGCCGAAGAAGAAGGTGCGGCCGCCTACGGTGATTCGGTCTATCTCCTCGCCGTTGAATTTCACTTTGCCGTCTTCGGTGACTTCCATTCCGGGCATGCGCTTAAGGAGGTCCTTGAGCATGGCGTTGGAGCCCACCCGGAAGGAGGAGGCGTTGAATTCTACGGTGTCCTGCTTCACTACGATGGGATTGCCGATGTCCGTAACTGTAGCCGCCTGAAGGAACTGAGTGTCTGTCTTAAGGCGGATGGTTCCCATGTCCTCTTTGGCGTTACGGAAATAGCGCTCTTTGATAAACGGCTTATAGCCAAGCATTTCCACATGGAAGACATAGCTGCCGAAGGGGACGTCGTCGAGCGTGGCCTCGCCCTTGTCGTTGGACAAGGTGAAGTTGGTGATGGTGGTATCCTTGGACGGAACCACATACACGGAAGCGAAGCCCACCGGCTCGTTGGTGAGGGAATCCAGCACGGTGGCATGGATTTCACTCATCCGCTGCTGCCAGAGGTTGTCGCTCAGAATTACCACTTGTCCCCGCGCCGAAAGGCACAGGGACAGGAGAAACAGTACGGGGAGAAAAATCTTTTTCATGGAATCAGGCACGGGTAATGTGGGCACCGAGGGCGTTAAGACGGCCTTCGATGTCTTCGTAACCACGGTCTATCTGTTCAATATTGTCGATTGTGGAAGTGCCACGGGCGCTCATTGCAGCCAGCAGCATGGCAATACCGGCACGGATATCGGGGCTCACCAGCCGGGCAGCCTTAAGCGTAATCCGGTGGTCATGGCCGATCACAACGGCGCGGTGAGGGTCGCAAAGGATAATCTGCGCACCCATGTCGATGAGGCGGTCGACGAAGAAGAGCCTGGATTCGAACATCTTCTGGTGGATGAGGACGCTTCCCTTGCACTGCGTTGCCACGACGAGCATAACCGACAGAAGGTCAGGCGTTAAGCCGGGCCAGGGGGCATCGGCCAGGGTCATGATTGAGCCGTCGAGGAAGGAGTCGATCTCGTAGCTGTCCTGGGCGGGGACGAAGATATCGTCGCCCTGCTGCTCCAGCTTTATGCCCAGCCGGCGGAAGGAGTCGGGAATGATGCCCAGATCGTAGTACGATACGTTTTTGATGGTGATGCTGCTCTGGCAAATGGCAGCCATGCCGATAAAGGATCCCACCTCGATCATATCGGGCAGAATCTTGTGCAAAGTGCCATGCAAAGCCTCTACGCCATGGATGCGAAGGAGGTTGGAGCCCACGCCGTCGATGAAAGCGCCCATGCGGTTGAGCATCTTGCAAAGCTGCTGGAGATAGGGCTCGCAGGCGGCGTTGTAGATGGTGGTGGTGCCTTTGGCGAGCACGGCGGCCATGACAATGTTGGCCGTACCGGTGACGGAGGCTTCGTCAAGGAGCATGTATCGGCCCGTCAAGCGGCCTTCCTGCGTGAGGTGGAAAGCCCTGCGGGACGCATCATACTCCATTGCGGCGCCAAGTTTCACCATGCCGTCCAGGTGGGTATCTACCCTTCTGCGGCCGATCTTATCCCCGCCGGGCTTGGCAAACCATGCATGGCCGAAGCGGCTCAGAAGCGGGCCGACAACCATCACGGAGCCGCGGAGCTTGGCGCATTTCTGGACGAATTCCTCGGTCTCGATATAGGTGGTGTCCACATCATCGGCCTGGAAGGTGTACATGCCTTTGGCAAGGCGCGTCACCTTGACGCCCATATTTTGCAGAAGCTCGATTAAATTCTTGACATCCAGGATTTCAGGGATGTTGGAAATGGTGACGGGTTCGCTTGTCAGGAGCACGGCGCTGATTACTTCCAGTGCCTCGTTCTTTGCTCCCTGCGGGGTTATGGTGCCGGAGAGCTTATGCCCTCCTTCGATGATAAATTTTGCCATAGGTCAAATATGTTCTACCTCCGGGTGAAGGGTGATGCCGTATTTGGTTTGGATTGCTTTTATTACCTCCTGCTCCAGGCCGATAATATCTTCGGGGGTGGCTGTGCCTGAGGCGTTTACGATGACAAGAGGCTGGTTCTGATATACCTGGGCGCCGCCGTTTCTTCTGCCCTTGAAGCCGCACTGCTCGATCATCCAGGCAGCTGGAACCTTTATGCCGCCGGGGGCGTCATAATGCGGGACTGCATACTCCGGGCCATTGTCTTCCTTAGCAATTGCGACTATGCGCTCAAAGTGCTCATGGCTTATGACAGGATTGCAGAAGAAACTTCCGGCACTGCCGATTTCCTCAACGGCAGGCAGCTTCTTCCGACGAATGTCGATGATGGCGTCCCGGATAATTTGTGCCGACAGAGGAGTGGCAGTACCCTCTTCAGGGAACTCCGTTCCGCTGCGCTCCACTCCGGCCCCTCCCATTTCCTTCGGAAACGGGCCCCTCCCCCTACCCATGTGCGGGGGTGCACATGTCCCTGAAGAGGGTACTGCCACTCCTCTGTCCTCCAAGACTTTGCGGAGGCCGCCGTAGTCCAGTTTGGGCTGAGGTGTGCGGCTGAGGCGGTAGGTGACGGCGGTGATAATGTATCGGCCTTTCCAGATGGTTTTGAAGTTGGAGGTGCGATAGCCGTAGCCGCAGGTGGCGGGGTCTATGTTTACGAAGCTGCCGGTTTCACGGTCGTAAGCCCTTATATCGGCAATGATATCCTTTGCCTCAACGCCGTAAGCGCCTATATTTTGCACTGCCGATGCACCGCACTCCCCGGGTATGAGCGAGAGGTTTTCCGGGCCCCAAAGGCCCTCGGAGGCCGCCCACGCACAGAAATCGTCGAAGACGGTGCCGGCAGGGACTGTGACAAGGACATCCGCATTATCCGGACAGTCAGGACTGATGTTGGGGTCTGCGACATCGGAAGATTGACCTGCGGATGAGGGATCTGCAACGGCTGAGGATTGGGCTGCGGATGAGGGCTCTGAGACGGACGAGGTTTGGGCTGAGGATTGGGCTGCAGACGGGGGCTCGCACGAGGATGTGGACCTGGTCCAGCCTATTTTTGGACTTGGTCCAATTTCACCCCGTGGACCTGGTCCACCGATTCCGCATTCTACAGCATTCTGAGGCACACTTGCTGGACCAGGTCCACCACCTAAAATCTGACCTCGTCCAAAAACACCTTGGACCTGGTCCAACTTGGCAGCTTGATCCTGGACTTGGTCCAACTTGGCAGCCTGACCTTGGACCTGGTCCAACTTGGCGGAAGAGTTAGTGCTGAAATCGGCACAGATAGCGACATGCAGCACCGTGCCGGGGAAATCGCCTGTGAAAAGGAGGTTGCTGCCGCCGCCCATTACGAAGACGGGCTGGGGCAAAGAGGCCCAGTCAATGGCCAGAAGGTCCTCTTCCTCAGTTACTTCCACATACAGGGCACAACTCACCTTCATCCTGAAAGTGTTCCGGGTGGAAAGGTCGAACTGTGCCTGCTTGGTAATCATCGTTTAGAACGTAAAGACATAACGGGTATGTACGCCAGTTCTGTCCTTTTTGATGTGGGCATCTTATTTTAGGTTAACGGATATCTGCAGCTCGTCCAGTTGGGCTTGGTCAATCTGGGACGGGGAGTCGATCATCACATCGCGGCCTTGGTTGTTCTTGGGGAAGGCGATGTAGTCGCGGATCGTATCCTGCCCGCCCATGAGGGCGCAGACGCGGTCGAAGCCGAAGGCAAGGCCGCCGTGGGGCGGAGCGCCGAATTTGAAGGCGTTGATGATGAAGCCGAACTTGTATTCAGCCTCTTCAGGGCCGATGCCGAGCACTTCGAACATGCGTTTCTGCATATCGGCATTGTGAATACGGATGGAGCCGCCGCCCAGTTCGTTGCCGTTGAGGACGAAGTCGTAGGCATTGGCGCAGACGCGCTCAAGGTCCTCTTTCTTATCGCTGTAGAACCATTTCTCATGCTCCGGCTTGGGGGCGGTGAAGGGATGGTGCATGGCGTAGAAGCGCTGGGTTTCGTCGTCCCATTCCAGAAGCGGGAAGTCCACAATCCACAGCGGTGCGAACTCCTTGGGGTTGCGAAGGCCCAGCCGGCCGCCCATTTCCAGACGGAGGACGCCCAGCATGGTCTGCACTTTGCGCTTGGAAGGGCCGCTCATCACCAGCATCAGGTCGCCGGGCTTGGCTTCGGCCTTTTCTGCCAGTTTGGCGAGGTCGTCGGCCCCGTAGAATTTGTCGATGGAGGATTTGAAGCTGCCGTCGGCATTGACTTTTACGTAAATGAGGCCTTTGGCGCCCACCTGCGGGCGTTTTACCCATTCGGTGAGCTCGTCAATCTGCTTGCGGGTGTACTCGGCTGCTCCGGGTACGCAGATTGCGCCGATGTATGCCGCATCGTCAAGGACGCTGAAACCTTTGCCCTTGGCGACATCCGTGAGTTCATGGATGGTCATGCCGAAGCGGACGTCGGGTTTGTCGGAGCCGTAGTTGTCCATGACGTCGTACCAGCTCATGCGGGGCATGGGGTTGGGGATGTCCACATCGAGGACATTCTTGAAGATGGTGCGCATCATGCCCTCGAAGGTATTGAGGACGTCTTCCTGCTCCACGAAGGACATCTCACAGTCGATCTGGGTGAATTCGGGCTGCCTGTCGGCACGTAAGTCTTCGTCACGGAAGCAGCGGACAATCTGGAAGTAGCGGTCGTAGCCTGCTACCATCAGGAGTTGCTTGAAGGTCTGGGGGCTCTGCGGCAGGGCGTAGAACTGACCGGGGTTCATGCGGGAAGGGACTACGAAGTCGCGGGCGCCTTCCGGGGTGCTCTTGATGAGGTAAGGGGTCTCAATCTCCATGAAGCCGTTGGCGTCCAGGTAGTTGCGGACCTCGTGAGCTACGCGGTGACGCAGGGCCAGGGCGCGCTGCAGCGGGCCGCGGCGAAGGTCAAGATAGCGGTATTTGGCGCGAAGGTCCTCGCCGCCGTCGCTCTCTTCCTCGATGGTAAAGGGCGGGGTTACGCTCTTATTCAGGATATTGATTGCCGATACTTTTATCTCGATATCGCCGGTGGGCATCTTGGCGTTTTTCGCCTGACGCTCAACTACTTCACCTTCGACTTGGATGACGAATTCGCGTCCCAGGGAGGTGGCTGTCTCCACAAGTGAAGCGGGGGCATCGGCCTCTACTACAAGCTGCGTGATACCATAGCGGTCTCTGAGGTCGATGAAGGTCATACCGCCCAGTTTGCGGGCTTTCTGTACCCATCCGGCCAGCGTTACTTGCTTTCCTTTGTCTTCAATGCGGAGCTCCCCGCAAGTGTGTGTTCTGTACATAGTTTTATGCTGTTTTTGTCTATTGCATTATAACAATCTACAAAAATAGCAAAAAAACATGAATTACATGCACTGCGACCCGCCGAAAGCAGCAAGCCGGCATTGACTACCAAGTATATTTCCTCCTGCATCAACGCCGGAGCGGGATGTTCCTATCTGGACTATATGAACGGATATCGCGTCCGCTTTGCTCAGAAAAAGATGCGGGAAGAGCCGCAGATGCGTCTTTCAGAGATTGCCGATGCGGCGGGGTTCGCTTCGGAATCGGCCTTTTACAGGATTTTCAAGGCTATCACAGGACAAACGCCGGCCGAATGGCTGAACAAGCAATAGGTATCCCCGATAAAAAATCGTATCTTTGCGCCGATATGATGGAAGTACGTGCAAAAAAAGCCTTAGGGCAGCATTTCTTGACGGACCAGAAGGTGGCCCGTGCCATTGTGGACGCATTGCATGCCACCGGCAGAGTGGGCATAGCCTCTGAAATCTCTGGCCACCCTCGGCCGGATAAGAGGGAGGGGCCCGCAGCAGGTTGCAAGGAGGACTCGTCCGACGAAGCATCACGTGACGGGAGGGGCCGGAGCGAAGCGGAGGCGATTTCAGAGGCTATGCCCACTCTGCCGGTGCTTGAGGTTGGTCCGGGTATGGGTGTGCTGACGCAGTACCTACAGGAGCGCTCCGACATCGACCTAAAACTCATAGAAATTGATTCTGAGTCGGTTGAATATCTGCTAAGCCATTTTCAAGGCATGCAGGGGCGCCTGATGGAAGGCGATTTCCTGACTCTTAAACTGGAGAAGATTTTCCCGGAGAAGTTTGCCATAATCGGCAATTTCCCTTATAACATTTCTTCGCAGATTTTCTTCAAAGTACTTGATTATAAGGACAGTATCCCCGAAGTTGTGGGCATGGTCCAAAAAGAAGTAGCGGAAAGAATTGCCGAAAAGCCGGGCAGCAAGACCTACGGAATACTTTCCGTCCTGCTTCAGGCGTGGTACGACATCGAGTACCTTTTCACCGTCGGCTCCGGTTGTTTTGCTCCGCCGCCTAAGGTAGAATCGGCCGTTATACGCCTCACCCGCAACTCCCGCACTGCACTTGGCTGCGACGAAGCCCTTTTCAAAACGGTGGTTAAGACCGCCTTCGGCCAGCGCCGCAAGATGATGCGCAATCCCTTGAAGCCACTTGCAAATGCAAAAGCCGCACGCGAAGGATGGTCGGATGCAGAATTATCGGCCTTCTTGGCACAACCTGTTTTCTCTCAGCGCCCCGAGCGCCTCTCCGTGGAGGATTTTGTAGCGCTGACCAATCTGCTTGTCTAATACTTTCTTATCATGAAATTCAGACTGATAACTTTTATTTCTTTTGTTGTTTCATGCCTGTCGGCAAATGCGCAGACATATGAGGATAGTATGCGCTATTGGGACGAAGGTCCTCTTTCTTGGGATGACCTAAACCTCAAATCTCCCAAAAATTTCAGGACTAGTGATCTCACGTTCAGGTGGACGACAACGACACAGAAGCAAAAGATTTCATGGAATACTGTACAGTATACGCCAATAGCAAGAGTGGCTCTGGACAAATCTGTTTCCTGGCACAACGTTGAACGGCTTTATCCGTGCACACTTGCCTATGATCAGCTACTGTTTGACTTGAATGAGCTCTACTTCAGAAAGACTCTCACCGAACTGTATTCAGAAGGCAACAAGCAGTCTAGCGATGCTCTGTTCTCCTTTTATTCCAATCAGAGCAGAACACGCTGGGAAGAGATAGTTGAGGACACTGAAGATGGTCTTGATTCCGCAATGGTTGCATATCATTCCGCCAGGGTTGCAGAAGAGCTTGCCAACGCATCTTATCCGGACATGCTATCCAACACCGGACATTTCTCTATAAGTTTCGGAGCAGGATTGACAGGAACTTTGTTTTTGGGCTCGGCCGGTCAAACATTCCTTCCCGGCCTAGGAGCCAATATAGATTTGAGTTTCGGCTATAAAAGACATATTTTTTCACTTTTAGCAAGTTCTACTTCAGGTCGCTTGGCGCAAAACTATAAAAACGGAGATGTCTCGTGGGAATCCGGACAGTCATATAATCATAACAATGTGGGATTTATGTACGGTTATAAAGTCTATGACGGCCCTGTTTTCTCTGTCAAACCGTTTGCAGGAATTGCCGGCAGGATACTATCTGTCTCCAGCAAAGACACCAGCAAAGAATATAATAAAAATGTCACCAACACAACTGCTGCCGTTGGTGCTGACTTTTTCTTTAAGTTTCACCGGACCATTACACAGAACAGCGGTTTTGAGCATAGTCTTTATCTGAGACTGTTTGGCACCAGGGATTTCTCCAGCCTCCAATCTTTTGCCATAGGTTTTTCGTTGGGATATGATTGGTTGATTTTGTAGTGCCACCTATCGGCTAGTATAAAAACTCTCGGTAGAAGACTTCATCGCCCTGACCAACCTCCTCTCCTAAAACCTCGACACACAACTCCCTAACAATCAACAACTTCCTGAAATCAAGTGTGACTTTTTGCCACACTTGATTTTCACAATTCGGTGAGTACCAGGCACTTGCGTGTCTGGGTTAGAATTGGAAGTAGATGAAGCTTTGGAGGTCGGCGGTGATGAATTGGAAGAAGAAGACAATTATCAGTACCACGACCACGGCCATCCAGAACAGCGGCAGGCGGGCGAAGACCAGGCGGTAGCGGCGTTTGAAGCGCTCCGGGAGCCAGTGGATGAGCATGCCGGCAACAAAGACGACAAGTACGGCGCGATGCTCCCAGGCCATAGTAGGCACGAGCGCAAGGTCCCAGGCCGATCCTATCTGATTGACCATGTTTTTGGCAGTATTCCAGGCCTGCTCGTTAGCCAGAGCAGGGTCCAGATTGGAGCCGCTGCGGAAGAAAAGACGCGTGAAGGTTATGAAGACAAAGGTCTGGAATATGTCCCAGGCGCGGTCCAGCCATGCCGCGGCGGGGCTGTCGATTTTCCGCTGAATGACAACGCCTTTCGCATTTCGGGCAGGGGCCGATGAAATGGCCTTCCAGCCAAGAGAAAGGGCCGACGGTGCAGGAGATTCTTCGCTGCGCTCAGAATGACCGGTGGAATCTGATTGACCGGTGGAGCCAGAGCTGTCGGGGGCGATGAACCGGCAGATTGTTTTTATCAGGGTGCCGATCCAGATTATCAGAAGCCAGACAAAGAACATGTTCCATACCGGGGCTGGGGTCCAGACTGAGAGCGCCCACACCAGCGCGGTGAAGAAGCTGATTATCCCGAACTTGGCAAGCTGCGAATGGCGCGTCCAAACTTTGTAGATAACCTGGCCGAGGCCGTTAAGACCGCCCCAAATCATGAAATTCCAGCTTGCTCCATGCCAAAGGCCGCCCAGCAGCATGGTGTTCATGGAGTTTATGTTGGTGGTAATGAGCTTACGGTCCGAAGGTTTGAGCCAAGCCCATAGGCCGATGCCGGCAGCAAGCAGCGCAACGCCGAACGCCACCCACCATGAACCACTTAAGAATGAGCCGATTACGGCAATCGCAGCGATAATGACAAAGGTAGCCGGAGTAGCATTGCGGTTGCCTCCGAGGGGAATATAGAGGTAATCCCTGAGCCAGCGCGACAGAGTCATGTGCCAGCGGCGCCAGAACTGCTGTGTATTCACCGCCTTGTAAGGCGAATCGAAGTTCTTTGGCAGCCAGAAGCCCATGAGCATGGCAACGCCGGTGGCTATGTCGGTGTAGCCGGAGAAGTCGGCATATACTTGGAGGGAATAGCAGAAAAGGGCGCTCAGATTCTCGAAGCCGCTGTACATGAGGGGATTCTCGAAGACGCGGTCGCAGAAATTGACGGCCAGATAATCGGCCAGAATAAGCTTCTTGAGGAGGCCGTTCATTATCCAGAAGATGGCGATTCCGAACCAGCGGCGGGAAAGGTTATAAGGCTGATGTAGCTGCTGGATGAACTCCGACGCGCGGACGATGGGACCGGCCACCAGCTGCGGGAAAAACGAGAGGTAAAAGCCGAAGTCCAGGAAATTCCCAACCGGCTCTATCTGCCGACGTTTCACATCGACGATATAGCTCACCGCCTGGAAGGTGAAGAAGGAGATGCCCACCGGCAGGATGATGGCATCGACGCGGAAGATATCGGCCCCTATCAGCATATTCAGCCATTCGCCGAGGACGTCGTGCACCTCGATGGACGTGCCGAAGAGGTTGTTCACGAAGTCGGTGATGAAGTAGGCGTACTTGAAATAGGCAAGGATGCCAAGGTCCACCACTACGCTGAGGACAGTAAGCGCCTGTCGCCATCCTTCTTTTTTGAGCCGATGCAAACACTTGGCCGCGAAGAAGTTATAAACTATCACAAAGACCAGAAGGGCCAGGAAGACACCGCTTGTCTTGTAATAGAAAAACAGCGAGACGGCGAAAAGATAGGCGTTGCGCAGAAGCGGCTTCGAGTGGATGAGGGAGAAGCCTGCGAACACCAGTGCGAAGAAGGCCCAGAAGTAGAACTGCGTGAACAGCAGAGGATGAGCCTGGTCAAAGGAGAGCAGGTTCTGCAGGAAATCCCGTATGACGTCCCAGAGATTCATCGGCTCCTGTAAGACTCGAGGATAGCGTCAAAAAGAAGATCGGCCACTAAGCGGTAACCTTGGGGCGTAAAATGGACTTTGTCGCCTTGGGCGAGGCCTGCCGACTGCCATGCAGCCATCGAGCCTTGGCCGCCCATGACAGCATACCAGTCCCAGAAGACGCCGGTACATTCGCGCGCAAGCTCGTAAAAAGCCTGTTCTACGGCTGCCGTATGGGGATTTACGTCCCTCTTGCGCCAGCTGTCGTTGATGCCGGTGAAAAGAATCGCGCAGTAAGGATTCACCCGGCGGACCGCTTTCATAAGTTCGCGGTAGTGAGCCTTGAAGCGGGAAGGGTCGAAATCGGCCCCTTGGATGTCGTTAATGCCGATGGAGAATATCACAAGGTCGGGCATTACGCGCCTGAGGTCTTGTTCCCAAAGCTGGCAGCGGGTCCACGAAAGTGTGGAGGCACCGTTGACGCCGGCCTCGCTGAAAGTGAAGCCCGTGCCAGGCTTGTCGAGGTAGAGTCCGCGGAGATTGTAATAGCCCGTTCCCTCGAAGGCAAGCTGCACCCAGTCGGTGTAGTAGGGAAGGTCGAAATGGCCTTTGACGCCCCTCAGCGTGTCTTTTTTGCCAATAAGCAGCACCGGTTCAAGCGTTCCTTCGCCCAGAAGGTCAACCTTGTTGAAGCTGTAACGGTGCTGAAGAAGGCGCTTCTCCCTGGGCAGCAAATCTATCGCCACTTTGGCCGATGTATCCCGCGCAGTGACGACCATTCCGCTGAGGCCCAGCTTTGCATCGGCAGGTTTAAGGCAGGTGGAACTTTCCCAACTGCCGCTGTACGAGCTGGTATAGCTAACCGGAGTATTGGTGCCGGCGGCCGAAAAGGGGAAAACCAGTCCCCTGCCGCCGTCGATACCGTAACGCAGGCTTAGGAAATGGGCACGGAGCCTGTCGCTGAATGCACCGCCCTGCACATGAGAACCGCCGACATGCAGGATGCGCACGTCCGTTCCGCCGGTGCGCAGCAGGGTATCCAGCTTGCGGAGGAAAAGGCTGTAGGTGGGAGAGGCCCCCGAGGGCATCTCTATAGTGTTTTTCTCCGCCCTTATAAACGGATAATAATGAGCCTGCCGACGCTGCCCGAAGCTTAGTATCGGCAAAAGAAGCAGTATTACCAAGGCGATGCGTTTCATGGATGCATTGCCCCACGAACCTGCTCCCGGGGAAGAGTCTTGCGGAGCTCGTAAAAATCGTAATAAGTGAGAAGTGAGCGGCTTAGGGCGTCGCCAACCTTCTGGGCGCCGGCGGGGGTGAAGTGGATGTAATCCGGGCCGGCATACGCGGGATTATGCTTAACCCACTGAGCCATGGAATTTTCGCCGCCCATCATGCGGTAGAGGTCCCAGTAAGCTGCATTGTTGCGAAGGGCCGTAGCCTTGAGGGAATCCACCATCTCCGGGAGGCGCGGCCAGGTGACAATTCTGCCGTTCACGCTTTTACCCATGTCGGACGGGCCGATAAAGAGAATCTGCGCATCTGGCGCCGCCTCATGGAAATAATTGATTTGCTTTGCTATCTGCACCTGATACTGCTCGATAACCTTGGTGCTGCGGGTGACGGGCATGTAGTTGCCGCCGAACTGGAGGATGATGAGCCTGGTGTCGGTAAGGGACAGGCAATCGGCCATCAGGGGCTCGGAGATGCGAGTGAAAATGGTGCCTGAGCAGCCTCTGAGCGGGACATTGTCAACTGCTGCGCCGCTTTCTCCATCGGCACCTATTGCATAGATTTCGGCACTGCCGCGGAAATTTAGGACTGCTTTCTGGACAGGACGGGAGAAGCGCCAGGTGATGAGGGTGGCGCCGCTTTCGCCTTTGCGGATGACGGCCTTGGGCCTAAGCGTATCCGATACAGCCCTGACGCTGAAGTCTTTGGACTGCCTGCCGCAGAGGACCGTGACGGTGGAAAAGGTTTTTACGCCTTCCCTGGCTGTCTTGTTTTTGGTGGCCCGGAGGGAGACGGTGCCGCCGCCGCTTAGCTGAACCACCTGAGCCAGAATGCCGTAGCGATTATGCCCGGCGCGCATGGTGGTGGAGTCTCCGTACATGGTGTACTGCACGAAACCGCCTGAAGCAGACTTGCTTATACTTGCCGACGGAACATTGCTAAGGGCCGGGAACATGCCCGTACCGGAGCCGCCGAAACGCTGCTGCAAAGCCTCACGGAGGTCCTGGGAAATGCGGTCCATTTCCAGCTGCGAGTCGCCGTAATGTACGACGCGGACGGTTTTATCATGCGCCGATGCCCGCTCCAACTCTTTGAAGAAGGGGTCGAAAAAGGTATAATCGTCGTCCGGGAGGTAGATGCGGTCCGGATTGTCGTAGAAGAATTTGCGGTAATACTGAAGAGTGTCGGCCTCCATTTGGAAACGGGCGTCCACGGCATTCAGGACCGAATCGACATCCACTTTTGCTTCTGCCGCATCGCGCAATGTGCGCTGGTAGGAAGCAAAACGGAGCGTAAGCGGGCCGATTGGAACGCCATCGGCAGGGGCCGTGAGCCACAGCACGCCCAGCATGGCGAAAACGCCCAGGAAAAATATGAGTACTTGCCTTGCTTTCATAGCGAAGGGCAAAGGTACGGAAAATCTTTTGATTTACCGCTTGAATTCCACCACGAGTGAACTCATCGGCCCCACTGCGGTTTTGTCGCTGATTTCCATGCTTTCACCAGTGATGACGTTGCGGCCTTTGCCCAGGCCTTCGCTGATTTCTTTGAACCGCGTCCAGGGAACGTTGCAAGGCTCCTCTGAATTGTTTATGAAGACGAAAACCACGTCGCCGTCATTGTAGCGGAAATAGCCGTAAGTGTTGTTTTCCGGGATGAAATGCAGCGTTTTTCCGCTGTGAATCACTTCTTTATCCTTGCGCCAGCGGAAGAGCGTACGGGCATAGTCGTGCAACTCTTTTGCGTGGGAGTATGTACTGTCCTTCATTGCCGCTTTCCGGCCTTTTTCGGTGAAAAGGTTCACGATGTCCCCTTCCCAGCCGCCGGGGAAATCAAGCCTCAGGCGGCCGTCCTCCCGCTGGGGATTTCCGGTGGAGAACATCATCTCGTCGCCATAGAAAAGCTGCGGAATGCCGCGAAGGGTGGCAAGCAGGGTGAACGCCATCTTCATCCTGCGGGGATCGCGGCCGAAAAGGTCGCCGATACGGGCACAGTCGTGGTTGGAAAGGAAAATGAGCATGTGACTTAGGTCGGTGTACTGGAAGTCATGGCTCAGGGCGTTGTAAACCGCGGCGATATCGGCCCTCTTCTGCCATCTGGGCTCTTTGCGCTGCACCTGGAAGGCTTCGGTAATGGCGGCCTGGAGCGGGAAGTCCATGATTGACGGAAGGAAAGAGTTGAAGCCGTCTTTGTTGGGATGGTCTTTCTGCCAGTAGGCCACATAGTCCGGATTGGTGTTCCAGTTTTCGCCGACTATGTTCAGCCAGGGGTACTCGTCCGTAACGGCTTTTGCCCAGGCCGACATGGGAATTTTCTCGTTGTAGTACCAGGTGTCCACCCTGTAACCGTCGAGGCCGGAATATTCCACCCACCACACGGCCCACTGCTGGAAGTACTTGAGAAGGAAGGGGTTGTCCAGGTTCATATCCGGCATGCTGGGCACGAACCAGCCTTCTTCCATTACGGCTTTGTCGGCCTTTGAAGCATTGGGATCCATGGCAAGGGACATCTGGTGATTGGAGTTTATGTAAGGATCGTTCAGATGTACCCAGTCCTTGAAAGGTAGGTCTTTCATCCACCAATGTTCCAGGGAAGAGTGATTGGTGACAACGTCCATGATAACCTTCAGGCCCTTCTTGTGCGCCTTTTCAACAAATTGCCGATACAGTTCGTTGCTGCCGTAGCGGGGGTCTATACGGTAATAGTCCGCGCAGGCGTAGCCGTGGTATGAGCCTTTGGCGTCGTTGTCAAGCAGCAGCGGAGTGCACCAGATGGCCGTTGCGCCAAGGTTCTCGATGTAGTCCAGATGCTTCATGATGCCCTTGAGGTCTCCCCCGTGACGGGAATTGGGACGCTTGCGGTTCACCCCTTCTTTGGTGAAGGCCGTGGAGTCGATGGAGGGGTCTCCGTCGGCAAAACGGTCGGGCATTATCAGATAGATAAGATCTTCCGGGCCGAAACTTTTCTCCGTGCGGGCCTGGCGCTCTTCCAGTTTGTAAGGATGCCTGATGGTCTGCGTGCCGTTTTTGAATACGAGTGTATAAGTGCCCGCTTTAGCCGAGCTGTCAATGTGCATGTCCAGGAAAAGGTAGTTGGGACTGTCGGCCTTGTGGACGGCTTTTACATAAACACCCGGCGTACCCTCTACAGAGGCCTGGAACGCACCTATTCCGCTGCCCTTCACAAGCAGTTGCAGCTCGGTTTTCATTCCAACCCACCAGGACAGGGGTTCCACACGCTCTACGGTTGCAGGCTCCACATGCTCTACGTACGCGGGCTCCACATGCTCTACGTACGCGGGCTCCACCGCCTGCGAGGGCAAATCTTTTTGCTGCACGGCGCCAAGAGCCAGTGATATTGCAGTGACTGTCATCAGTTTCAGCATTTCTTGTAAGTTTTACCCTGCAAGTTAGCAAAAAAATGCACTAAACGTGACTTGGAATGCCACGTTTAGTGCAAAAACGCCTAATAATGCAATAAACAGTACAATTCAAAGCACGTTTAGTGCACTATCGTCAATTATTCTCTATTCGGCTACGCAGCGGACAGAGCCGGCGCGGGAACGTGCCGGAGAAGACAGCTGGTGCCGGCTTCCCGCACGTATATCTGCACCATAAGAAGTAACAGAGCCTGAACGGTGCGACGTCCAGTACATTGCCCTGCTGCCCGCATACTTATAGCTGAGTCCATCGTCATCTATATATCCGGCGAAGGGGAACACCGCAACGGGATTTCCTAAGGTAAACCAGCCGTTCGTTCCATCTTCGGCCCAGCCTGTCTTGGCGCTTAAATCACTGCTCCAAAAGTCCTTGGAATTATCTCTAGCCGGGACTCTATATCCAGCAGGGCAAGGGTCATAGATGGTCCTTTCCGCATTCTTCCACAGGTTATCATCCGAAACATCAATCCAGTCACCGTTGGCAGTGTAACCCATCAACGTAGGATTGGCAATTGACTCTTCAAGGGTAATAACACCGGCAGCTTTGGTGATACTGCCACCCGCCAGAGCGGCAGAAGAAGGTGAACTGGCCAACGAGGCAGCACCGGGGAAAGGGTCCTTTCGGCCCCACTGGTATAACAGGCCGAAGGATGTTACATCTACAGGTGATGTTCCGGCAGTCGCGGCAACCAGAGCGCCAAGGTTCCTGTCCATAGCTACAGCGCCCATAATATCACCATAGGTATTAGTGGAAATGACTGTTTCAGGTATCCAGATATGCCAACTCCAGAGTATCTTGCCGGCTGCGCCCTTGGCGGCAATGAGGGCGTTGCCGGGCTTGAGAGTGGCCGGGGTCTTAAATACTATTACGGCATCTTCTCCGTCCTGCAAATCGTAGTCTGCCGCGGCTATCACACTGTTCACTTCCGGAGCAGTCGTGGTGTTTACGGTCTCCCAAAGGATATCCACTTTATTTATGCCGCTCAGGGCTATGCTGCTATTGCCTTTCACAGCTTTGAACTTGTAGTCGCCGGCTGCAGAAACAATATAGCTGTTTGCCGAAGCGGAAGCACTCAAATCAGTGGCAGAGGCAACTGTGACGCCTATTTCATTATCGTGCGTGGTCGGCGCCACATAGTCCTTCAATGCTGCGGCAGGGAGAGCCCCCAGATTAACTGCATGTCCGTGAGTGAGCGTCAGAGGAGTATTTGTCGATATTACTTTCTTAATTACGCCTGACTCAAGGAATTGGATTGTAAATCCGGAAGATAGATCTGCTTCATTTTGGATATAAATAGCATTGACCGTACTGCCATCCGCTATAACGGAGCCCGTCAGTTTTGTTACCGGATCAAGAGTCCCATAGGTAGCAGCGCCCAACTTGGCAAGATAAGAAGGAGAAGAAGAGTTAATCTCTACCAGATACTTTTCATAACCAAGCACTTCGGTGCCGCCATTTCCAAAAAAGATGTAGGAATCGAAATCCCCTGAAACCTTGAAAAGGATAGATGCGGTCACATGATTCATCACAATTGAAGTCATATCATCAGATACATATCCCGCCAGGAGAAGACGATTGGTTCCCTCAAAGCGGCTTCTTCCATACATATGAGATGAAGAATAAGGGCTCCAAATCTCTGCCGGATAAGCTACGTTCCATTTGTGAGGAGTAGATTCATCCTCGGTTGTAAGAGGAGAAAGGTCCACCGTAATCTTTGCCAGCCGTGGATTTGTCAGTTCTTCAGCAGTAAGTGTATGAACCACTTTTGCAGTAGGCCGTCCGGAAAACACAATCTGATCACCAACTTCCCACTGTGTTTTACCGTCAGCATCTACGCTCACTTTTGTATTATCCATTGAAGGAAACTCCAGAGAGAAGGTATAAATGCCCGGATTACGAACTTCATTCTGATTCGGCTCGAATTTTTCACAAGACGCAAACAAAAGCGCTGTCAGCAAAATCCCAATATACTTTTTCATACTCATTCCTCCTCTTACATATTCCACAAAGGATCGTATTCGTCCAAAATATAATCCGGATTCTGTGTTGCTTCATCACCTCCGGACAATGTGATGCACAACTGCTCCGCATAACGCAATTCCAAAGCGTCGGTCTTGGGAGAACAATAGTTTTCTTTTATTTTCATAATTTCTAGTTATAGATTTGTGAATTCAACTTTATGCAGCCAGGAAGGATTGCCGGAGTCGCAGTCGTCGCCAATCCAGATGCAATTGTTCTTGTGGTCAACGCAGACAGCCTCGGGGTTCCAGTTGGCGAAATCGCCCACGTAGTAGGTGTTCAGCAGCTTGGTGGCGTCGCCGTTGAACAGATACAGCGTAAATCCCAGATACTGGGGCCTGTCTTTGTTGGAATTGGAGTCAAGCACCCAGAGATAGTCGCTCACGGGGTCGTAGCAAAGGTCGCCCACTTCCGAGATTGTGGAAGTGACATCCCTCAGGCTCTTTTTCCACAGCATGGTTCCGTCAAGCTGGTATTCGAAGAGCTGGGCGCCGGTCTGAGTGCCGAAGTACAGGTTTCCGTTATGCCAAGTAATACCTTCGCAGCCGGAGTTGCCCATGCTCTCGACACCTTCAACCTTGATGACGAAATTGTCATCCTTGCCGTTGTATCCGGGAGCAGGAACCCTGTAAACAGACTTGGAACTGCTTTCAAGGCCGATATACAAATCTCCGGTGGCCGGGTCCATGGTGATGCCTTCGAAATCAGCCTCACGGTACCACTGCTTCTGGAAAGTACCGTCGAAGTTGATCCTGTAAAGAGTTCCTTTGTCGTGCACGCCCCAGAGGAAGTCGCCGTCCTTCGAGAGGCACAGGCCGGACAGTTCCTCAACCATGTCGGCACCTTTGGTTCCAAGGACAAACTTGGTCACCTTGCCCATCACGGGCAGTTCCTTTGGCTCTGCGGGCTGGTTTTCATCGGGACGCTCCCATCGGCCCGGGGCATCGGGATTGCCGTCCATGGCGTGTTTCACCGCATGGCGGAGGGTGCCTTCGTCATTGTCTTCCCGGTACTCCCAGATCATGGCGCCCAGCATATTCCTGGATTTGAGGAATTCCACCTTGGCGTTGACGGATTCGATGTCTTCGTAGCTGGCGTACATGCGGCCCATGGCATCGGCAAGATAAGGGACCTTGGCCACGTTGTCCCAGACGCGGTAATTCTTGCCCGCTACGCTCTTGCCGTCGCAGGTGCCTTTGAAGAAGATTTCCTCAAGGTCGCCATAGTTCACCGTGCCGGGATAGTAATTGCCCGTCTTGAGCTTGTATCCGTCGCCATGCCCATAGAACGGAATACCAAAGTTCATCATCTGGTAAGGGATGCCCTGCTTGCCGTGGAAGATGTCGTCGATGGCTTCGGCGCAGGTGCGGGAACTGGCGATGGGACTGCGGTACAGCGGAGCGTTGTGGTAGGGCGGATTCCCCTCGTCATAAGTCATAACGTTGATGTAATCCACATACTGTAGGGCGCTTACATTATCCGTGTACTTTCCGCTGGAAGATGCCGCATAAGAGAGAATCTTGTCCGGCATGGCTTCCCGCATCTCCCTCAGGAGGGCGATGAAATTGCCCCAGTCGGAAGGATCGGCCCCGTTGACGTAGTCGCCGTCCTTGGCAGCGTAGGTGGGATACTCCCAGTCGATGTCATAGCCATCGACGCCGTACTGCTCGCATATAGCGACGCACTCGTCCACGAAGGCTTTGCGCTTCTGAGGGTCGCGTGCCATCTGGGACCAGCCGTCGGCATTCTTGCCCCAGCCGCCCATCTGGAGTTTTACTTTGAGCTCGGGGTAATCGGCCTTGTAGGCCACGAATTTCTGGATCAGAGGAATCGAGCCGGAGGCTATTTCCAGGCCCACGCCGTTCACTTTGTCCTTGAAGCGCACGTGGCCCACGTTGATGTGGGTGAAGTTGTCTTTCACCTCTTCGAGCGAGGGGAAAAGGGACGTCCTGGTGTACTCGGTGTAATAAATCTCGATGATGGGAGTCTGGCCGATTCGCGCCAGGCGCTCGGGGTTGTTGACTATGTCTCCCATGGGGTCGTCCGGAGTCACCGGATCGTCGGGGACAGAGGGCCCGTCCGGATTCGCCGGGTCGTCAGGAATGGTGCCCACGGTAGGCTTTGTATTCGGCGAAGGCACAAGCATTCCCATTACCTCCGGCGTGCAGCCGGTGCAGGTGAGCATCAGAAGGCTGACCGCCGATGTAAGCAAAAAGAGGAAAAGTTTTGAGGTTTTCATCTCCGTTAAGTTTTAATGTTACTTGGCACCCGGGGTCCGGGTCAGCGGGCCCCGGATGAAATGATTATTCGGCTACGCAGCGGACATTGCCTGCGCGGGACTTGCGCTGTTCCTCAACATAAACCGAGCCGCCTTCTCCGCGCACCTGGTAGGCCAGGTCGGCAGACGAAGAGTATGCGCTCCAGATGTACACGCGGGAACCCATCTTTACAAGGTCGCCCTGGTCGATATAGCCGCATACTGGGAATACGGCATATCCGGTGGTAGTGGGATTGGCCTCATCGTAATCCACACCGGCCTTGAACCAGGAATTGTCGCTGGCGAAGGACAGATTGACGGCAAGCTTTTCTCCCCACCATTTGGTTGTCTTGTCACGAGTGGGAACAATGTATCCCGGAGGGCACGGGTCGTAAATGGTCTTTTCTACGCCCCAGAGGTCGGTAGGGCTTTCGTTGCTCCAGTCCTTGACAGAATCGCCGCCGGTTTTGACATAGGCCGTAGGATTCTGGATGGCATCGGCCACATTCATCTTGGCAGCATCGTAAGTCATTGTGCCGGCGATGCCCGTGGAAGGTGCCACGAACGGGTCTTTACGGCCCCACTGGTAATACATGCCGTAGGACTTTGCATCCGGGGTCCCGTCAGCGGCAGTAGCCACCAGCGCACCGAGGTTGCGGTCCATGATAAGGGCTTCGCCGTAAAGTCCGCCGAATGTGCTGTTCTCAATAGGTGTTTCGGGCACCCAGATGTGCCAGCTCCAGAGAATGTTGTCGGAAGCGTCCTTGGCGGCGATGAGGGCGTTGCCGGGAGTGCCGGTGGCGCCGAAGATGATGTATCCTTCGCTGATGCCGCAGGAGTTGACGATGCTGGCTGCCTCGGGAGCCGTTTCGGTATTGACCGTCTCCCAGAGAACCTCTACGCTGGCCACGTCACCTACGCTTTCTTCGGAATTACCCTTAACTGCAGCGAACTTGTATTCGCCTTCCGCATAGACGATGTAGCTGTTGGCGGTGCCTTCCTCGCTGAGGTCGATGGTCTCTGCCACAGGCTCTGCAGGCGTGGGAGGAACGATGGCGTCCTCATTGGCCACGACGCAGCGAACATTGCCTGCGCGGGACTTGCGCTGTTCCTCAACATAAACCGAGCCGCCTTCTCCGCGCACCTGGTAGGCCAGGTCGGCAGACGAAGAGTATGCGCTCCAGATGTACACGCGGGACCCCATCTTTACAAGGTCGCCCTGGTCGATATAGCCGCATACCGGGAATACCGCGTATCCGGTGGCGGCGGGATTCGCCTCATCGTAATCCACACCGGCCTTGAACCAGGAATTGTCGCCGGCGAAGGACAGATTGAGGGCAAGCTTTTCTCCCCACCATTTGGTGGACTTGTCACGAGTGGGAACAATGTATCCCGGAGGGCACGGGTCGTAAATGGTCTTTTCTACGCCCCAGAGGTCGGTAGGGCTTTCGTTGCTCCAGTCCTTGACAGAATCGCCGCCGGTCTTGACATAGGCAGTAGGATTCTGGATGGCATCGGCCACATTCATCTTGGCAGCATCGTAGGTCATTGTGCCGGCGATGCCGGTGGAAGGTGCCACGAACGGGTCTTTACGGCCCCACTGGTAATACATGCCGTAGGACTTTACATCCGGGGTCCCGTCAGCGGCAGTAGCCACCAGCGCACCGAGGTTGCGGTCCATGATAAGCGCTTCGCCGTAAAGTCCGCCGAATGTGCTGTTCTCAATAGGTGTTTCGGGCACCCAGATGTGCCAGCTCCAGAGAATGTTGTCGGAGGCGTCTTTGGCGGCGATGAGGGCGTTGCCGGGAGTGCCGGTGGCGTCGAAGAGGATATATCCGTCGCTGTAACCGTAAGAGCCGATGATGTCGCCTGCGGCAGGCGCGGTGTCGGTATTGACGGTCTCCCAAAGCACCTCGACATTAGCTACTTCGCCTACGCTTTCTTCGGTATTACCCTTAACTGCCTTGAACTTGAAGGCACCGGCGCCGAGCACGATGTAGCTGTTTGCGCTTTCCTTCTCGCTCAGGTCGGCAATTCCGTCCGGTTCTTCGGGAATAGGAGCCTGCATCTGGGCGATGGTGATGGTCTGATAGATGTCGGACTCGGTGACGGCGTCTGCGGGAATCCCTTCCTTTACAATAAGCACAGTGCCCAGACGGCCGCTTTCGGTGTCCTCATTGGGATCCAGGCTCAGGGTGATGGTGTAGGTCTGGCCCTTAACCGACTCAAGGTGAATCCACTCTTCCTGAGGGAGTACCTGGAAGTTGACATTGGACACGACGATAGCTTCAATCACGTCGCCGGCTCCGTCGGCAACATAGTCGGCCATGCCGAAGAGTGAATCAGCCTCAGAATTCACTACCGTTACGCCTTCGGGTTCGATGAGAAGGGTGGCGGTAGATACCATGCCGATTCCGCTGTCAGCCACAACAAGCATCTGGGCGGCGGCGCCCTTCTTTATGGGAGTGATCTCGATGGTCTTGGCATCGGCATCAATCTTGACGCCGAATTCGAGGGGATTGTAGCCCGCTACCTTTACGACGGTGCCGGCAGTTGCAGCGGTGACGTCATAGTGCACGGTGATGGGTGCGCCTGCGGTATAGGCATATTCTTCCACTTCCAGCGTGAGCTTGAAGGCTTCGGCGAAGGGAATGTTCACCGTTGAACCGTCCGAGAGGGTGAGAACAACCGCCTCGTCAGTGATCTTGATGTCGGTAAAGATACCGTCTACCAGGGTTGCGCCTTCATTCTGCACCTGGCCGAGGACAACGGGCTCGCCGCCGTCGATGGACACAAGCAGATTGCCGTCTTCGTCAATTGTGAACTCGGGAGTCTGGTAAACAGGTACTTCCTTACCGTTTACCTCGATTGCGACACCGTCTATGGCCCATACAAGGTCGCCGGAGCCGCTCTTGATTACACTGAGCACCGGGCCGTCATAGTCGGCCTTGGGAGTGATTTCGAAGTACTTGATGTCACCGTTGGTGTAGGTGATGGTGACACCTACGATCTTGCCGGTTTCAGGGTCGGCCAGTTCTTGCACTTTGGCCACGAGAACACCGTCACCGACTGCGGTCTGGATGGCCGTGATTGAGCCTTCCAGGTCGCTCACCCTCTTTTCCAAACCATCAATCCGGGCCTTGAGGGTGCTGTCGTCATACTCTTTGGCGCAGCCCACAAGCAGGAGGGCGGCAGCAAAAGCTAGTAAAATCTTTTTCATAAGAGGTTATATTTTTAGTTTATCAATTACTCTGTAACACAACGGACGCTGCCGCCGATGGCGCGGGCCTTCTGTCCTTTCTTGGAAGAGCCTCCTTCTACGAGTTGACAATAAGTCAGGTTGGCCGTGTCGGCATCCATGTGGGTGTTCCAGATGATGGATGCGCCGGCGACGAAGCTGCCGTCAGGGTTCATGTAACCGCAAAGCGGCAGGGTAGAAACAGGGCTTCCAACCTGGAAGTAGCCGTTGTCGGCATCGTAAAGCCATCCGGCAAGGGTGTTTCCGGCATCAGTGAAGATAGTTGCCTGTTTACGGCCGGCTACACAGTATCCGGGCGGGCACGGGTCATAAATGGTTTTGCTGCCGCTGCGCTCCTGGTCGCCCCAATCCATACGGTCTCTGTCGGTACACCAGTCGATGCTGCCTACATTTATGATACTTGTAGGCATTGCGGCTGCCTCGGCATGGGTCACAGCCCCTTCATGGACAGAAGTGGTAACTCCTGCAACAGCGGCAGCCTCGGTGGAACCGGCAGCTCCGACACCGGGGAACGGGTCTTTGCGGCCCCACTGGTACAGCAGGCCGAAGGAACGGGAATCGGCCACTGCGCCGCTTTGTGTATCAACCAGAGCACCCAGGTTGCGGCTCATCATGGAAACACCGGTCATGTAGCTGTACATGATGGTTTCGGGCTGGGTTTCGGGAATCCACAAATGCCAGCTCCAGAGGACCTGGTCGTTATCGTCCATCAGGGCCACAAGGGCATTGCCCGGCTGCAGCGGATCCGGAATCTGGAAGCATACCGCTCCGGTTTCTTCGTCGTAGGTAACGCCGCTTACTATGCTGCGCTCGGCAACCGGTTCAATGCCGCACTCTGTTTCCCAAAGAATTTCGGCATGGTCGCCGCCAGTGACCGCATCCATGGAATTACCCTTCACGGCCGTAAACTTGTACAGGCCGGGGGCCGAGATGATGTAGCAGTTGGCACTCTCGGCAGCGTCGATACGGACGGCAAGGGACGGGTCGATATCGTCGGCAGCCTCGACAAGATGTTCGGTAACATTGCCCAAATCCAGAACGCCGCCCACTTCCACGGCTACGGCTTCCTTCTCAGTTATACCTTTCACAGCTTTTCCTTCCTTATTGAAACGAAGGATAAAGCCGCCGGTGAGGTCCAGGCCTCCGGGGATGAAAAGGGTGTTGGGAGTTACGCCGTCGGCCACCAGGTCGGTGGACTCGATGGAGGTTGAAGGGTTCTGGAGGAACTGCTTTAGATTCTTTTCCGTATCGGTAATCTTCACCTGATAGGTGTCGAAGCTGACAGGAACGTCCTTGCGGCCTATGAAGGTATAGCTGTCATAGTCACCTTCTACCACGAAGGAGAGGACGCCGCACAGGTTCAGGAACTGGAAAGTGTCCCCGCTGTTGCACGCGGCCAGAAGCTGTGCGTTGACGTTTTTGAAGGCGCTGTAATAGAAGCAGTGCTTAAGGTTCGCCACCGCCTCTGCGGGATAAGCCGCATAGAGCGTGCTGGAGCATTCATCACTCTTGTAGGGATAAAGGCCGTCCACCTTTTTGGTGGCGCTTTTTCCGTCGGAGGAAATGTCTCCCGCTTCAAGGGTAACGACAACCTGGTTCGCCGAGTATTCGCCGTGCACGACAATCTGGTCTCCGCTCTGCCATGCAGTTTTCAAACCTTCCGAATCTGTCTCGGGCAGGACGAATGTCAGGGTGCGGGACTCAGGCTGGACCTTCGGAGTCTCGGGCTCAACTGGATCCGCTTTTGGGGTGCAGCCGAAAATGGCAGCGCAAACGCTTGACAATAAGGCTATTTTAAATATCGCTTTCATAATCGCATGCATTTTAATCGTCCCAATTCATCGGAGCCGTGTATTCATACCATTCGCAGACTGCGCTTCCGCCCTCGTCCACGCCAAAGTAGATTGTGGAGCTCTTGCCCCAGAGGATGGTCCTCAGAAGGTTCTCGCTGCTGTCGAAACTGCCGGCCTCAATGCCGTTCACAAGGAAGGTGACATGGCAGTGTTCGGCTCCGCTGGGGTCGAACTTGACTGTGAGGTCGATGGGCTGCGTGAAGTCCACGTCAGTGAAGGCGGAGATGCTGGGCTTGTTGCCGTCGCCGGCCACATTGAAGTCGAAGCTTACCTTGGCATCACCGGGACGCAGGTCTGCCTTGATTTCGGCACTCTCGCTATAGGTGAACCAGTGCCTCACGCGCGGATTGCCGCCGTTGGCGTCGGCCTGCAGGTCTTTCCAGTGGAAAGTATAGGAGCCGAACTCCATGCTGCGGCTCAGACGGCACCTGGCCGCAAACAATGTTCCGACATCCTTCGTGTAAACCGGGGCGTTGGCCCAGTCTGATTTCCACAGGCTGATTTCGTCATTGTTTACATAATAGCGGACAGGGTCTATCTTGTAAGCTTGCTTTACGATGACCGGCTTTTCGACCTGGAACTCGTCTGCGCTGTCCACTACGTTCTTCACCACAATTTCGGCCCTGCGCATAGAAGAACCGGTGTTTTCGGTAAAGCTGATACTGACGGTACCGTTGCCTTCGCCGGAAGGGGTTTCGATGGTAAACCAGTCGTCGGACTCGGCTGCTTTCTCAACAGTCCATTTGGAGTTGGAAAGGAGCTCCAGTTCGGCAGAAAGCTGGTCGTAACCGGCGCGGATTTCTTCAGACAGAGGAACCAACTGGACACCGTCCTGAGTGAATTTCACCAGGGCCACGGGCTCGTCATGCCGGTCATAGACGGTGACTTCCGCATAGCGAAGCTCAGATACGTTCTCTTCTGCGTTGATTATGACTTCGCCTTCTCCTTCACCGCTTTCTCCTTCCTCGATGGAGACCCAGTCACCGTCGGTGACTTTGCTGGACCAAGGCTGATTGGAGTGAATGTGGATCGTGAACTGACCGCCGGACTTCTCTACGTCAAGGGCCAGTTCATCCTCGGGAACGCTCAGGAAAGCTATGCCTTTCTGGGTCACGGTAATGGTCTTGCCCACCCAACCGTTACTCTGAATGGTAATCCGGTCGGTGCGGTCGTCCAGGAAAGTATTGTCGTAGTACTGGACTCGGACGGTGGTGGGTTCCGCTTTGCCTACATGAAGGGTTTCCGGATCCACCGGCTGGCCGTCTTCGTCGGATATTATGCACCAGGTAGGGTGCTCGCTTGTTATGGTCCAAGGCTTGGAGGAGGCCACCAGGATGGTAAACGCCCTGGCGTTCACTGCCTCCAGCGAGTAGCTGTCGTCGGCCCGGTAGCGTAGTTCCACCGTGTCAAGCGGCTCCTGCTTGGACTGCTGGCAGCCCGCAAGCCCCGGTAACAGGGCTGCAGCCGCACAGAGTATGTTGAACAACTTTTTCATAATTACTCAGCAATGACGGTAGGGGTGCATGATTTTACAATATACCAAGTGGCAGAGCCGGAGGAGCCGCTGTCCGTTCCAAAGAAGTAGTGACCGTTGGCGTCGGAGTTGCCGGCAAACGGAGAGGTGCTTGTGTGCACTTTCTTGCTGTTTCCGTTGTAGAAGAACTCCAAGTCAATTTTGGTTGCATAGTCCGCATTGGGCTTGAAGTCCACGCGATACTCGGTTATGGCATTCATCTCGTCTTTGGTAATATCGAACGTGGTCGATCCATAGGTAGTATGGCCACCATTGGTGCGCAGGCGCTTGTTGCCGTTCAGGGAAATCTGGCACTGAAGTTCAGAGTCTCCGGCTGCATCGTGGGTGCACATCCAGAACTGTCCGGCATCGTCAAAGTTCTTGTCGCCTATTTCAAGGACGATTGATACATAACGGAAGGGATCCTTAAGCGTGACGCGTGACTTCCTGTCACCGAAAATCTTAACGGAACCGTCTTCCTGAACTTCCGCACCCTCGAAAGTGAAGTTTATGTCCTTTGTGAGTTCCAGCTCAGCCCTGTTGGCGCCGGCGACTATGGCCACGGTGCCGGTCTGGGGAGCGAAGTACTTGTTGAAAGGAGTGGTCAGTTTGAACTGGGTGCCGTCAACTTTTTCGACCGTCCAGTCAGGGTTGCTGGTTTCGGGAGTCCAGTCCATGTCGGCATTCACTTCTATGAAGGATATTGCATAGCCGCCGGGGATGGTTGTGGATTCGGGGGTTACGATTTCAAAGCTGAGACCCTTTTGCGTTACGTCGAAGGAGTAAGAGGTATCTCCTGCCGATACAGTGATGGTTCCACCGCGCACCGCACCGTCGTTGGCTCCGGCGGTAGCGGTTACAGTGGCATTGCCTTCGCCGCTGTCGCTGTCGAAGCTGAGCCAGGTCTTGTCGGCCGTTACTGTCCAGGGCAGTTCGGTGCGGATCTGGAATGTCTGGGAGCCACCCTTGGAATCGAATGCATCCTCGAAGGCGCTCACCTCGAACTTGGCTTTCTGAGTAACCTCGAAGGATTCCTCTTCATCGCCGGCAGTCACGGTAATCGTTGCCGTGCGCTCCAGGACCGTGGAAGGATCAGCCGTGGCGATTATGGTGAGGGTGCGGCCCTCGGGGTCGGGGGCTCCGTTTTCGCGGTTAAAGTGCAGCCAGCTGACGTCGGTAGTGATTTGCCAGTCCTCGTTGGTGAGGATAGTAAATGACAGCGGACCGCCTGCCGCGGAGTAATCCTGAGCAATCGGGGTGACGAAGAGCCTGCCGAAGCGTGCCTGCGTGATGCTTATCACATAGGTTTTGCTCACGCCCTCGCCGCGGATGGTGAGGGTGGCCCGGCGGTCGTAATCCTCTTCATTGGGCTCGAAACTTACCACCACGTCGCTTATCAGCGAAGAGCTTGCGCTCGACGAGGGGGTGACGGTACACCAATCGGCACCGCTGGACCGGGTGATGGTCCAAGGGGTGTTGGAACTCACATTGAAGGTAATTGTTCCGGGATTGGTGGAGGGAACGGTATAGGTTGTCAGCGCATCGCATTCCATCCGGACGGCGGCCGCAGCCTTTTCAGGAGTCACCTGCGTGTCGATATGGAACTGCTGGCAGGCAGCGGCTCCGGCAAAAGCAACAAGCAGGGCTAACGTTCTTACGATTGTTTTCATATGGCTATTTGTTTTATTCAAAGGTTAGACTACCATCCGGTATTTTGGGTAAGGTTGGGATTGGCGAAAACTTCGGACTGGGGGATAGGATACAGATTCTGGCGTGCTGCCCAGGTGCGGGACTCCACCGTGAAGCGGCTGTAGTCAAAGTCGGATCCGCTGCGGGTAATCTTGACACCGTCTATCTGCCCCTGTGTCTGCTGGCCGATATCCCAGCGGCGCACATCCCAGAAGCGGTGGTCTTCGAAGGCGAATTCCACCCTCCACTCACGGCGCACCGCTTCGCGGAAATCGCTGTAGGAAGTGGCTTCCACATCCGGCATGCCGGCGTTGAGACGCACCTGGTTGATGGCATCGGCAGCACTGATGGTGAGGGTGCCATCGGTCTGGGTGGGACTCTGGAAGTACTCGTTGGCGGCTTCGGCATAGCTCAGGAGTATTTCCGCGTAACGGGAAACAATCCATTGATGCTTGAAACTTGAGCGGGCCTCAGGGACGAAGCTCGTCTCTTCCTGGATATACTTTCGGAGGTAATACCCGGTAGGAGTGCCAAGGTCGCTGCGGGTTGCGCTATAATCGCGTCCGCCTTCAAAAGTCTCTATGGTGCTACCCTTGAAGGCCATCCCATTTGCAAGTATGGCCCGCGCAAAACGTGGATCGCGGTTCTCGTACGGCTTGGTGATGTCGAATTCGGGATCGGCAGTATGCCATCCGTCCTGGTCAAGCGTAATGTCATAGCCGTTCAGGGTCTGGAAAGCATCTACCAGGTTTTGCGTAGGATAGTTTCCTGCAATATAAGAACGGTAACCTTCCGTGAAACGGACCGGGAAGTTTGTCAGTTCAAATCTGTCGTCTTCGCTTCTCAGTATGGACATTATCACTTCCGGCGAGAGATAATTGTTGGCCTTTTCGGCCGGATCCAGCCGATACAGCTGCATATCCATCACCTCTTTTGCCGCCTTGGCTGCTTCCAGCCACTTTGCCCGGTCGCCCGAAGGATTGTGAAGTGGTGACGCTGCATAAAGAAGAGCCTTGGCTTTTACCGCCAGGGCAAAGCCCTTGGTGACACGGCCGATTTCCTCTCCCAGCATTCCGGTCCAGTTAATGGGGAGGTTGGCGGCACATTCGGTACACTCGCTCTCAATGAATTCAATCACCTCATCGAACGGCGTTTTCTCGATTTCATTGGCCTGCTCTGCAGTGAGCATGGTCATGGGAACCGGGATGTCGCCATAGCGCCTGGCCAGTTCAAAGAGATAATAGGCACGGAGAACACGGGCTTCGTAAGGATAATACTTCAGGTGTTCCAGCCACTGACTGTAATTGGCATCATACTGGAACATGCTAATATCCACGGTTTCCATCGACTCGAGGAACTCTGCAACACTGCGGACAGCATTATAGAGGCTCCATTTGTCGTCCACGGTCTGGAGCGGGCTCCAGTTTCCGTTGATGAAACGCTGGACAGAGGCGTCCTGATCGGCATACTCGGCATCATCGGAGCCGCACTCACGCATGGCATTGGAGACGTCGGCGATATTTTTGCACGGCATATATCCGTAAATATTGGTAAGCATCCGCTGGATATTGCTGTATGTCGTATACATATCCTCACGGGAGTAATCGCTGGATGTTTCGTCGAATTCCAGGAAGTTGCAGCCTGCAAGAAGGAGCGCAGCGGATAAAATATAGAATAACTTTTTCATACCTTTCGCTCTTTATTATTTGATGATACAGACGGCTACGCGGTTGCTGTCCGGGCTCATGGAGCTGTCCTTGTCGCTTCCGGTGCTGGAATAGCTGATTCGGCTTGCGGCAATGCCTGCCTCTTTGAGCTTTTCTACCACGACGGCTGCGCGTTCGGCCGACAGGCGCTTGTTGACATCGACTGTACCGGTAGCGGTATCGGCATAGCCGGTGACCGTGATTTTTGCATCGGGGTTGTCCTTCAGAATCTGGGCGATGCGGCCGAGTTTGAAGGCCTCATCGGGTCTGAGCTCAGCCTTTCCGATGACAAAGAGAAGGTCGTCCTCGTACGTGCCTTCCAATGTGGAGGCGGGAACTTTCACTTCTTTCACGACTTCTTTCACCACCTCTACGGGGACTTCCTTAACAACTTCGCGGTCAACGTATTCGATGACCTTTTCAGGGACGTAAGGATCGACCTTGCTTACGCTTGCAGGACGTTTGGAAGAAGCCTTTGAGCCTTCGGACGAGCCGAAGTTGAGCTTGATTCCGCCCCAGAAGGTACGAGTAGAAGGATAATAGGCGCCAAGCTGCTCCGGATCGGCAAAGTGGATATTGTCCAGGCTGAACAGGTTTGTCGCCATGAGGAATACCGTAGCGTCGCAGAGACGGAGCAGGCGCTGAGGGATGGTATAGGAGATACCAACGTTGCGCAGCTTGATAAAGGAACCGTCGCGGTACCACAGGGAGTTATTACGGTAGTTGTTGGAGTTGGCCTGCGTTGTGAGTCTCGGCATGGTAGCCAGGTGTTCGCGGCCGGGAGCCCAGGTGACCTCCCTGTTGAGGAAGGTATCGGAAATGGTGCCGTTGCCGACAAGCGGCTGGTACAACGGGCTGTCAAGGAGGTTGATGGTGACACCGGTCACACCTTGGAAGTCGGCATACAGCTTAAGCCCTTTCCATCCCAAATTGAGGCCGAAACCAAAAGTGCACAGCGGAGTTGAGGAGCCGAACATCTTCACGACATCCTGGCTGTCGATGACTCCGTCGAAGTTCTGGTCCTGGTATTTGAGGTCGCCGGGACGCACCTCGCCGAAGGTCTGGCGGGGAGAGTTGTTAATCTCCAGCTGACTCTGGAAGATGCCAATGACTTCAAGACCGTAGCGCTGTCCCACGGGGTTGCCCTTGTGGTACAGGTAATCGTACATCTGGTAAGCCTGGCCGTCGTTGATGACTTTGGAGAAAAGCCAGGCGCCGTTGGCATAGGCCCCATAAGAGAAGTCGCCTATCCTGTCGTTCCAGTTCAGGGAGAGATCGACGCCTTTGTACGACTGTTCGCCCAGACTCTGCTCGTTCACGCTAACGCCAAGAACGCCGGAGATGTTGGAAGGACTGATGAGGATATGGCTGCGGTTTTCTATGAAGGCATCGGCATTAACTGCCAGGCGCTTGTCGAAGAAACGGACATCTGCGCCCACGGTGACCTTCTTGGAAAGCTCGGGGGCCAGGGTAATGGCTGCCATGGCACCTTCCTGACGTCCGCTGAAGGAAGATCCACCGTTCTGGCCGAAGTAATAGCTGTTGCCACTCACATAGCGCTGGCGCCAGAGTTCATGCTCAAGGTCGCCGTCGCTGCCGGCAAGGCCTGCCGATGCATAAAGTTTCAGATACGGGTCGCCCGGCAGAACCACTGCCGCAACACTCAGGGCCGGGTACAGGTTGAAACGCTGTCCTTTGGGCAGATATGCCGATCCTGAATAGTTTACGACTGCATCTGCGAAGATGCGCTCTTTCCAGTTATAACTGACACTGCCCAGGATTTCCTGAGTTCTGGATGAGTTGTTCTGGCCGCTGAAAATCCAGGAGCGCTGCCTGTAAGCTGCGTGAGCCTCAAGGTGATGGGGGCCGAATTCGCGGGCCCAGTTCAGTCGGCCCTGGATCTCAAACTTCATCTGAAGGTTGGAGAACCAGTGGGAATAAGAAGGAGTCTTGGGGTCAACTCCGTAGTAAAGCTGTTCGCTGAGAATGTAGCTGTGGTCTCCCGCGGCAGCCGTAGTGCTTACAAGCTCCGAATAGCGGTAACCTTTCGCTACTTCTTCGGACAGGCGGCCAATGTAATCGAAAGCTACGTTCACATCGGCCCACAGGCCTTTGGTTACAGCCCCAAGGTCCTGACGCAACATAACGTCGGCCAGCACTTTTGTCTGGGAATAGAGTTTCTGGCCGCTGTCGCGAAGCATGGCGACCGGGTTGGACGTTCCGTAAAGGGGTGTTCCGCCATAAGTGCCATCCACCTGCTTGATCGGGAAGGCTGCGGCGGGCAGACTGTACAGAACCGATTCCAGGCGTCCGCTGTAGTCGCCTTTGTTGAACTCTGCAAGACGGGCCATGACGCCCACCTTCATCATGGTGGTAGGAGTGATGTTGACATCGATGTTGGCCCTTAAGCCAAGACGGTTGTCAAAATGGTTGGCATTGTAACGGTCGTCCGTGTTGCTACGCCTGTAAAGGAAATCTTCTTTGAGGTAGTCGACGGCCGCAAAATAGCGGAAGTTCCTGTTGCCGCCGGTAAAAGTGAACTGGGCATGGTGGTTGTCTCCATGGCACCTGTAAATTTCATTCCACCAGTCAACATTCGGGTAAGCGTAAGGATACTGTCCGCTGTATAGAGCAAGGAGCTCGGCGTCGTTGTAACGGGGTGAAAGGCCGTCCAGGCTGCGTGCCTCGTTCATCATGAAGCCATAAGTATAGGCATCTGAGAAATCAGGAGCCCGGAAAGGAAAGGCAGCGCCGTACTGATACTTTGCCGTCACCTTGAGCGGGGTGTCTTTCCCTCGCTTGGTAGTGATGCAAACTACTCCGTTGGCACCTTTTACACCGTAAAGAGCAGCTGCCGCAGCATCCTTAAGGATAGAGATGGATTCTATCTCCACGCCTGAAAGATCGTCCATTTCCCTGGGGAACCCGTCCACCAGGATAAGAGGGCTGTGGCTGTGCAGACGAAGTGACAGTTTCAGTTTGGACTGGTTGGAGTCGTAGGTACTGGAACCGTTTTTCACCAGCAAGCCCGAGAACTGTCCGTAGAGTGCATTGGAAACGTCCGCCTCCGGGCTCTTGGCGAAAATATCACCGTCCAGCTGCTGGTTTACATTCGCCCGAATCCGGAAGGAATTGCCAAGCGAGACGGAATCCAGCATGGACCGCGTCTTTTCATCCTGAGCCGCTGCTTGAACAGTTAGCAGGAGGAGAAGCGGAAGAGAAATATATTTAAAAAGCTTTTTCATCTTCGGGTACATTTTTAGGTTACCAACCCGGATTTTGAGTCATTCCGTAGCCTTTGTTTATTTCACTGGTAAGGATAGGAGCCAGATACCACTTGGTGTCCCAACTGGTGTACCACTGACGTCCGGGGAAAGCATCAATCTCCTGGAAGGTGAAGGAGGTGGCGTTCTTGGTATCGTTACCAATGGCACGGAGAGCCTTGAGAGGAGTTGTGAAAGCCTCAGTAAGGCCATAGCGAACCATGTCGAACCAGCGGACTTCTTCAAAGCCGAACTCAAGTTCCCTCTCGAGGAGGAGAGCCTTGCGGAATTCTTCCTGGCTCATTCCCTCTTCCAAAGGTTTCAGGCCCACTCGTGCGCGGACTGCATTCACCCAGGTATAGGCCTTGTCTGACGGACCGCCGTCGGCCTCGTTATAGGCTTCGGCAGCATTGAGGAGCACTTCGGGAAGGCGCATCATGCACCAGTGCGGCATTGTATTGCGGTCCGAACTCTGCTGAAGAATGTATTTCATCATCAGGAAGCCGGGGCAGTTGGACTGCGCATACTGGTGGTTGCTGTAGGAGCGGCCGACAGTACCGTCACGCCAGATGTCACCCGGCACGCAGATATTCTCGTACAGGCGCGGGTCACGGGTTTCAGAGAATGTTGTCGAACTCACTTTCAGGGTACCGTTCGGATCCTGCTTGAAGAAAGGCTGCTCGGGCCAGGAGCTCTTGTCTTCCCAGTTGAAATCTTCCGGGAAAGGAGTTCCGTCGGCCCAGGGGAACTTGTTCACCCATGTAAGGGTGGCTCCGTTTCCGAAGTCTCCGGTACGTTTGATCCAGTCATCGTGATAGGAAGTACTGTTGCTCTTACGGATGGAAATGATGGTCTCTGTGGTTCCGCGTTCAAAATAACCTTTGCGGTATGCAAGGCGGTAAGCCCTCGGGGTAATGAGTCCCGTTGTCGCATCCGGGGCGGCCTGAATCATGGCGTAATAGCCGTTGGACAGCAGTTCACGCATAAAATCATCGGCTGCCGCTTTGGCTGCCTGCCAACGGGCGGGGTCGTAATTCATATAGCAGGCATACTCATTGGCCTGCGGATGGAAGGGCTTGTCGGAATTGAAAGTAGGAGATGCGGCGAAGCACAGCACGCGAAGCTTGAGGCCAAGGGCAGCCGCACGGGTAAGGCGTCCGTCATCGGCACCGCTTACGCTCCAAGGAAGGTCCGGAGCAGCCTCCGTACACATCCTGACTATGAAATCGACCGTCTCCGCAAAGGTATTCCGGGGATATTCCATCGCTTCGTCTAGCTTCACCGAGTGGTCAAGAATAGGCACGCCGCCCACATAGCGGAGCATGTTGGCGTACGAGATGGCAAGGCACATCTTGGCCTCGGCCTTCTTGCAGGCGAGTATGCCGGGGTCTGCGCCCGGGATACGGTCTGCGTTCTCAAGGAACAGCCAGGCGTAACGGATGGCAGTATAGTCCTTTTCCGAGCCAAAGCAATAATTCATGCCGGAGGTGCCGCTTGTCAGGGAAGCGTTGAGGGCGCCGTTATAGTACAGGCCGACGGGGCCGTCGCCTTCGGTGTTGATATTTGAAATATAGTGGTCGGTCAGGGATTCTATGATATCTCTTCCCAGAAGGTCGTCAAAACCGGAGGGAATGCCGTAGGGAAGATAATAGTATGCCTGGGCCAGCACTTTGTCGGCATCCTTGACAGTGGCGAAAAGGGTGTCCAGCGTGGCACCGGAACTCTCAGGTGCCTTGCTAAGGCCGGCGTCTCCCAATTTGAGACTCTCGCATGCGACCAGCCCTGCTCCCAGCAGGACGAGGGTCAATATTTCTGCAAATCTTTTCATCTCTCAAAGGGCTTAGAATGTGATATTGATGGCCAGGTTATAAGTCTTCACGAGCGGATACTTACCGTTGGAACTGCTGGAGGTAGCCTCAGGATCCTGAAGTGTCATGTAGGCGAACGTAAGCATGTTGTAGCCTGTGAACATCAAATTCAGGGAACTGATTCCCAGTTTGTCGAACAGTTTGTTGCGCGAGAAAGTATAGCCGAAACTTGCGCTCTTGAGGCGGATATAAGAGGCATCCTGAACCCAAAGAGTGGACAGGTAATCGTCTCCGCCATTCCAGTTCCAGTTTGTCATAGTAAAGCGCGGAAGGGTGCCGTCTTCGCGGCCGGGAGCCCAGGGGTTGTCGTTTGGAATCCAGCAGTTCTCGGCAAAAACGGTCAACAGTCCGCGGTGACCGGTATTGGTGAAGGGGTTGCGGTAGTCGGCGTTCAGCTTACGGCTCACATTGGTGGCCGCCACCCAGTTGAGGGCCAGGTTGAAACCCTTGTAGCCGAACTTCCAGTTTGAGCCGAACACCCATTCGGGGCGATTTGGATAACCGCCTCTGACACGGTCGTTTCCGTTGATGCGGCCGTCTCCGTTCACGTCCTTGTACATGGCATCACCGGGATGAACGGTCACGCTTGGCTGCGGGAGGTCGGGATTGAGGCGCTCAACGCCGTCGGCGTCTGTGTAAAAGTCGCTTCTCTGATAAAGCCGCTCAAACTGATAGAGAAGATAACGGTCGGTAGAACCTCCTGTTTCGGCCATATAGGGCTCGCCGGGGGTAACCTCGTCCATGTTGATGATCTTGTTGCGGGCAAAGGTCACATTGGCGTCAAGGTCATAGGTGAACGCGCCGATATGGTCTTTCCAGCCAAGAGCGACCTCGAAACCTTTGTTGTCAACTATACCCAGATTCATGTCGGGCGGAGAAAGGGCGATGATGCCGGGCAGCGTTTTGGGAGTGATCAGGATACCTGTGCGATGCTCGGAGAAAATATCACCCGAGAAATGCAGGCGGTAATTGAACATGTCAAAATCCAAACCCACATTGTATTTCAAGGCCGTTTCCCAAGTAACGCCGGGGTTGCCGGGAGTTCCCAATGCGAAACGGGGAACGCCATCGGTCTTGCCTGCGCCGAAATAATACGAACCGGCATCGGTCCAGACACCTTCCATATACATAAATCGGCTGTCATTGCCCCTGTCGTTACCAACTTTGCCGACAGATGCGCGCAGTTTAAGGAAGTCTATCCAGCCGACATGCTTCATGAATTTTTCCTCGGAAACTACCCAGCCGATGGACGCCGACGGGAAAAGACCGTAACGGGTTTTTCCGGGGGCGAAGTTTTCAGAACCGTTATAACCGGCCGAAACGTCCAGAAGATATTTGTCAGCATAGCCGTAAGTAAGTCTTCCCACGAATCCTACATAGCCGCGGGGCAGATAGGAGAGCTTTTTAAGCGCAGACTTATCAGAATCCTGGTAAGGATAATAGTCGCGGGACTGATTGTAAAGCAACAGACCGCTCACTGCATGTTTGCCGCCGAACTTGCGGCTGTAGTCGATGCGGGCTTCCAGATACCAGGACTTGTCGTCGGACGTGCTTTCGCTATAGCTGAGCGTGGGTTCACTGCCGGAAATCTGGGGGATGATGGTCTTGTCAAAAGCCGGGTCGGATATGCTCAGTCCGGGGGTATTGACGAAACCGGCGAAGTGCAGGGTCTGTTTGTAACCACCGCTGCCCGTACGCTTTTTGTTAAGCGACATCTCCGTGTCATAGCTTCCTTTGATGGAAGCACTCAGGCCCTGGGTAATAAAGTCCAGACGTTGGGTAAGGGTAACATCCATACCCAGGGTGGTTTTGTACTTGTTTTGGTAACCGGCCCAGTAATAATATTCCCAACCATTCCATGCCGTAAGACTCTTAGGCAGAGTCTCTGCGTCCTTTTCATTTGTAATGGCCATTCCGTTTACGATGCCGGGGCTGCCGGTAGGGTGAGCCCATAGCATGGAACGCATCCAAATGTTGTCTGCGGTGGAGAGAGGTTCCCGGGTGTCACCGATAACTCCGCTTATATTGAACTTCATGTCCGTTGTTTCGGTGAGTTTGAAGTCCAGGTTGGCACGGTAGTTATATCTGTTGTAGGAATAGTTGTTGTCATAACCCATGCCCGGAATCTGTTTCAGCAGACCGTTCTGGTACATATAGCCCATGGATACGAAATAACGCACTTTGTCCGAACCTCCGCTGATGTTGATATTGTTCTTGGTCTGGAGGAAGGCCTTGCGGAACATCAGTTCGTTCCAGTGCGTGTTAGGGTACATGATGGGGTCGCTGCCCGTGCGGAATGCCTCAATGGCTTCCGGAGTGAAATAGTTTGCCACCTGCGGGTCGTCGTCGTTGTAGTGCATCACGTTGTAGTAACGCGCATAGTCATAGCTGTCGGCCTGGGTGATGTAGGCCATGGGCATCTGCACACCGGTGATGGAACTGACAGAAATCTTGGGCTTGCCGGCATCGCCACGCTTTGTCGTGATGATGATGACACCGTTAGCACCACGCACACCGAATACGGCGGTTGAGGCAGCATCCTTGAGGATTGACAGGCTCTCGATTTCGTTGGGATCGACAGTGTTCATCGGGCGTTCCACGCCATCGACCAGAATCAGCGGGGTAGATGCTCCGTCCGAAAGGGAACTGGCGCCACGGATGTAGATCTTGGCGTAGTCTTCGCCAGGCTGACCTGACTCCTGCACTGTGGAAACACCCGGCATCTGGCCGGCGAGGACGTTGGTGACATCGGCCACAGGTGCCTTGATGAGCGCCTTGTTGTCGATGGAGGTGAGGGCGCCGGTGACCGTGGCTTTGGTCTGCGTACCGTAAGCCACCACCACCGTTGCCTCGATGGACTGGGTGTCGTCCCTCAGCACAACGGTAAAGTTGCGCTGCTTGCCTACGCGTATCTCCTCGGTCACATAACCAAGGGCCGATACTTCCAGCACCGCAGTCTCACCGGGGACGGCAAGGGTGAATTTACCGTCCATGTCGGCAGCCGCGCCGGTGGTGGTTCCCTTCAGGGTGACACCGGCACCGATAACCGGCAAACCGTCTGCGTCCACGACAGTACCCGTGACGGTAATGCCTCTCTGGGCGCGGGCGGGAAGGCACCACAGTCCCAGACTCAGACACAGAGCAGCAGCCAGTTTCAGTAATTGGACTACTTTGGTTTTCATTGGTTAATAAGGTTAGTTAATATTTTATTTGGTTACTTATAAAACTGTTTCTTTTCCGTAAACGCCTTTTACAAGGGCTTTCAGAAGGTCGTGCTTGTCGGTGTCGCCCCTGTATTCCCAGAACATGGCACCAAGTAGGCCGCCACTGTTCACATACTGGCCTTTGGCCTCCACCGACTCGGGGTCGTCGTAGGAGAGGCAGTTGCGGCCGCTCTCATCGGCAAGGTAGGGGACCATGGAAGCGGCATCCCACACGCGGTGGAGCTTGCGCTTTACCTCCACGCCCATGTAAGTACCATTGCTAACGATGGGGACGATGTCTTTGTATTTGATGGAATAACTCGTATTGCCTTTGCTGTCCACGAAGACCTTATTGGCATCCGACGGGTTCTTTTCCGCCTTGCCGTAGAAGGGAACGCCCATAACCATCCTCTCTTTGGGCACGCCGCCGCTCACATGGGCCGATATGCTTTCATCCCAGCTGCGGTGGGTGAATTTCGTCCCCTTGTGCAGCGGGGAATTGTGGCCGTTGGGGGCGGCTCCCATGTCGTAGGTCATCACGTTCACGTAGTCCAGATAATTCATGGCTGTTTTCCAATCCACGTACTTGGCGCTGGAAGATGAGGCGAAGGAGATAATCTTGCCGGTTCCCAGCGTTTCGCGGAGTTCCTTGAGGACAAGATTGAAATTCTGAGTGTCGGAAGGGTCGCAGCCGGTTTCATTGTCGGCGCTTTGGGTGGGATATTCCCAGTCGATGTCCACCCCGTCCAGCTTATGTTTGTCAAGAAGGGCCTTGACCGATTTGCAGAAAGCGGTACGCTTTGCAGCGTCGCGGGCCATCATTGAGAAACCGTCGGCATGAGCTCCCCAGCCGCCGATCATGAGCATCACCTTCAGCTTGGGATTCTGGCTCTTGAGGGCCACCACCTTGGAGATGGGCGCCTGCTTGGATTCGGTGATCACAATGCCGCCGTCGCCGGTTTTGGGGTTGCCGAAGCGGCCGTGAGCATAATTGATATGCGTAAGAAGGCTCACTTCGGGGATGGTTTCGGTGTATTCAGTAAAATACGCCAGAACAATGGGAGTCTGGCCGATGTCGGTGCACAGGGTGCCGGTGCCTGGCTGAGGGTCGGTGCCCGTTCCGGGATCAGTGCCGGGGTCGGTTCCGGTGCCAGGTTCAGTTCCAGCGCCGGGCTCGGTCCCTTGCTGGTCGCCGGTGCCGCCGGGATTGGTTGAACTGCCGCCGCCCGAGTGCGAAGAAGGCGGAGGAATCACATAACCCATATTGTCCTTGGAGCAGTCGCCGGAGCTGAGCACCAAAGATAAAACAGCCAAAGCCAGTATGTTAATTATCCGTTTCATCGCTTAAAGCATTTTGATGGAACTGAATTTGTCGTCCGGGCGCCTGCGCACAAGCACGTCTGTCTTGTTGCGGATTGAATTCCAGCCTCCAACTACGTTATAAATGAAAACCACCTTAACGCTGTGGGGACCGGCTTCAAGGACCGCCTCGGCGTCGTGCCTTGAGTAGCGTTTTACCTCTGCGCCATTGTCAATGAGGAGTTTACCGTCTATCCACACCTGGTCGCAGTCGGAGCTGAAGCGGTAGGTATCTGTAGCCTCAACGGAGAAGAAACCCTCTGCCACGGCGGCATAGAAGACAGTGCTGTCCGGAAGGTTGCGGTTGAAAGGCTCCAGGGTGCTCAGATCGCGCAAACGCTTGATGGAGACATCTTTCCAGGGCACATCCTTGATGTCTGCGGCCTTAGTGAAGCGCCCGTCGGCCCTTTTTGCCTTGAGGCCGCTTTCGACGGCGGCGGCAGGCTGTGCAGGCCAAGGCTCCTCCTTGGTGAGGGTAATGGTGCGCACAGGGCTAAGCTTGCCGTAGGAAGTGACGGAGGCTGTCTTAAGGACGGCGCTTTCGGTGAATTCCAGAGGCTTAGAGTACGCCATCGAGGCTGATGTGGGCTCGCTTCCGTCCAGGGTATAGACAATCTTGCCAACGGGGCGGGTGGTGGTAAAGCTGACGACGGCCTTGTCCTGGAAGGCCAGCTTGTCGCAGCTTCCGCCGGGCTGCTCAGGGAGAGGAATATGGTAATTCACTCCCCTTCTGTCAAGATCCCGGCAGGCCTTGTCCACGCGGACGCGGAAGCTTTCCCAATCCTTGTTTTCCGCTGGCGTCCAGGCGGTTTCGGCCACTGCGAAGGCGCGCGGGAACATCATGTACTCCCGCTGGCTGTCGCTGTAGATGTATTCGCTCCAGGTATTGCACTGCAGGCCAAGCACGTGAGAGGCCTTTCCATTCTTGATAAGCTCCTCAGGCACAGGCTCATACTTATAAGCCTTTTCCAATGTAGTGTACCTGCCGATGGTAACGGGCTCGATCTTGGGGTCGCCCTGGAAATGGTCAAGGTACATGCCGTCGTGCGAGGGGGTCATGATAACGTCGTGCCCTGCGAGGGCCGCGGCGATACCGCCTTCCATACCGCGCCAGCTCATCACCGTTGCGTTTGGACTTAGGCCGCCTTCAAGGATTTCGTCCCAGCCGACAAGCTTGCGGCCGTGGGCGGCGAGGATGCCCTCCATCCTGCGGACGGCGTAGCTCTGAAGCTTTTCCTCCGCAGTGCCGGCGGCATCGGCCACAAGGCCTTCCGCTTTGATTCTGGCCTGGCAGGCGGGGCATTTTTCCCATTTGTCTTTCTTGCACTCGTCACCGCCGATGTGGATGTACTCCGAGGGGAAGAGCTGCACCACTTCCGAAATCACGTCTTCCAGGAACTCGAACATATACTCCCTGCCGGGGCAGAGGGCGAAGTCCGGAGAGCCCCAAGTATAGAAGGTGCTGATGCTTTCCTTGGTGCAGGTGAGGCCGGGATATGCCCTGGCGGCTGCAGTGGAATGGCCCGGCATCTCGATTTCCGGAACCACGGTGACATGACGCTCGGCAGCGTAGGCCACAACCTCGCGAATCTGCTCCTGGGTATAGTAGCCTTCGTGCACTGAGCCGTCGAATTCCACGCGGCTGCCGCCAATTTCCGTAAGTCTTGGATACTTAAGGATTTGGATGCGCCAGCCCTGGTCGTCGGTAAGGTGCCAGTGCATGACGTTCATCTTATAGGCCGACAGTATGTCTATGTAGCGTTTGGTTTCCTCAACCGAGAGGAAGTGACGGCAAGGGTCAACGTGGAAGCCTCTCCATCTAAAACGCGGGTAATCGGTAATTTTTACGCAAGGAAGATTCCCGGTCAAGTTCAGAAGATTCCCGGTCAAGCCGGGAATGACAGTAGTGCCGGGAATGACGGTGGTGCCGGGAATGACAAGGGCGTCATGGCCGACTTGATCGGCCATCTGGAGCTGGCGGAGGGTTTGGCAGGCGTAGAAAAGACCTGCCTCGGAAGAAGCCACTACCTTTAAGCGTGCGCGAGTGATATCTATTGTGTATCCTTCTTCCGGCAGGCCGGAGGCGGGATCGACCACAAAGGACATCTTTGCCGGATCCACTTTGAACGAGCCGCCCCGCACCTGCATTTGGGCGGGCGCGGGAATTAGCTGGATAGCGGCGGCTAATATGAGCGTAAGTAGCATTACTTCAAAAGTTTACGTACAATTTGGCCGATCTCGGCATTATCGTGGACGCCGGCAAAATGCTCCGCTCCGGGGCCATAGGCGAAGACGGGCACTACTATGCCGTCGTGGCCTCTGGTGGAGAAATGCACCTTCACTTCATGCTCTTCGATGCTGCCTTTGAGGAGGGTGAGGCCGCCGGTGTTGTGGTCGGCCGTAACTACCACGAGGGTGTGGCCGTCCTTTTCGGCCCATTCGAGAACGGCGCCGATGACTTTGTCAAAGTCGAAGAGTTCCTCGCACATGTGGCCGACTTTGTTGCGGTGGGCCCAGTCGTCTATCTGCGAACCCTCGACCATGAGGAAAAATCCCTTCTTGTTGTCCAGCATATCGATTGCCTTCATGGTGCTTTCCATGAGGATGGGACCGCGGTCGAGGGCGGGCTTGAGGTCGTATTCGTCGTAAAGGCCCAGGAAGCGGTCGCCTTCGGCATCTTCAATGTCCTCAAGCTTATCGACGTAGGTGTAACCTTTGGCCTTCATCTCTTCGATGAGGTTGCGGCCGTCGGAGCGCTGGTCCCAGAAATGGGTGCCGCCGCCGGAAATGAAGTCCACATTGGCGTCAAGATACTGAAGGGCAAGGCCTTCCTCGTCGGTTCTGGTGGGGCCGTAAACGCAGAAATCGGCCGGAGTGGCGTCGTTTATGCGGCAGGTTACCGTAACGCCGGTTTTCATGCCTTTTACGCGCTTTGCCCACTGGAGGTTGGATTCCACCTTCTCGCCGTTAGGTCCAAGGCCGATGTAGCCGTATTTGGTCTTTTTACCGTTGGCCAGGGCAGTGCCGCCGGCGCAGGAATCGGTGATAAGCTTGTCGGTGGCGTAGGTGCGGGAATAGCCTGCCACGGGCATCTGGTCGATATTCAGGGCGCCGCCATTGGCCACCCAACCCACCGACCACTGAGTGAGGCCGGTGCCGTCGCCGATCATGAAGATTACGTTCTTCACCCTCTTGCTGCGGGGCTGTTTCACCTTCACTGTCTCGTAGGGAGTCTCCACTTTATAGCGGTCGTCCTTGGAGAAGGAGTAGGTGGCATATTTGGAACGGTCCCGGTCCAGGGAATCGGGAGTCTGGGCATAAAGGCCGATGGCACTGAAGGCCAAGAATATGGTAATCAGTCGTTTCATTATTCTGCGAGTTTAGCGTTCCATCCGGAGAAAGTGATACTGGCGTTTGCCGATGGCGGAAGCACGCATTTTACCGTGCGGCTTTCGCCGGGGGTGAGGGAGAAGAAATTGTCGCTCCAGAAGGCGCCGGGAATGAGGTTTCCGTCAGCGTCGAGAGCTTTGAGAATATTCTGATAGGCAATTACTTCCGACTCGTTCTCAAGGCTTACCTCATAGCCGTCGGCAATCTTTTTCACCTCCATTTCAAGCTTGGCTTCAGGAAGGGCCGACACAAAGCGAAGATCGGCAAATTCTGCGGGCTCGGAACCCCACCAATTGGCCTTGCCGGCAACATTGTTCTTGGCGGGGATGGCGTAGAAGTTATAAGCCTGCCCGTCTATCTCAAGAGCCACGAAGCAAGGGCCCTGTATCTTTCCGAATACTTTGACGGGTGCGTATGCGCGCGAGACAACTTCCCTTTCTTCCTCCCTGATAAGCTTGGAGTTGACGTCATAGACTTTGAGTTTGGCTTCGACAAGCTTCTCGGGGACGGCTTCATTCACTGCCCAGACGCAGCCGTCGGCATAATTGTAAACCAGCTGCACGGGGCGGCAGGCGTTGCGGGTGCCGTAGTAGCCGGCAGTGGGGACACCCCACCAGTCGTAGAGCTGCCAGTAGAGGCTGGGCCAGGCGCTGTTGAGCATCCACTGGACGATACCGGTGGAGGTGGGTACGTTGGCGCGGAAAGCTTCGAACATTGCCCGCTCGGAGTCATAGTCAAGGGCATGGGCTTTGCGCATATAGTCCTCAAGGTCAGTTGCTTTGCCATAGACGCCTTCCATCACTTTCTCCTGGAAAGCGGTGCTGTTCATGTGCGACGAAGAGGCAGTGCAGTGATATGCCCAGTTGGGGCCGATGGGCCAGAGGTCCTTCTCGCCCACTGTGCGCCTGAGGTTTTCCAGCTGAGGGATGTTGAGGCCGGGGCCGGTTTCGGTGTTGAAACCGTATGCACCGCCGTTTTTGGTATCGGTCCACCAATAATCGGGGCCTACCCACTCGTAGGGGCCTTCCATCTTCATGCCTGAGGGGCCTGCAAGCGAGGTGAGTCCTTTGGCAGAACAGATATAAGGCCTGTATTCCAATTTGTTATAGAGTTCAAGATAGCGCGCCTCAAGGCGGGCATTGGGTATGCGGTCGCTACCTGTGAGCCAGCCAATGAGGGAAGGATGGTTGCGAAGGCGGATAAGTTGGTCGTGGAAATATCGGACGGCCATGTCTTCCGAAGCGGGGTCGTTGATGCAGCCGTAGCCGCGGGTTTCCTCAAGGCCGCAGTAGTCTTTCCATTCCCACTGGCAGCTGAAGCCGACAAGGGCCAGGATACCGTTCTCGTCGCAGAGATTGTAGATGGTGTCGTCCTTGCCCCATATATTTTCGAAGCGGATGCAATTGAGGCCCATGTGGGCGACAAGTCCGACTTGCAGGGCCATACTCTCGGGGGTGTCTTGCATGAAGATGTCGTCGGTCCAGCCTCCAGCCTTTATAAGGACAGGACGGCCGTTGAGGACAAACTGGCGGTGGCCGCGCTCATCGACATAGCCCTTGATGTCCCTTATACCAAAGCTAAGCTCCTTGCTATGAGATTCTTCCTCGCCTTTAGCGAAGGCTACTCTCATGTGATAAAGCTCCGGGGAGCCCATTTCGCGGGTCCACCAGATGCGGGGATTGTCCACTTTCTCATTGACCACGACGGTACGCTGCTCCCCTGCTTCAAGCTTTACGGGAACTGAGAAAGATCCATCCTCATAGGTGCCGCAGAGATTGCCTTCCACGGCACTTGAGGACAGGTTCAAAACAATAATATTAACCACAAGCCCGGCGCTGGAGAGGTCGTCCGGGTTTACTTCGGGTCTTACGAAAACGTCCCGGATCTGGACATCGGGAGTAGAGAAAAACTCTACAGGACCGGTAATGCCCATGCTTTCATCCAGGGGACGGGGATTCCAGTCCACGTAGCCGTGGTTGAGCTCGCCTGACTGGGCGCGATAAACTGTGACCTTGAGGGTATTATTGCCCTTCAGGTACTTTGTGACGTCTATTTCCCTCACGGCAAAGCTGCCGCAGGTTGTGTCGGCCGATGCTATGAGTTTGCCGTTCAGCTCTACATCGGCCCTATAGTTGAGGCCGTTAAAGCGGAGGATGCCGCAGTTGCCCTTTTTGGCGCCGAAGCGGGTAGTGTAAACCCAGGGCTTGTCGAAGAGCGATTTGTCGGCGGCTTTGTACCTGTCTTCCAGAAGAAGGTCCTTGCCGAAGGCGCCGGCCTCATTGAGGACACCGGCTACGGTACAGGGAACTTTTACCTGATACTTAGGGCCTCCGCCCTGCTGCTGAAGCGTCCAGTCCGTTAGAACGTCAAGCTGGGGAGCAGCAGTGCAACCCATTAGAAAAAACATGGTGGATATAATGGTCAAAAGTCTCATAGCCAGATATTTAAAGTGTTGCTGCGCCGATTATGGCAACATTATCGCCGGGCATTGCGAGGATGCGCAGGTCTTCAAGCGTACTTCCGTAAGGATAGCTATTGCGAAGGGATTCCCACATGGCCTCCTTGAACAGATGGAAAGAATTGGCGATGCCGCCGCCGAGGACTATGCAGTCGGCGTCGTAGGCGAACATTACAACGGACAGGAAGCTTCCAAGGTGGCTGCCGAATTCCTGATAAAGCCGGAGGGCGTGGGGGTCTCCGCTTTCTGCATCATCGGCCATCTTTTTGGGGCTGAGCCCTTTGGAATGGAAGAATTTTTTGGAGCAGAAAGATTCGTAATCCTGCCCCTTATATGGCAGAGAGCCGATTTCCCCGGCGCCGCAGTGGGGCCCGGAGAAGAGCTTGCCTTCGCAGACTATGCCGACGCCGGTGCCGGTGCCGAGGGTTACGCCTACCATCATCTCGGCATTGCCGGAGAGGGTGGCCGCACCCTGCGCAAAGCAGTTTGCGTCGTTGTTTACAAATACGGGAACGCTGAACCGGGCTTCCAGTTTTTCTTTCAGCGGGACTACATCCCATGAGGGGATATTGACGGCATTGTAAACAATGCCTTTCACAGGGTCGGTCACGGATGGCACCCCAATACCTATCTTGTCCACTTCGGGGACAAGGATATCGGCAATCCGGTTGCCCAAGTACTCCAGGGTTTGTTCCAGGGTAGCATCGGCCGGGAACGACGGAACGCATATCTTTTTGACCACCTTCGAACTCTCTACGAGCCCGAGACTGATGGTTGTTCCGCCAATGTCAATTCCGAGTGTCATTATATTAGTAGGTTAGCTGTTACAAATATAACTGCCAACCCAAGGGCGGAATTACCGAATTTGCGTATTTATACTCCCAATTTGCGCAAATTTTGCTTTCTGTAGGCTGTCGGAGTGCAACCTTTGAGTGCCTGGAAGCGGCGGGAGAGGTTTTTGGGATCCGGTTCGTCCATACGGGCGCAGATATCGGCCACTGTGTCTTTTGAGGTGAGGAGAAGCTGCGCGAAACGGTCTATCCTCAGCTTCATAATGTACTGATAGATAGTGGTTCCGGTGGCTTTCAGGAAGCGCTGCTCCAAAAGGCGCCGGGACATGGGGACATGGTCCAGCACATCGGTGACGAGGATCTTGTGGTCGATGTTTTCGTTGATGTACTGCAGTGCCTGATGGATGCCGGTGTCCCGCGTTGCGATTACGTTGGACGATGTGCGGGTGACTATGGAAAGCGGCTGCAATACGATATCCCTGCCTTTGAAATCCTTTTCGCGTACCATCTGCTCCGCCAGGGCTGCGGCCTCGTATCCTCCCCTCTCGATATCGACGTCGATGGATGTGAGCGACGGGGAGGTCATGTTGCAGAGGATTTCGTCATTGTCCACGCCGATTATCGCCACCTCGAAGGGGACGCGGATGCCCAGGGAATTGCATGCTTCCACGAGGATGGAGGCCTGGTTGTCGTCGCAGGCCATCAGGCCGATTGGCTTGGGCAGGGCCTGCAGCCAGTTCTGGAGCCAGCTTTGGTTGTAGAACCAGAGGTTGGAAACGCGCTGACGCCAGTCGTAGATGTGTATATGCTCTTCGAAGATGCCGGCCTGCACCAGACGGTCCCGGAAGCCGTCCCTGCGCCCGTCGCTCCAGCACATGCCGTTGTTCCCGAAGAAGGCGAACTCGCGGAAGCCGCGGGCCATGAACCTTTCGGCCGCCATGGCGCCTGTGCGGCGGTCATCGGCAGTGATGTTGGGGATGTTGGGGAAAGGAGAAATGTAGTCCTGGGCCAGCACCACTATCCCTTTCTTGTGGAAAAGGGAGATGTTGTCGCCGGGCTCGAACGTGCCGATTACAACGTCGGCACGCCAGCCTTCCGCAAGATCGACAACCTTCTTGATGCCCATTTGGCGCATGTAGGAGGGCGGCATCTTGCACACGACCCAGTGGTCTTCCTTTTCCTGGGAATAACGGAGGATTCCGCGGAGCAGCCGGTAAGCGAACTGCTCCGTGAAATCCGTTATGAACATAAGACGCATAGCTTAGCGGCTGAGCAGCAACTGCTTAAGATCGTCCCATTCGTAGTAGGGGAAGTCATCGCCGTCCAGGCCGATGATGCGGGTTTCACGCTCGTTCAGCAAGGGTTTTACCAGCACTTCGCCTTTGGAATTGCGGTAGAAGATGAGCTGGATGTTGGCGGCGAAAGGAGTGTAGCGCCAGCCGGGCCAGTTGACGCAGCCATGCTGGTCAAAGCGTTCGCCGATGCCTTCCAGCCCGATGTATGCGCCCAGCGCAAGCACCTGGTAATCATGGCCGAAGCGAAGATCGGCAGCGTATTCGCCGGTGGAGATGGCGGCATCGGCCTTTTCTATGATGTCCTTGATGAGGGGCTCCACCACTTTCATGCGGTCGTCGCCGAATTCGACGGAATTGCACTGACGCAGGTAGAAATTGATGGCGATGCCCTGCTCGTAGAAGCAAAGATCGTCGAGGGAGAAAAGGCGGAACAGGCGGTCGTCAAGGCCGAAAGCGGCGCATCCGGCAGCCATGTCGAAGGTCTGTTTCATCATCACCTTGGTGTTGCCGATAAGTTTTCCGGCTGCCTCCGGGTCCGTGAAGATGCGCTTTTGGAAGGCGAGGGTGTCGGGGGTGTAATTGGCCCGGAAACGGGCCAGGATCTTCTGGGTGGAGTCCCTGACTTCGCGGGACGAGTCGGTGCTCAGGATGGGCTGGATGGTTTCGCCTGTGTCCCAGCTTATTTCAAGGTCTTTTTGCTTCGAGAGCAGTTCGCCGGTGAAGGCGGCCATGCTGACAAGTACGCGAGGCACGACGCTGGAGCGGGCCGTAACCTTTTTGCTTCCTTTGCGGAAGACTCTCTTGTAGTCGTCGTACATGCGGCCGGCAATCTGCCTGTGCTCCTGGGCGCCAAGGGCTGTGAGGCGGCCGTCCATGCCGTCGTGCAGTTCTATCAGTTTGTCTATCTGTTCCTTGGCTTTGAGGCCTTCGTCCGTCAGGAGGCCTGCGGCTGCGGCTTTTGCGTATTTTTTCTGAATGCTGGAGTATTCCTTACCGGCCCAGTTGCTACGGGAGCCGTGCCGGCCGTAATGGCTGATATAGAAAGGCTTGTATCCTCCCGGGGCCGGAGTCCCGGGACCGGGGATGTACTCGTACGGGTCCATGTTCAGGCCGGCACGGAAGATATTGGCCTCGATATCGGCCTTCAGGGCTTCGTAGGAGGGGGCCTTGGTGGTCTGGGCTACGGCCTTAACCGGCACTGAGAAGTGGGCAAACAGCGACAGCAGAGCTATCAGGAAAATGGTTCGTTTCATAGGTTTTGTGCGTATTTTGCGAGCAATATAGGTGTTTTTTTGCAAAAACACAAGAGGGCGCTTATTTGGGCGCAGGTTTGCAGAAAAGTTGCAAAAGCATTATATTTGTGTGCTACAGTGCAAATAAATGATTCACAATATGAAGAAAGTCTTCTTTTTTGCAGCGCTTGCCGCGATAGCAGCTTCTTGCGCATCACCCGAGAAAATGGCCAAAATGGCCGAAAACGTGAAAGTTAACTGCGTGCCTCCAGTGCTTGAGGTAGTCAACGGCGCCATCGACGCACAGGTTTCCGTCACTTATCCCAAAGACTATTTCAACCCCAATGTCGTCGTAGAAGTAACCCCCGTAATAGTGTACGAAGGCGGCGAAGCGGCCCTTACTCCCCTGAAGTACCAGGGAGAAAAGGTGAGAAACAACTACAAGACAGTTTCTTCCGCCGGCCAGACAGTACGCGAAAACCTGCATTTCGACTATGTGGAAGGCATGGAGAAGAGCTATCTTGAGCTTCGCGGCCGTGTCCTTGCCGGCTCCAAGAGCATTTCCCTCCCTTCCAAGAAAGTGGCCGATGGAGCAAACACGACCTACATGCTTGCAAAACCTGCCGCCAACATCGCTTTCAAGAAAGACAATTACAAGGAGGTTCTGTCCTCAACCACTGAAGGTCAAATCAAATACCTGGTAAACAGCTCGGATGTCCGCAATTCGGAGCTTAACAGCAAGTCAGTGAAGGACTTCCTTGCAGAGCTTGACGCCATCAACGCCAACGAGCGCGCCACCATCACCAGCACGGAAATCGTGGCCTACGCTTCACCCGAAGGCGACGTTCAGAAGAACGACAAATTGTCCGGAAACCGCTCCTCATCGGCAAGCAAGGCCTGGGACAAGGTTACCAAAGGGCACGAGACCCTGGATCCCACAGTGCGCAGCGTAGGCGAAGACTGGGAAGGCTTCCAGCAGCTGGTGTCGCAGAGCAATCTGGAAGACAAAGACCTCATCCTGAGGGTTTTGTCAATGTACAGCGACCCTGCCGTCCGCGAAAACGAAATCCGCAACCTCTCGCAGGTGTTCACCGCCCTGAAGGGAGAAGTTCTCCCCGAGCTGCGCCGCGCCCGCCTCATCGCCAATGTGGAATATAAGAACTACACCGCCGAAGAGCTCCTTGACCTTGTGGAAAACAACGCCAACATCCTTGACGAGGAAGCCCTCCTTCGCGTAGCCTCCCTGGTAAAAGATAACGCACAGAAGGAAAGCATCTACCGCAAAGCCATCGAGCGCTTCTCCAGTGAGCGCGCCCAGTACAATCTGGCCGCCCTGTACATGAGAGAAGGCAATTACGAAAAGGCCCGCTCCGGTTTTGCAGAGCTTCCGGAAGACGCCGACATCCTCAACGTCAACGGCGTCCTTGCAATGCAGAAAGAGGATTACAAAGCCGCCGAAGACTTCTTCCGCAAGAGCGGCACCCCGGAGGCCGATGCCAACCTCGGCGCCCTCCTTATCCAAACAGGCCGATATGAAGAGGCCGCCCGTCTTCTCAAAGACACCGAGGGCTGCTGCCACAACAGCGTTCTCGCATACATCCTCACCGACCAGCTTGAGAAAGCATCGGCAAGGGCAAAATGCGGAGACCCTAAGGTCTGGTACCTGAAGGCCATCGTCGCCGCCCGCCAAGGCCAGAGCGAAGAAGTCAAGAAGTGCCTGGAGAAGGCCTTCCGCAATCCCGACCTCAAAGCAAGGGCTGCACGCGACATCGAGTTCGCCGGCTATGAATTCTAAGCCGTGAAGAACGAACTTCTGGTCACGGACATCATCTTCTGCATCGTCCTGCTGCCGGGGATGATGTTCCTTTTTCCCACCGGAGAATGGATCCAGTGGCATGCCGGCTATGTGCTGGCCTATATGCTCTGGCTCTATGGCGTCTGGCTGCTGTGCCGACGCGCCCTCGGCCCCATCATGCTGCAAGGCTGGCGGGGAAAAGTGACTGTCATGGGAGTGCTGTTCTTGGTGGGAGTGGTCACTTTCCTGATGACGCTCACCAATGTGGATTTTCCCAGGGATCCGGCCGCTGTCGGCAATATTCAGCCGCACGTTCGCGCCATGTGGATTCTTCTGCTGGCGGTAATTGCATACGCCGTCCCCGTGGGTATGCTTGCCGCAAGGCTGGAGGCCCTGACGGCCGAAAAAGAGGCCGATGAAGCCCTGGACGCCGCCCGCGAAGCCCTGGAAACCAGAAGGGCGGAAGCGGAGGCAGTCTCCGGCGAAGAGATTTGCGTAAAGTCCGACTACAAGACCATCCACATCCCACTGTCGGCAATTCAATATGTGGAGGGGCGCAACAACTACGCCTGCTTCCACCTGGACCACAGGGAGGACGTCGTGTCGCAAATTCCTCTGAAAGACGTACTTGCCCAGCTTCCGGAGGGTAAATTCCTGCGCATCCACCGTTCCTACATCGTGCCTGGATGGCGCATCGAAAAGCGCACCGCCACCCAGGTCCGCCTGCTTGGCGTAGATAATCCGCTGCCGGTGGGACGCGCGTTCAAAGACAATCTGAACAATGGCTAAAGACTTTTATGCAACCAGGTCCACCGCCTGGTGGAAGGTTGCCGTAGCGATGATAGGTTCCTGCCTGTCGGGTGTCACCTACGTGTCCGTGCCCGGCATGGTGGGGGCTGTGGGATTCGGATACCTGCAGATGTGCGTCGGCTTTTTCCTTGGCTATCTGGTCATTGCCTTCGTGCTGGTTCCGCTGTACTTCCGCCTTAACGTGGTATCCGTGTATGAGTACCTTGAAAAGCGCTTCGGCGCAGCGTCGCACAAAACTGGAGCCTGGTTCTTCTTCATCTCCAAGATGCTGGGGGCGTCGGTGCGCCTGTACCTCATGATAGCCACCCTGCAGCTGCTCGTAGCAGGGCCGATTGGAGTGCCCTTCTGGGTAACCGTGCTGGTGGTAGTGTTCCTGGAGTGGCTGTACACTGTACGCGGAGGCGTGAAGGCTGTCATCGGCCTTGATATTGTGAAGACGCTCACAATGCTTGTGGCGGTTGTGCTCTGCCTGGTGATGATTGCCCGTGAAGTGGGCGCGCCGGACTCTTCGCTCATGCGCGTATTCTATTTTGACGATGTAAACCACCCGCAGTTTTTCTTCAAGCAGCTGCTTGGAGGGCTGTTTACGGTTGTGGCCGCGACGGGGCTGGATCAGGACATGATGCAACGGACGCTGGCATGCAAGAATGTACGCGACTCGCAGAAGAACCTCATCGTCTCCGTGCTTCTCCAGATTGTGGTTATAAGCCTGTTCCTGTTTCTCGGTGTCTATCTCTATCAATTCGCCGCCCTTCACGGGATTTCGGAAACAGGCGACGCCATCTTCCCCGCCGTCACATGGAGCGGCCTGCTGCCGGCTTCGGGCCTTGTCGCCGCACTGTTCATAATCGGACTGGTAATGGCGGGCTTCCCTGCTGGCGGATCGGCCCTTACTGCGCTAACCACTTCATTTACAATTGATATTCTTGGAGGCAAAAGCGAAAAACGTACGCTGGTGCACAGCGTGATGGCCGTACTGATGGCCGTTTGCATCTGGGTGTTCGGGGTTGTGAATTCCACTTCAGTGATAGACGCAGTGTACAGGCTTGCAAGCTACACCTACGGGCCGATTCTGGGACTGTTCGCCTTCGGCCTGTGCTGCAAACGAGAGGTGCGCGACCGCTGGGTCCCGTTTGTGGCCGTTGCCGCCCCTTTGCTATGCCTTGTACTGGACCTTAATTCCGTAAACTGGCTGGGCGGATATCACTTCAGCTACGAGCTGCTGCCCCTGAACGCAATCTTTACCATAATCGGCCTGTGCTGCCTTATCAGGCCGGCAAAGTCTTAAGTAAATGCAAAAAAATGATTAACTTTGCGGTACTATGGACTTACAGGCGTTAAAGAATAAATACGACATCATCGGCAACGATCCTGCGCTTAACGAGGCGCTGGAAACGGCCGTGAAATTTGCGCCCACCGGGCTCAGCGTCCTCATCCTGGGGGAAAGCGGCGTAGGAAAGGAGAACGTGGCGCGGATTATCCATCAGTTCAGTCCCCGCCGGCAGGGAAACTTTTTTGTAGTCAACTGCGGCGCACTGCCAAAGGAACTGGTGAATTCGGAGCTGTTCGGCCATGTAAAGGGCTCATTTACAGGAGCTGTCGATAATAGAAAAGGCTATTTTGAAGAGGCCGACGGCGGCACCCTCTTCCTGGACGAAATTGCGGAACTGCCGCTTGAATCTCAGGCCCTTCTGCTAAGGGTACTGCAAAGCGGCGAGTATCGCAAAGTGGGCTCCAACAAGGTGGAACACACGGACGTGCGTGTTGTGGCTGCCACAAACGTGCATTTGTACGAGGCTGTAAAACGCGGCAAATTCCGCGAGGACCTGTACTTCCGCCTAAGCGCAGCGCAGATTCGCATCCCCCCGCTAAGAGACCGCAAATCAGATATTTACCTGCTGTTCCGCAAATTCACTTCGGATTTTTCGGAGGTGAACGGCATGTGCAAGATCTCCCTGAAGCCGGATGCCATCCGCCTGCTGGAAGAGTACCGCTGGCCGGGGAACATCCGCCAGCTGCAGGGCTTCACCCAGTCGCTTACAGCTCAGCTCTCCGTCAAGGTGACGCCTACGCTGCAGCGCATCGAACTGTCGGCCCAGGACCTGCGTCCTTTCATGCCCAGGGAAGAGGGCGAACCCATTCCCATGCTTTATGAAGGTCCGCAGACGCAGGGATCGGCCTTTAACCAAGATGAGAGGCAGGCTATCTTCAAAGCAATCTTCGACCTGAAACAAGAAGTAGATGCCTTGAAGGCACGCATAGACCGCCGCGAACTGCCCGCACCGCCACAGCCGGCCATGCAGGAAGAGGCGGAATGGCAAGGCGACGGAGAATTCGACGACAGCGCACCCATCGTCCATGTTCAGGCGATGCAGGAACCGCAGGACCACAGCCTTAGCGTCCGACGCACAGAGGAAGACCTTATCCGCCAGGCTCTTCAGAAGCACCACGGCAACCGCAAGAAAGCCGCGGAAGAACTTGGCATGAGCGAACGCACCCTATACCGCAAACTTCCGCCGGAATATCGCAAAAAATGAAGCGCATAGCCCTCATACTCACCGCTGTACTGGCCACCGCCTGCGGCATTTACTCCTTCACCGGCACCTCAATCCAGGCCGATGTGAAAACCATAACCATCCCCTACGTGGAGTACAAGGCCCTCAGGGTGAATCCTTCCCTGTCCAACGACCTAACAGAAGCCCTGAAGGACAAGTTCCGCAAGCTCACCCGCCTGGACGAAGTGGACATGGACGGCGATCTGGAACTGGTCTGCGAAGTAACAGGCTACGACGTCAAGGCAACGGCCATAACTGCCGACGAGCAGGCCGCCCAAAACCGCCTCACCGTCACCGTGAAAGTGGAATTCAGCAACCACAAATACCCGGAGGACGACGTCTCCAAGAGCTTCAGCGCTTACGAAGACTTCGACGCAATGCAGTCCCTGGATGCAGTGGAGGGCACTCTTTGCGAAACAATCATCGAAAAACTGGTGGAAGATATATTTAATGCAACGGTAGCACAATGGTAGGCCCTTCACGCATAGACATCCACACCCTCACGCTGGACGAACTTACCGGCGTGGTGAACCTGTACCCCTGGTACGCCGCAGCAAGGGTGGAGCTAAGCCGCAGAATGGCAGCCCTGGGCGACTGGAGCGAACAAGAATTTGCCGACCAGGCCCTCTACGTAGCCAACCGCAACAGCCTCTGGGCCTTCGTCCGCAACAGCCGCAAGACGGACTATGCCGATAAGGACGTCGCCACGATTCTGGCCTCGTACATGGAAGCATCGGCCCCTCAAACGACTGAGGACGAGGCACATCAGGTGCGCGTTGTAGGCGGCGACTACTTTTCGCAGGCGCAGTACGACAACGTCCGCCAAAGCGCCGACAACATCTTCTCCCGCTTCGCCGGCAAAGTCAAGGCCGACGGTTCCGCGGAAGAGGAAATCTCAGATATTGCCGACCGTTTCGCCACCGAAACCCTTGCCCGGATATTCGCAGAACAAGGTAGAAATGAGGAGGCGAGACGCATTTATTCCCGTCTGGTTTTGGATATTCCGGAAAAAAGTGCTTACTTTGCATCCCTTATTGATGAATTAGAACAAAATTAGATATGAACGCAGCATTTACCGTACTGGTTGTACTGATTATCATCGCAGCCATTCTTCTGATTGCAGTCGTCCTCCTTCAAAACGGCAAGGACGGCGGTCTTGCTACCAACTTCACATCGGCCAACCAAACCCTGGGCGTGCGCCAGACGGCCACAATCCTGGAAAAAGCCACCTGGTATCTGGTAGCTTTCATTCTGGTACTCAGCATCATTACCGTTTTCGTTGCCCGTGGCGGCACCCAGAAGGGTTCCAACGACGCCATCAGCACAGAGATTGTAAACCAGGCAGCAGAAGCAGCCGACGAGGCTCCCGCCTTCCCTGTCACCCAGGAAAGCCCGGAAGAGCAGCCCGCCGAATAAAAGCGATCAAGGTTGGCTTTTATCCCGCCAGCCTTGCTCAGCAAAAAAGCATTTTAAGGCCCTGTAAGGCCATTTATCTGATAAAGGTTGGTCACCTGAAAACCAACCTTTATCACTTTTTATGTCTGTCCACGAACTCAAAGTAGGAAAAATACGGCGTTTTTACATAAGTATCTAAAATCGTAATTAGCATTTGATTACCAACTTGTTATAACATTATTAAGGCCTTGAGTTGCGCGAAATGAGGACAAAATAACGCAAATTACCCTATTCCTGCCTCCTATTCCCCGTATCTTTATTGGCAGATAAATAATCTGCCATAATATGAAAGCGCATCCATTAGCCCTGATGGTGGCTCTCTCGCTTATAGTTGCCTGTCAGCAAAAAGACCTGACAGAGTTTGTCAATGTCTTCAATGGTACAGGATTTCACGGGCATACTTACCCTGGAGCCACTACACCCTTCGGCCTGGTACAGTTAAGCCCGGACAGCCGTACAGAGGGATGGGATGGCAGTTCCGGCTACCACTATTCCGACAATACCCTTCTGGGATTCAGCCATACCCATCTAAGCGGCACAGGCTGCTCCGACCTGGGAGACTTTCTGTTCACACCCGGTCTGGACGAGATTGCTCCCCTTGCTTTCTCACATGAGGATGAGGAAGCCGAACCCGGTTACTACAAAGTCCGTTTGCCCGCAGGCATCACGGCCGAAGTCACTGCCACCGTCCACACAGGCATCCACCGCTACACTTTTACCGGGTCAGGGACCCGTCAGCTCCTCATAGATGCTACCCACATCATAGGAGAGAACAACCGTGTAGAAAACTCTTGCGTGGAAGTAGTAGGTGAAAGGATTTGTGCGTATCACAAGGTGAACGGCTGGGTAATGGGCCGGGAAACCTGGCTGGACGCCATTTTCTCCCCTTCTTTCAAGGAAAGCAGGGAAATCGCCCCAGGCAAACTGCTCCTGATTTTCCCGGAAGGCACAACAGAGCTTAGTATAGCTGCCGGCCTTTCCACATCGGGTCCGGAAGGCGCACGGAAAAACAGGGAATTAGAAGTTCCTGAACTGGATTTTGACAAGGTACTGGCTCAAACCAAGGATGTCTGGCGAAAGGCACTGGGGACCATCGAAGTGAAGGGCGGTCCCCTGAAGCTGTTTTACACTTGTTACTACCACACCTTCGTAACACCCAACAACCAGGCCGATACCGGCGTTCACCCCTTCTATTCCACCCTCTCTCTTTGGGACACATTCCGTAGCTGGAACCCTCTCCAGACCCTGATAAACCCCACCTTTGTGAACGATATGGTGGAAGGAATGCTGGACACCTTTGACCGCACCGGAGAACTCCCAGTCTGGCCCCTGGGCTTCGGCGAAACCCAGTGTATGATAGGCTACCACAGCATCCCTGTCATTGCCGATGCCTGGCTTCGCGGCATCCGGGGCTTCGACGGGGAGAGGGCCCTGAAGGCCATGGTGGTCTCCTCCAACGAAAACAAAGGGAACACCTCCCAGCTATACACCCAGTATGGTTATGTTCCCTCCGATCTCAAAGGCCAATCGGTCTCACAAACCCTGGAATTCGCTTACGATGACTGGTGCATCGCCCGTATGGCGGAAGAGATGGGGAAAGAGGACATTGCCCACGAATATTACGGGCGGGCACGCGCTTATCGCAATGTATTCGATCCCGCCACGGGCTTTATGCGCGGAAAAGACAGCAAAGGGAACTATACCACGCCTTTCGACAAATACGGAAGTACCCGAGACTATACCGAAGCCATCCCCTGGCAATACCGTTTCTTCGTTCCCCACGACACCGAAGGTCTTGCCATCCTGTTTGGGGGGCACGATGCCCTGTCTGCTGCACTTGATTCCCTTTTTACAGACAACACCGACCTGGGAAAGGACACTTTCTCCGACATCACCGGTCTGCTGGGCCAATATGCCCACGGAAACGAACCCAGTCACCATATGTCCTACCTGTTCAACTGGGTTGGGCAAGCCTCCAAGAGTCAGAAAGTAGTGCGCACCCTGCTCAACGAGATGTATGACACCACACCTGAAGGCATCTGTGGCAACGAGGACTGTGGACAGATGAGTGCCTGGTATGTACTATCTTCCATCGGCCTGTATCCTGTATGTCCGGGGACGGGGGAATATGTTTTCGCCGCTCCGCTCTTCAAGGAAACCATCCTTCATCTCGGAAACGGTAAACAATTAAGAATCAAGTCCGATCATCCCGCCCGGCCCTATATCCGGAAGGTAAGCCTGAACGGGCGCCTGGTGGAACGCAACTACCTCACGTACGACGAGATCATGGCCGGCGGGGAGCTCTGCTTCAAGCTCTCCTCCCGTCCCGTCCAGGCACGCGAAACCTATCCCGCCCCGTATTCCCTTACTACTGAAGCATTTGCAACTACTCCGTTCGTCGAAGAAGACTTGAATCTTTTCCGCGATTCATCCACCGTCACCCTCTCCAGCCGCACGAAAGGGGCAGATATCCGCTACACGCTGGACGGAACAGATCCCGGGGAGACAAGTCCCCTTTACACGGATCCCTTCATCCTGGACAAAAGCGCTCGCATCCTCGCGCGTTCTTTCAAAGAAGGGCTGGAACCATCGGCCGTAATGGTGGTCAACGCAACCAAGGTGTTTTATCGAGAGGCGGCAAAATTGTCCGGCGCTCGGAAAGGCTGTCGCTACACCTATCACGAAGGGCCTTTCTTCACTTCAGCCGATGTTCTCGCCTCCATTCCCCATTCCTCCGGGACGATGCAGTTCCCTTCCATCGGAAAAGCTCGGGAGGAAGACCACTTCGGCTATGTTTTCACCGGCTGGATCGATATTCCTTCGGACGGAATCTGGCAATTCGCCCTCAACAGCGACGACGGGTCCGTGCTGGATATCGACGGGGAGCGGGTGGTGGAAAACGACGGGTCCCACTCGGCGATGACGGCTTTCGGGGCCATCCCTTTGAAAGCCGGTCCGCATCCCTACCGGATCATTTATCTGGAAGACTGTGAGGGTCAAACATTTAGCTGGAGCTGGAAGGCGGAGGATGCGTCAGCCTTCACCCCGGTTCCGGCCGACAATCTCTACTTCCGCTAACATGAAGAGGACCCTGTACATACTGATACTGCTGCTCCCGCTATCGTTGTGGGCCCAGCCACCTGTGATTCTTCATTCCCATAATGACTACACCCGCACTGTGCCCTTCTGGGAAGCCTATTCCCAATTCTGCGGCTCCATCGAGGCCGACGTCTTCCTCCACGAGGGGAAATTACTGGTAGGACATGACTTGAAGGACCTTTCTCAGGAAAAGAGTTTCCAGAGCCTGTATTTAGAACCGGCGGTGATGGTTTTCCGGGCCAACGGAGGGAAGGCATGGTTCCAAAATGAGGGCAGCCTGCAACTGATGATAGAGCTCAAGAGCGAAACGGAACCGGCCCTTTCGGAAATTATCCGGCTATTGGAACAGTATCCTGATGTTTTCTGCACTCCGGAGGGAATCCGAATTGCCATCACCGGCAATATCCCCGCGAAGGAGGATTTCTGCAAATATCCCCCCTTCATCCGCTTTGACGGTGAGATTGGGCAGACGTATACACCTGAAGAATTGGATAAAGTGGCACTCGTCAGCGGGGATTTCCGCGTCTTTGCCCGCAAGTGGAACGGAAAGGGACGGATGATCAAGCCGGAGATGGACGCAGTCCTCGCTGCCATCGCACAAACGCACGCCTATGGGAAACCCATCCGTTTTTGGAATGCCCCGGAAGGCACAACGGCCTATTTCACACTCTGGCGCCTGGGGGTGGATTATTTCAATACGGACAAGCCTGCAGTGGCCGCCCAGTTCTTCAGTGACTGGGGAAACAAGAACTTTGTAATGGGCCGACGCCAGGTGGAATCCGGGATAACCGGAACTAAGAAACTGGACGCTGCCACCCGGAATTTTTCCGGCTTCCAAAACGAAAAACTGCAGCTGACCCGAAGAATCGGAACGTATACCCCTACCTTTAAAAGTGACGGAGCCAAACCCGGGAAGATCAAGAACGTGATTCTGATGATTGGCGACGGGATGGGGCTGAACCAGATTGTAGCCGGGGCCTATGCGAACCGGCGGGACCTTACACTCCTGAAACTCAAAAATATCGGCCTCCAGTTCTATAATCCCCAGGACGATTTTATCGGAGACTCCGCTTCTGGAGGGAGTACCCTTGCCACCGGGGAACTATCCTGGACCCGCCACATTTCGTCCAATTACGACGGGTCGGAAGAAATATCTCCGCTGACAGATTATTTCAAGGCGCAGGGGAAAGCCACCGGCGTGGTTTCTCTGGGCGATGTAGCCGATGCCACCCCGGCCGTCTTCTACGGCCACACCTCCGAACGTGACAGCACCGAACGCATCACCCGCTATATGCTCTCTTCCGACGTTGACCTCATCGCCGGCAGCGGCACGCATTACTTCGAGGCCTCCCGGGAAGACGGCGTAGATATGGTCGCCGGGGTGAAAGCGGTCGGTTACACCTACATCAAAGACGCCCTTGCGATAGACCGTACCCCCGGAAAAGTCATCTGCCTGGACAACCGGATGGGCGACTACGCGACAGAGGAAACGCTTGATTTTCTGGCCGAAATTACTCGCGCTTCTATCGGCAAGCTGGCTGCCAGTTCGAAAAAGGGCTTCTTCCTGATGGTGGAGGGCGCCAAAATTGACTATGCCGGCCACTCCGACTGTTTCCCGGCTTCCGTAATTGAACAACTGGGCTTTGACCTGGCCGTCGCAGAAGCGCTGCGCTTTGCCGACTCCAACGGAGAAACCCTGGTAGTAATCACGGCCGACCACGAAACCGGCGGCCTCACCCTTCTGGACGGGGACCTGGAAACAGGCCACGTCCTGGCCGTTTACAACTCCGACGACCATACCCCTACCGTGGTACCCGTCTTCGCTTACGGTCCCGGCTCCGACGCCTTTCGCGGCACCTATATCAACACCCACATCGCCCGCACCATCAAAAAACTTACTTCCCGATGAAACGACTGATTCTCATATTATTAGCTATTTGTCCGCTGGCTGTATCGGCCCAAGACCTCAGGAGCGGGCCTTACGAACTGCCCTATAAGAACACCTATGTCAAGAATATCTTCGTGGCAGAGAATCCTTATCGCGGCATGAAGGCAGAAACCTTGGAGGCGGGAAGTTTCGAAAAGGCTCAGAAAGTGCTGCCCGCCCCTTTCTGGCAGGGACACGAAGAAGAAGTGGAGATGTACTGGCATGCTTGGAAGATTGCCATCGGGAACATCCGTCAGCCGCAGGAAGGCTCCGGATTCGTAAGTCCTTATCTGGACGTGGCTTACAATGGCAACATCTTTATGTGGGACGACTCTTTCATGATGATGTTCGCCCGCTATGGCTACCGCTTTTTCCCTTTCCAGCGAACGTTGGATAATTTCTACGCCAAACAGCATCAGGACGGTTTCATCTGCCGGGAAATCCGTGCCGACGGTTCCGACTGTTTCGAGCGTTACGACCCCGTATCTACCGGCCCCAACCTCCTCCCCTGGGCGGAACTGATGTACTACCGCCAGTTCGGCGACATGGAGCGCCTGCATCGCGTGTTTCCGGCCCTGGTAGCTTATGCGCAGTGGTGGAAACTCAACCGAACCTGGCCCGACGGTACCTACTGGAGCAGCGGCTGGGGCACCGGAATGGACAATATGCCCCGTGTAAAGGAAGGGTACAACCAGATCTTTTCCAACGGCCATATGAGCTGGCTGGACACCAACCTGCAGCAGTATCTGGTTAACGACTGTCTGATGCAGATAGGCTTCTACACCGAGCGCTGGCAGGAAATCGAGGAAATGGAGGACGAAATGAAGTTCCTCAAAGCCTGGATCAATACCAGTGCCTGGGATCCCGACACCTGCTTCCTCTATGACGTATATGCCGATGGTTCGCGCTCCAAGGTGAAAGGGATATCGGCCTTCTGGGCCCTCCAGACTGATATTCTGGATGGTGAGAAGTTGGATGCGCTGGTTGATCACCTTAGGGACAGCGTGGAATTCAACCGTCCGCACCGCATCCCGTCCTTAAGCGCTGACCACAAGAAATACAATCCGCTGGGCCGCTACTGGCAGGGCGGTATCTGGCCGGGAACCAATTATATGGTACTGGACGGCCTGTGGCGAAAAGGATACAGGGACCTTTGCAGGGAGGTGGCCGACAACCATTTCGGCAATGTGTTCCGGATATGGAAAAATACCGGCACGTTCTGGGAATATTACGCGCCCGAATCCGTGGAACCCGGCTTCATGGCCCGAAAGGATTTCGTAGGCTGGACGGGACTTACCCCGATTGCCGAACTGATTGAATGCATCCTGGGCATCCGCTCAGACTACTCGGAAGGGACGGTGGAATGGGATCTCCGGCAGACAGAGGCGCATGGTATCGAGCACTATCCCTTTGGGCCGGAAGGGGTGATCGGCCTCAAAGCGGGGGATAGGAAATCGGCCTCTGAGAAACCCCAGATTACGGTTACCACCAATGTCCCTTTTACCCTGACCGTCTATTGGGGCGATGGGGAAAGGGCGACTGTCCAGATTACTAAAAACGGGAAAATTCGTCTGTAGCTTTGGCACGCATCGTTTTCATGACCGACCTCTCTGAGTCCTACGCCCGGCGTCTTGTCGTGGGGGCGTCCCGCTATGTACTCAGTAAAGGCGAAGCCTGGAGCCTGTTCCGCATCCCTTGGGTAATGTTCGGAGAGAGGGACTGGGAAGCGATGCTCAGCTATGTGGAAAAGATGGATGTCGATGCCGTAATCGGCCAGTTCGAAGACATGGACATGGTCCGCCAGTTGAAACAGCGGGGCATTATCGTCGTTGCCCAGGATTACAAGAAAATCCTTCCCGGAGTGAGCAGGATCACCGGGGAATACTATGAATCAGGCGCCATGGCCGTCCGCTATTTCCTGGAAAAAGGCTTCACCAGCTTCGGTTTTTTCTCCACCCTCCGTTACTTCTGGGCCGATGAACGGCGCAAAGGTTTCGAAGAAACGCTGTTCCAGTTGAAGCCGGACTGCAGTTTGTCCTGCCTCAGCCTGCCTGAAAGGAATGTCTGGATTTACGACATCGACCTCATCCAGGACTGGCTGCTTTCTCTTCCCAAGCCGGCGGCCATCATGGCCTGTGACGACAATTCCGCCTATCAGCTGATCGAGGTTTGTTCGCATATTTCCAAGAAGTTGGGAGACAAAGCATCGGTGAGAGTGCCGGAGGACATCGCCATCCTGGGGGTAGACAATGACGAGTCGGTTTGCAACCTTTCTACACCCACGCTCACGTCCATCGAGCAGGAAGCGGAAAAAGGCGGGTTTGAGGCTGCCGCCTATATCGACCGACTGCTCAAAAGCGGGGAACCCGAATCCATCCCATATGAAATCGTGGTCCATGCGTCCAAAATCGTCACACGCGCCTCAACCGATATCTTTCCTCTATAAACCAAGATAAGACCGCTGTCCTTTGTTGGCGAGGGGACATCGGCGTGCGTCAGGGCAGACACGGCCCCTGCACCTGGCATTTTGGCTGGTGCTTTCACAAGAATAATAAAACACTTTCCTCTAC
>JAFUVU010000007.1 GCA_017477465.1 Bacteroidales bacterium
AGAGCATTGAACAGCTACTACCAGGTAACTGGACGCCACTATTGACTACTACCCGGTAGTACCACGCAAATAACTACTATTAGCCGCCACTACCCGGTACTTCCCGAGAGTGGCGGCTAATGTACTTTATCGGATGCTTACGTACTGGTTGTAGATTGAGCCGTACATTTGGCCAAGTACTTCCAGGTAGGGCTGGCCTTCGAAGACCGTGGTGCGATAAACAGTGTTATCAACCATATAGTATTCGATTCCGTTCATTACAATGATCTCATAATCATCGGGCAGCGAGGTAACCAGGGCGCCTGCAGGAGGGACGATGGTGGAATACACGCCGGAAGCGGAGATTGTGTAGAAAACACCGTCCTGATAGTAGTAATTGGAGTTTGCGTAAGCATAACTCTGTACCAGGCCCAGTTTTTCTGCCAATTCGTAGGCGGTCAGTGCGCGGCTGGAATTGAGGGCGTATGCGGCATTCTGAGCGGCGATGCGGGCATTCTGCTGCGCAATGATAAGGTTCTGGCGTGCAATTACATTGTAATAATCGAACGTTCTGCTGTAGGTGCGGTAAGTATCGCAGTAATAGGCGAAACGGATGGTGTTCAAGATAGCCCTGTCGATAGCCCTCTCAAGAGGAGTGCCGAAAGGAGGACGGCAAACGACATACGCGCCACCATAGCTGCGGTAGTAGATACCGTTGTAGAAATAGTAGTCGATTCCCCAATGGCTGATTCGACGCCAGGTCGGAGGCAGGCTGGTGATCCGATATCCGTAATAGTGAGGATGGTCTCCCCAGAAATAGCCGGGACGGTCCCAAGGCATCGGATCCCTTTGACGGGGAGCAATGCGCATGATATTGTGAGAATCGTCCACCCTCATGTAGTCGTTGTAACGGTAGTTGCCGCCAGCGTCACGGTAAACCTCTTTTTCCTGGGCCGACTGTGCACCGGCATCACTGCCAAGGCCGCTGCGGCTTACGTTGGAAGAACGGACGGTGGTACCGGTGACGGTATTTGCACCGCTGCTGGAACTTGAACGTACAGTAGAGCCGACGGCCGAAGAAGAACTGCCGGTCGATCCGCTTGAACGTACGGTCGTCCCTGAAGAAGAGCTGCTCGAACGGACGGAACTGCCGCTGGAACGGACGGTACTACCGCTGGAACGGGCGGTGGAGCCGGAAGAACGGGTGGTGGTACCCGACTGGCTTACAGTGCCGCTGGAACGTGTAGTGGTACCGGAAGAGCGGGTGGTGGTACCGCTTGAACGGGTGGTTGTGCCCGACTGGCTTACCGATCCACTTGAACGGGTGGTTGTGCCCGACTGGCTTACGCTGCCGCTGGAGCGGGTAGTGGTGCCGGAAGAGCGAGTGGTGGTACCGCTTGAACGGGTGGTTGTGCCGCCCGAGGAACGGGCTGTCTGCGAGAATGTATCAGGTGCCACGAGCATGGTCATAGCTAAGACAATCGATGTGGCAAGGGTGTAAATCCGTCTCATAGCATCTTTGTTTTTAGGGTTAACGATATAAATAATAGTTTTGTGAAAGCGTCCGGAAGTTTTGGGTGTCCTTGTTCCAATAATCAACGATATCGCTCACTTTCAAACGCTTTCCGAAAGTAGTTCTTACATAATCCGTACCACAAATAATATCGAGCATACGGGTTTTCTTCATAGGATACGGGCTATGCTCGGGATAAAGCTCATTTACAGCCTGCATCACATAGAACTGAAGAAGAGTGACGGGAGCCTTTTCGTAATCGGTAAAGAAGAACTGCACTCCATGAAGAAGCTTTCCCTGAAGGCTGCCTGCCATCGGCTTGTAATGGATGGTGCGGAATGCGACTCCTTCAAGTGCATAGCTATCAAGCTTTTCCTTCAGGGCATCGGCATCAATCCATTCTGCCGCAAAGGTTTCGAAAGGAATCGTGTAGCCTACGCCGGTATTGATATGGCCGAATTCGCCGCATATTCCGGATGCGGGATAATGAAGGGCCGATTCAATCGAAGGGATGTTCGGCGAAGGCAGCACCCAGGGCAGGCCTGTGTCCTGAAACAGCATCCAGCGATGCCAGCCGCGCATAGGGATTACATTCAATCGGCATTTTAGGGGCTTCTGGTCGCCTTTTTGGCCGCAGTTCAGACCTTCTTCGTTGATGAGGCCGGCAAGTTCTGCGACTGTAAGGCCATAGACGAAGGGGATGCGGAATTCGCTGACAAAGGAGAAGAAGCCGTCCTCTACGCATGGACCTTCTATCTTGTACCCGCCGAGGGGGTTGGGACGATCCAGGACGAGGACTTCGATATCGGCCTTGGCGCAGGCTCGCATTACAAGGCCGAGGGTGGAGATGAAAGTATAGCAACGCGTACCGACATCCTGGATATCGTACACCATAACATCAACTCCTTTAAGCATTTCCGGCGTGGGCTCGCGGCTGCTGCCATAGAGTGAGTAAACGGGAAGACCTGTTTTTGCATCCACGCCGCCTGCCACATGATCTCCTGCGTACGCATCGCCCCTTACTCCATGCTCGGGGCCGTACAGTGCCACAAGGTTCACCTCGGGAGCTTCGAACAGGATGTCAATGGTTGAACGGAGGTTACGATCGACGCCGCTGGGATTGGTCACCAGCCCCACTCGCTTCCCTTGAAGTTCCTCGAAGCCCCTTTCACGCAGCACCTCGATTCCGGTAAGCACCTGCGAGTGCATCTCCCCTGCAAAAAGGCAGACCAGAAGCAAAACGATCATTTTTTTCATGGCACGTATCTTATTATCAATCAATCATTTCCTGAAATCAAGTGTGTCTTTTTGCCACACTTGATTTTCATAATTTATTGTTAGTCAGTTGGTTGTGTGACTAGGGGTAGGAGGGTTTTTAGGGGGGACGGGGAGCCTGAGGCTTGAAGGCTCAGGGAGAAGGGGCCCTGGCCGATAGGGACGTTTCTTTCCTGAAGGACACGGAGGGTCTGGCGGGCAACGGCGGGAGCCGGGTCTATCACCTGGACGCCGGGACCGGCCACCCGCTCGATAACGGGCCGCAGGAAAGGATAATGGGTGCAGCCAAGGACGATAATGTCGGCCCCTTGGTCCAGAAGCGGTTGTACGGATGCGCGGACTGTGGCCTCTGTCTCCGGGCCGTCCAGTTTGCCACCCTCGACAAGTTCGACAAAGCCTTGCCCCACATGTTCCGCTATCTTTACCCCGTCTTCATACAGACCTCTCATTTTCAAGTATTTGGAGCCTTTGAGCGTACCAGCCGTAGCAAGCACGCCTATAACGCCGCTGCGAGTCCCAAGCGCCGCCGGTTTCACCGCAGGCTCCATGCCGATAAAAGGCACGGAAGGATATTCCCGGCGAAGGGTGGCGATAGCGGCAGCCGTAGCGGTATTGCAGGCCACGACGATGATATCGGCCCCTTGCTGCAAAAGACTGTCGCTTATGAATCTGGCCCTGTCCTGAATATATTGGGCCGATTTATCCCCATACGGGCAGTGGGCGTTGTCGGCGAAAAAGATATAGCGCTCGTTGGGGAGCAATTTGACAAGCTCCTTATAGACGGAAAGCCCGCCGCAGCCGGAATCGAATATGCCTATGCTTGCCATGATTCAAGAATTTGTCCCCAGGTTTCATCTACTGCTTCGCGGGCGCTGGAATCGGCCGCTTCCGTAAGGCCGATGTATGAATAGCAATGCGAGCCGGCACATACATCATAGGCCGAATGGGCCGGAACTTCGCCTGACACTTCCGGAGCGCTGCGATGTTCCAAATATGTAATCAAGGAAGGCGTGCCGACAAGCTGAGGACCGCCGGCACAATGGCGGCTGTTCTTTCTGAGAGCCACCTGGCGCATGAGCCAAGTACGGATTTCGATACATTTTTGCCGACGGCTTTCTTCCGGCAGCAGCGACACCACGCTTAAGAGGTAATCCTCTGCTCCTACGATGTTTACCGCTTGCACCTGCCCTTTATGCACTATCAGTTTGAGGGTGCCGGCATAGCGCCTTGGACCGTCAGATGCATAGACGATGAAGGAAGGTTCGGCAAAAAGGGTGGAGATTGTGGCGGCCTCGAACACCAGTTCGTCGTACAGGGCGCCGCCATAGTCGATCTTTCCTTCCCGGTAGGAGACTTTCTGCGGGCCGGCACCGTCGGAGATTATCTCGAAACGCACTTGAGAAGAAGAGCAAATGCCCACTTCAATCCTTGGCTGTTGACGCACAAGACGCCAGAGAAGGCGCTTTTCCTCCGCTTCCGTGAGGGTGACATCGGCATATATTTCCTGAAGGAGGGACGGGGTGATGCGGTCGAAATCTTCTTCCTTCGGCACCACCACAAAGCCGGCCATGTCAACTGCGCCGGGGGTTATGGACACTGAGTCCGCCTGATTAAGGCAGGCCGGGCGGGCCGAGCTTCGCATTATTACGACGGCGCGGTACTCCCCTTCGCTGCAATAGGTGAAAGCGTTGAAGCGGGGCTCGGTTTCTTCCGCCACGAGATTCAGGCAGTCGAGAAGGCGGTAGAACTGCTTTGCCATCGACTTTGACGTGGCCGACCGCAGCAGGAACACTCCCCTGTTGAAACGCTTGTAATGATACAGCTGAGCATCCCGCACAGAGTCTATGAATTCCAGTTCTTCGGAATCGGGCTTAAAACCTGCGGCCAGGCCTCTCAGAAGGCGGTCGGCCGCTCTTTCCAATGGCATATAGCCTTTGGGGCAGGCCTGGAAGTGGGCATGGCCCGGTACTGAAGTGCCGCTATTGGGGCTATTGTAGAAGACGATATAATTGTCCAGCTTTGCCGCCAGGTCCAGCATATCGGGGAAACGGTGCCAGATTGTCTGAGGAACGTGAGTATCCCTGGTAATTACCAGATGATTGGGAAAAATAGGAGCCCTGTTAACAAGAATATTGTATTTGCGCCCCTTGCGGCCTTCGAATGGAAGGGTGTGCTGATGCTCCATGTAGTTTTCTTCGCACAGGGGGCAGCCATGGTCGAAGATTGGAAGTCTGCCGGGATTGGACTGCAGGGTTACCAGCATTCCGCCGATGGGCAAGGTACGGGTACGGGCGCTTTTCAGAGCCCTGTATTTGGCAGCTACTGCCGGCCAGACAGACAACTGGTCGTGAACGAATTTATCTATATCTTCAGCCATAACCTTGTAAAGATACGGCATTTTTGGAAGAAAACCTATAACAGAGCCAGAAGTCGCTCCTTGATTTTTGGAAATTCGTATTCGAAAGTGGGGGTTATGATTCCTTTGCCGAAGGATTCCTCCAGCTCCGGTATGCTCCACCACTTGCCTTCGGTAACTTCCGGATTATCGGGATGAAGCTCCGGATGGCCGACCGTGGCATACACCAACACAAATTCCCTGTCCCTGCGGGTATCATATTCAAAGGTATCCAGCAAAATGGGATTGAAAGCCTGAAGCCCCAGTTCCTCGTCCGCTTCTCGGTATAAGGATTCCAGGGCAAGTTCGCCATAGGACACATGACCGCCCACTGCCATATCCCAGCAACCCGGGTAGCGATGTTTCAGCATTGAGCGCTTCTGCAGATAGATATTGCTCTGATGGTCGATTATATGCAGATGCACAACCGGATGCAGCCCCCGGAAGCCGCCATGGCACCACGCACGGCTTGCCTGCCCGTACACCAGCCCGCTGGGTTCAATCAGCGGCAACATTTCCCCCTTTGTAAAAGGGCTGAGGCCCGGATGGTCAATCGATGGCCTGGGATATACCGGGGCGGGTTCGGAAGGGTAAACCAGATCGAACATGGCTTATGCAAAAGCTATCAGAATCAGAACCTGCGCCACCAGCACTCTCATGAACATTGAAAGCGGATAAACAGTGGCGTAATTAACTGACGTATAGTCGCTTCCGTACATGCCTTGAGCAAAGGCCAATACCGGAGGATTAGTGCACGAACCGCTGATGAGACCGCAGATCTGGTAGAAGTTAAGATGGCAGAGAGCGCGGGCTACAATGAAGGTGATGCACAGAGGCACCAGCGTGATGATGGCGCCGTAAAGAATCCACCAGTAACCACCGCCTACGATCGAGCTCCAGAAATTACCGCCGGCACCGATACCAACGGCAGCCAGGAAGAGAGAAATACCAATTTCCCTGATCATCAGATTGGCGCTGGTGGTGGTGTAGGTGGTGATTTTATATTTAGGGCCGAAGTGGCCTAAAAGTATGGCGATAATAAGCGGACCGCCGGCAAGTCCGAGTTTGATGGCCTGGGGAATGCCAGGGAAACGGATAGGAATGGATCCGAAGATGATTCCGATTACGATGCCGAGGAAAATAGGCACCAGATTGGGCTTGTTGAGAGCGTCATTGGAGTTACCCACCTTTTCTGCCAGATGTTCGATGTTTGAGACGCTGCCTACGCACATGAGGCCGTCGCCCATCTGGATGTAAAGGTCCGGGCTTGCCACCAGCTCAACGCCTGCACGGATGACGCGCGTGACGCTAACGCCGTATGCCGAGCGGAAGTGAAGGTCCTTGAGTTTCTTGCCGGTGAGCGAGCTCTTGGTCACCACTATGCGGCGGGTTACCATATTGTGGTCTTTGCCCCGCCAATCGGCAACGTGAAGGGGAACTTCCTGGCCGAAGAGGATGCGGATTTTGTCAACTTCGTTCTGGGAGGTGACGATAAGCAGCTTGTCGCCTTCATTCAGGACTGTGTCCGCTTTCGGGAAAATCACATCTTCGCCCTTCATGATGCGGGAGACCACGAAATCGCCTCCGAAGCCGCTCAGTATATCGTGCAGGTTTTTGCCGAAGATAGCGGGATTCTCCACTGCGACGTGCATGCGGCGGGCATGGTCTTTCTGATTTTCGGCACTTTGCAGGGTCTCAAGCTCTTTCTGAGGGTCTATCTTGAAGATTGCCTTGAAGACGATAATGATGAGGATGACGCCCAAAACGCCGATAGGATAAGCTACGGCATAGCCGGACGCGAGGTCGCCTGCCGCCTGACCGGCTGCAAGGGCGCTGCTACCGTGAGCGACCGACGCATCGATGAAAGTCTGCTGAGCGGCACCAAGGCCGGGAGTATTTGTAACGGCACCGGACATGACGCCCACCATAGTGGGAATATCTTCCCCGGAGACCGTGGATATGACAAATGCAAGGACTGCAGCCAGCAGGATGTTCATCACTGCCAGAAGATTCATCTTCACTCCGCCGCTTTTGAAGGAGTGGAAAAAGCCGGGACCAACCTGCAGGCCGATGGAAAAGACAAAGAGAATGAGACCGAACTCTTTGACAAAGTTCAGGACGTCCAAATCGGCCTGGAAGCCCAGGTGGCCCATCAGGATGCCCAGGAACAGAATCCAGGTGGAGCCGAGGGAAATACCCTTTATTTTGAAGCGACCCAGATACAGTCCGCCGCCGATAACAAACGCAAGTAACAGGATGGTATGGGCGACGCCATAGCCGAAAAACAAGTCATGCATAGTTTAGAACTCCATTTTTACAACAAAGCAGGACTTGTCGTCCACTTTGCCTTCTACATACCAGGTTGCATCTTCCCTATAGCGGAAGAAATGAACCGTCTCACCGGCCGTAGTTTCTTTGTTGAAATTGATATACAGGTCTTTAATGGGCTTTTTGGCATCCTCGTAGGGGATATGGTCCATTGCCCATACAACGTAGCGTGCATTATTGGTGTGCCCTATCAGGTCTATGTCTGAAAAGGCTACAAGGTGCTCACCTGCAGGCTCTGCCTCCACGCCTTTTGGGAAAGTGACCTTGGGGGCCGGTTCTTCGATGGCATTATCGACCTCGTAATCCACGGAGAGGAATTGGGCAAGGTCCTCCGGGCGGACGAAACGGCGGGTGCGCTCGTCTATCACTACCCAGGAACTGGTTGCCGATACCATTTTGTTTCCCTGACTGTCCGTGAGGTCGAAATCTCGCATGTAGAACAGCCCGGCCGATCCTTTGTGCCAGGTATAGAGTTTCACAAGATCCCTCCATGCGGGGGCATTGTGAAAGTGAAGGTGCATACGGGAAAGTACCCACGCAATGTGATGAATGTGAAGGGTGTCGTAGCCGAAGCCTAGTTCCTGCGCCGCCCAATATGCGATTTCCTGAGCCAGGTCCATAAAGGCCGCGGGCTTCAGAATCGTTTCCTGGTTGGTTTGATAACAGGGGATGCAGATATCCTGGCGGAACTTGTATCCTTCACGGCTCACAGGGGTCATAACACTACTACTTTTTTGCGCCGCGAAGTTAACACTATTTGCGGAGAATTTCAAGTTCTTCGGGAGAATAAAGGAACTGATCAAGCCATTGAGGCGCCACCCTGCCAATTACAACCAGCGCCAAAACTGCAAGCAGCACAATTATTACCAGCACCAGAATCCATAACAGCAGCTTTTTCCCATTCTTTTTCTTCCGGACAGGCTGCGGCTGAGGTTCCGGAACGGGTTCCGGCTCTACCACGGGCTCCGGTTCGGCAACAGGTTCTGGTTCAGGCTCGGCAATCGGTTCAGGCTCCGCCACCGGCTCGGGAACTGGTTCTGCCACAGGCTCTTCCTTCTCGTCGGCCTTTAGAAGACCTGCCAGAGACGCTACGGCCTCTTCTACTTCCTCCTTGGTTTCCTGATGAGTCTTGAGCGATATTGGCTGCAGGCCGAAACCTTCGGGATAGATATCAAGGTCTTCATCGGCTACGAAGAAGAAATGATTTTCGCGGGTTGCCCTTAGGCGGCCAAGGCCCGAAAAGACCAGCGTCTTTTTAACTTTGAGGACCTCTTTCATTTCCTGGAGGAAGTCCGTCAGGATTCTGGTTGCGTCGGCCTCTGAAACGCCGTTGGAACGGGCGTAAAGGGCTACCAGATAATTGTCGCTGCCTTGTTTGGGAGAGAAATAGAGGCGCCTGTAGGGCGGGAGGATGGTGTAGCCGCGGTCGGCAAAGGATGCGGGGACTAGCTCCGCCACGAAGCTGCCAACTCCGGGCAGAGTGACTGAGTCGTGGTCCAGGACCACTTCTTTCACCATTTTGGCAAGCAAGTCGATATCCATATCCGCGATTCCGTTTCTATATCTTGACAAAGATACAAAAAAATATCTATATTTGCTCAACTGCTGCCGGGCAGAGACAACTATGAAGAATTGACTTATGCAAAAAACACCCGACCATATAGAAATCCGCGGCGCCAGAGCCCATAATCTAAAAAACCTGGACATAGACATCCCGCTTGGAAAAATCGTGGGCATCGCCGGCGTATCGGGCTCCGGCAAGTCCTCCCTTGCCCTTGGCATCCTCTATGCCGAAGGCTCAAGGCGCTATCTGGAATCGCTATCGACATACACCAGAAGAAGAATGACGCAGGCCTCGCGGGCCCAGGTGGACGATGTCCGATACGTACCGGCGGCCTTGGCCCTGCACCAGCGTCCCGGCGTTCCTGGCATCCGCAGCACCTTCGGCACTATGTCGGAACTGCTTAACAGCCTGAGGCTGATGTTCTCCCGCCTGTCCTCCTATCCCTGTCCGAACGGCCACATGGTTCCGCCGACGCTTGACATAGCCGCCGAGCAGCCGGTCTTCTGCCCTGTCTGCGGCGAAAGGGTAAAAGTCCTTGGAGCAGAGCAGCTTGCCTTCAACAGCGAAGGCGCCTGCCCCACCTGCGGCGGCACCGGAGTGGTAAGGACGGTTGACGAATCGACCCTTGTCCCGGACGAAAACCTGACAATCGACGAGGGCGCCGTTGCCCCTTGGGGCAGCCTGATGTGGTCCCTCATGAAAGACATCGCCAGGCAGCTTGGCGTCCGCACGGACGTGCCCTTCAAGGAACTAAGCGAAAAGGAAAGGGAAATTGTCTTCCACGGCCCGGCGGAAAAGACGCATTTTCTCTATAAAAACGAGAAAACCAACACTTTCGCCGAAATGGATTTCACCTATTACAACGCAGTTTACACAGTGGAGAATGCGCTCTCCAAGGTGAAGGACGAAAAAGGCATGAAAAGGGTGGAAAAATTCCTGAAAGAGTGCCCCTGCCCGGACTGCGGCGGCAGCAGGCTCAACGAAGCGGCGAGAGCACCCAGGCTAAGAGGCATTTCCCTTGCCGATGCCTGCAAAATGACCCTTGCGGAACTTATAGAATGGGTAGCGGGCGTTCCTGGCTCCCTGCCTGTTCCTATGCGCCCGATGGCCGAAAGAATCTGCGAATCATTCAACGATACGGCAAAGCGGCTAATAGACCTGGGACTCAGTTATCTATCCCTCGACAGGGCCGCCTCCACCCTTTCCACCGGCGAAAGGCAGCGCGTCCAGCTTGCCCGCTCGGTGAGAAACCGCACCACAGGCGTGCTGTACGTTCTGGACGAGCCCTCCATCGGCCTTCATCCGAGCAATCTCAAAGGCCTTCTCGGAGTAATGGACGACCTTGTGGCCGATGGCAATACGGTAGTCCTGGTGGATCACGACACCCAGGTCCTCTCCCATGCCGATTACATAGTGGAGCTTGGCCCGGAAGCGGGAGCGAAGGGCGGCCGGCTCATTGCACAGGGCAGCGTAGAATCCCTCATCGGCAACCCTGTCTCGCGGATAGGGCCCTTCCTAAGCGAAAAGGCCGATATTCCCGCAATAGATTCGGCCGACCTTTTCAAGATGGGAAGCATCAAGCTCTCCATCGGCCCCATTCATACGGTAAAACCGCTTGAGGTACGTTTCCCGAAAGGACGGTTGTCCGTCGTCACCGGAGTTTCCGGCTCGGGAAAGACCACGCTCATATTGGAAAGCCTTATCCCGGGGCTCCAGGCATCGATCAGCGGGATAAAACTGCCTGCACATGTCCTGTCGGCCCAAGGAGACGGCATCCGGCAGGTCAAACTCATCGACGCTACGCCTATCGGCATAAATGTGCGCTCTACAGTGGCCACATACGCCAATATCCATGACGAGCTCAGAAAAGTATATGCGAGGACGCCGGAGGCTAGAATCCGCGGCAGAAGAGCCGGCGATTTCTCCTACAACACAGGAGAACTCCGCTGCCCTGTCTGCGACGGGACCGGCAGCATAAGCCTTGACGTTCAGTTCCTTCCCGACGTGGACATCCCCTGCCCCGAATGCGGCGGCTCGCGCTATTCGAAGCAGGCCTACGAGATAAAACGCAAAGGCGTATCCCTGCCGGAGCTGATGGAAAAGAGCGTGGATGAAGCCCTTGATATCTGTGCCGATCTTTCCCTCGTAAAATCCCGCCTCAAAGTTCTCCACGACCTGGGCCTTGGATACCTGACGCTGGGAGAAGCGACACCTTCTCTATCCGGCGGCGAAGCCCAGCGCCTGAAACTTGCAAGCGAGATGGGCCGGGCCCAGGGCGACAGCGTATTCGTCTTCGACGAGCCCACCATCGGCCTGCATCCTTTGGATGTAAAAACGCTCATGGGAGTGTTTAAACACTTGATTGACAATGGCGCCACGGTAATAGTGATAGAGCACGACCTGGACGTAATCAGGAATGCCGATTATATTGTGGACATGGGCCCCGGCGGAGGACTGGCCGGCGGGCGCATTGTCGCAACGGGCACTCCGGCCGAGGTGAAAAACAACAGTGACAGCTTAACAGGACAATATATTTAACTACAATGGGTCTATTTTTACAGAAAGCGGTATCGTCCGCACTTGACAAAGGCAAACTCACCAGCAGCTATCTTATCACGGGAGCTTGCTTCCTGCTGATTGCCTGCAACATAGGAGCATTCCTCTTCTTCCCCAAAATCGCCGCTCCGCTGGCCATCATCCTCTCCAACGTGATTACCATCATCCTCATGCTCTTTGCATTCCAGCCGGTGAACCGCCTGCTGCAACGCAGCTTTGAAAAAAATGCGCAGGAGTATGCCGAAAGGGAGAAGGAACTGCTTTCGCTCAAAGACACAGTATCGACCCTGGAGAACCGCAACCGCGAGCTTGAAAGCCGCATCGACACGTGGAACCAGATGGCCACAGTCCCCTCCAACGTCAATTTCACCTTCAAGGTGGAGACCATGACCTACGACAAGTCCGGCTATATCGTAAAGGAAGAGCCCGTAGAGCGCTTCCTCGAAGACCCCGCCTACAAGCTCTCCGACAAAAAGGGCATCTTCGACAAAGTGGGCCGATGGATGGACGAGGTCATGCATCCCGGGAAGAAGAAGGTCCTTTACATCGGCAAGTTCTACGCCAAGGCTTCCATCGGCATTGACTTCACTAAGATTAAATATGCCGTCAGGGATGGGTCCCTTGCTCTTTTCGGGGTACGCTTCTCGAAGTTGAACGACCTTGCCATCACCCCCGACGAAGACGACGTAAACCACTGCTGGCTGCTGAACGAGGACGACCTTGGCATCAGAATCAACTCTTCCGGCCTTTACAAAGACTTCACCGATGCATACGCCGATATTCGCGCAGGAGAATCGGCAGCGGCCCTGGAAGCGGAAGTCGAAACTCTATGCGACAATTACACAAGCGTCTTCCGCCAGAAGATACTGGAGCGTTTTCCGGGGACCAGTTTCCAAGACCACATTGAAGATTCGTCCGAAACCTGGTACTCCCTCAAGGAGCATATTCAGGACCCCAGAGTCTATCCCCTTGCATCAAACATGTTCCTGATGGCCGACATTCTCAGCGGGTCGGCCGACATCCAGCCCCCTGCACTTTTGCCGTAATAAAAATTCCATCAAAAAAATTTAAAAAAGCTTTGCATAATCCAAAAAAGGTTGTACCTTTGCATTCCCGTTACGGGAATAGATAAAATTCCTCCTTAGCTCAGTTGGTTAGAGCATCTGACTGTTAATCAGAGGGTCGTTGGTTCAAGTCCAACAGGGGGAGCAAAAACAGGACGAGTTTTCGCCCTGTTTTTTTTATACCCTACCCTCTCAGACTACTGAAAACAAAAAAACCAGGCTGATGCCTGGCTTAACTTTTTTGTCGGGATGACTCGACTCGAACGAGCGACCCCTACGTCCCGAACGTAGTGCGCTACCAACTGCGCTACATCCCGATTCCGATAAAAAACAAGCTCTTATGCGAGCTTGTTAATGTAAACTTGAAGACCGCTCTTGAGGTTGGCCGCTTTATTTTTGTGGATAACACCGATTTTGGCGAGCTTGTCGATCATTGCATAGACCTTAGGAGCATTTTCCTGGGCTGCTGCCTTGTCGGATGTGTTGCGCAGGTCGCGAATTGCGTTCCTGGTTGTTTTTGCATAATACTTATTATGCAGTCTGTGACGCTCGCTCTGACGGGCGGCACGCTGGGCGGATTTAGTGTTTGCCATTATTTTACTTTTTTATATTTGGTAGTGGGTAGGAGAATCGAACTCCTATTGCGGGAATGAAAATCCCGAGTACTAACCGTTATACGAACCCACCAAACTTGGGACTGCAAAGGTATGAAAAATTTTTTACCTTCCAAAATTATTTAGCATCTTTTTCAACAGAATCCCAATTTTTTTATTCCTCTTTCCACTCAAAGGAGTAGAGGATAGATTCAACCTGGCGCAGATACTGCCGTTTGTCGTAGCGCGGAGCAAAGACAAATGCTTCGAGCACAATTATATCCTTACCGTCCTTGCTGTAGAATGAGTGGGAAACGAAGGGGCCGCCCATGAAGTCTCCGTGAACTTCCCAGAAGCCGCGCGTCTCCATAAAGCTGCGACCCTTATAGTTAAGGCTCCGCGTTACGGGCTCCTGTGCGGTGGACGTAGTCATATACGAGCCGTCGAACATACCGGGCACATTGGCCTGCATGATAGTATTGCGTGCGGCAATGATTTTTTCGAGGGTGAAGACATCGGCCCCTGAAGCCGGATATTTGTACACGAGGACAGTCTGGTTGGTGTACTGCTTTTCGTCGGCAATCCATACAAAGTCATCGGTGTATTTGCGGCAACGGTAGCCGGTGGGGAAATGCAGAATGCCGCCGGTGACCTTTTCCACGGGCGCCTGCAGGGCTCTTTCCTCATACAGCTTCGAGTTCGCGATTATGCGGTCGCGCTCCGACTGCTCAAAAAATTCGGGAATTATGGCCGATGCTTCCTGGAACAAGCTCAGGGCCTCCTCCTGAGTGGCAGCGTTGATCTGAACCACCGCCTGCGGCTGCGCCCATGCGTTGCTTTTATAGGTCACTCCGTTAGTGACGTTCTGCGGATCGATATTGACCAGCATGAGGTTCCTGTGCATCTTGAACATATTGTTGAAGCTGCCCGGAGGTACGTTTGAAAGGGCGAAGAGAGGCTCCCGCTGAGCCAGATAGGGAGTATCGGCCGCCAATACATCACGTATTGCGACGCCCAGATTACCTTCCCACTGTTCGCGCTCTATGACCACCAGCACTTCGCCGGCTTTGCCGCTTACGTTGGGAAGCAGGGTACGTTTCTTGTTCTCTTTGCATCCGCTTATCAGCATAAGGCAGGCCATGGCTGCCAATAACCATTTGTATCTCATATTGTTAATGAATTAGTCGTGCTATATCGTTGCCAAAGGCCAGGAACATGAGCAGCAGGAGCAGGAACATGCCGACAAGCTGCGCAGCGGTAAGGAAGCGGTCGCTTGGCTTGCGGCCGGTTATCATCTCATAGATGCAGAACACGATGTGTCCGCCGTCGAGGGCCGGAATCGGCAGAAGATTCATCACTCCCAGCATTATGGAGAGCAGTCCTAAAATATAAAGGAACTGCAGCCAGTCCCAAGTTGCAGGGAACACCTGGCCGATAGCGACAAAGCTGCCCACAGACTTGTAAGCGCCGGTAGAAGGCGTAGCGACAAGCCTAAGATCCCGCAGATAGCCCGTAACAGTTTCCCAGGCCCAGCTGCAACCTGCCGGAATGGCCTGCAGGACGGAGTAGCTGTGATGCTCAAGACCCGGATTGCGGTAAAATACGCCAACACGCCCAAGGCTGTCCACCTGGAGGTTCAGGGACAGCGTATCGGCCCCTCTTATCACTGCTGCAGGGATGCTGCCGCCGGCATTTTGACGCAAAAGCTTCTGGGCATCCTGGAGGTAAGGCGTTTCCACGCTGTCCACAAAAGCTATGCGGTCCCCTTTCATAAGGCCGGCCATCTGGTTTGGCGAGCCGGTCATTACGCTGTCAACCACAAAAGGAAGCGCCACATCGAACATTCCGGGAGTGTTGAGGACAGCGCCGATCAGCGCCTGGTCTATGTAGATATCCAGGGTGTCCGTTCCCCTGAGGACGGTGGCCTTTCGGACTTGGCGGCGGGCCAGATCGACCTGCAGGTCCATGAAATCCGTGGGGGCATAATCGTCGAACATCAGGATGCGGTCGCCGGTGCGGAAGCCCATCTCGTAACCGAGTTCGTTTACGTAGACGGGGAACTTGTTGGGCATGTAATTGCGGCCCCATCCGGCCAGGATGCCGATAAACACCACCAGCGCCAGAATGAAATTGTTAAGGACGCCGCCGCTCATCACAAACAGCCGCTGCCATGCCGGTTTGGAACGGAATTCCCACGGCTGAGGCTCATGCCTGAGCGATTCGGTATCCATCGACTCGTCAATCATGCCGGCTATCTTGCAGTAGCCGCCTATGGGCAGCCAGCCTATTCCGTACTCGGTCTCCCATTTATCGGCCCGGGGGAAAAGCTTTCTGAACCATGCCATGCGCGTGGAGAAAAGCTTGAAGCCTCCGGCATCGAAGAAAAGGAAGAACTTGTCCACCCTGATGTGGAAGACACGCGCCCAGAAGAAATGCCCGGCCTCATGGATTGTAATGAGTACGGACAGCGCCAAGATAAGCTGCAAGACTTTAATCAGCACAATCATAGGGCGGGAAACAGGGACTTGGCCATGCGGAAGGCTTCCTCGTGAGTTGAGAAGATGTCTTCCAATGAAGGCTGCTGAACATAAGGGATGGCGGCCATCACCTTGGAAATGGTGTCCGGAATATCGTAAAAGCCGATTTTATCGGCAAGGAATGCTGCCACTGCTGCCTCGTTTGCGGCATTCATTGCACAAGGCACGTTGCCTCCACGGCCGATCGCCTCGAAGGCAAGCCGCAGGCAGGGGAACTTTTCAAGGTCGGGCTCGAAGAACGAGAGATTACCAAGCTCGCTGAAATTCAGGCGTTTACCTTCCAGCGGAAGCCTTTCCGGGCAGGACATGGCAAGGGCTATGGGAATCCGCATGTCGGGGCAGCCGAGCTGGGCGATAACAGCCCCGTCCACAAATTCCACCATCGAGTGGATGACCGATTCCGGATGAACTACCACATGTATTTTGTCGGCTTCGACGCCGAAGAGCCATTTGGCCTCTATAACCTCGAAGCCTTTGTTCATCATAGTGGCGGAATCGATGGTGATTTTGGCGCCCATGTCCCAGTTGGGATGTTTGAGGGCCTGCTGCTTGCGTGCATCGGCAATTTTTTCACGCGGCCATGTGCGGAAAGGCCCGCCCGATGCTGTAAGATGAATCTTTTCCACGGCATTGCCCTGCGCCCCCATAAGGCACTGGAAGATTGCGGAATGCTCCGAATCGACAGGATAAATGGGAGAGGAGAAACGGGCCGATTCCGCCATCACCAGAGACCCTGCGGCGACAAGCGTCTCCTTGTTGGCCAGAGCGATGGCCTTGCCTGCCCTGATGGCCGACAAAGTGGGCCTGAGTCCGCTGAACCCTACCATGGCGGCTACGACGACGTCCACCTCCGGGGCCTGCACAAGTTCGCAGGCAGCCTCTATGCCAAGATGTACCTGGACGGAGGCAGGAAGGGCGCTGCGAACCTCGTCAAACTTTTGAGGATTGCAAATCACCACATGCGGCACATTGAACGCCAGAGCCTGCTGCACCAGCAGTCCCGCATTGTTATTTGCCGATATCATCCATACCTTGAACAGGCCCTGATGCTGCCGTACCACATCCAGCGTCTGAGTGCCGATGGAGCCGGTAGAACCAAGTATTGCGATGCATTTCATTTCCATCCCGCAGCCTCCTAAAACTTTATGTATTGCGCCGGATCCACCGCTGCACCTTCGTACCATAGTTCAAAGTGCAAATGGTCTCCTTTGGTGAGGGAAGACGACGATGCAAGCACGCCTATCGGCGTTCCCGCCTTTACTGTCTCCCCTTTCTTCCGGAGCATTTTTTCGATATTCTGATATATTGACACTATGTCGCCGCTATGCTGCAAGGCCAGCACATAGCCGCTCTCCTGATCCCAACCCGTGTAGAGCACAGTACCGTCCAGTGCCGACATCACCATAGTGCCTGCAGGGGCAGTAACATCTATCCAGGGATGCAGCGCCCGGTCGAAGGGTTTTGAGACTACGCCCTTTACAGGTGTGAAGAAAGACAAAGCCTCGATGGGCAGGTTGCGCCTTGGGGCGGCGCCTACTTCAAACTGTTCTTCGGCGTTTACATCGGCCCTCAGGAGCGAGTCGCGAAGGGCCAGGAAGCTGGCGTCGCTGACTGAGGCCGAACCGTTCCCGCTTGTAAACAGGCTGTCAAGCTGGATTGGCTCCTCCCCTGCCACTACCCTTCTTAGATTCTCCGTGTACAGTTCCCACTGGAGGATGCGGGTTTGCAGCGAATCAATCCTCAGGGCATTCTGCACAGCCTGACGGCGGGAATGAGCATCCGGATAGCCCGGAATGAATGTGCGGATTGGAGTGTAGGCTATTATGCTGAATAAGCCTACTACCACTATTACGACCGTCGATACGGCGGCTATTATGAAGGCCGTCCTTGTGAAACGCAGGCTCCACAGGCGCTCATGAGAGGTGGCGTCTATCAGCGACAGACGGAAAGAACGGTCTTTCTTGGCGGATTTATCCATAAATTATTCGTATATTTGTCAACTGTATGGACAGACTCATTGGCATAGATTATGGACTCCGGCGCACTGGAATCGCCGCCAGCGACCCGCTGGGGATCTTTGCCTCTGCCCTGGAGACAGTCGATTCTACAAAGTTAATAGATTTCCTCAAAAATTACGCCACCATCGAGAGAATCATTAGATTTGTAGTGGGATATCCGGTTAATCTGGACGGAAGGCCGTCAGAGGCCCAAGCCCACGTGGATGCCTTCCTCAAGCAGCTTGCCAAAGCCTTTCCGGACATCCCTGTAAGCCTTGAGGACGAGCGATTCACCTCCGTCCTGGCCCACAGGGCAATGATAGACGGAGGAATGAAGGCATCGGCAAGAAGGGACAAAAAGTCGGTGGACAAGATAAGCGCCGCCATTATCCTGCAAAGCTACATGGACCGCACCAGCGGGTCGGTCGCGTCCTTCAACCCTGCCGATGTCCCCGAAAGCCTGTCCTTAAAAAAGACAAAACGAAGAAAATGATAAGACCAATTTACCTCTATGGCGCAGAAGTGCTGCGCCGTACCGCCCAGCCGGCGGACTTAAACGACAAAGCCGGCATCGCCGCACTTGTACAGGACCTGAAAGACACACTTGTAGTTGCCGACGGCTGCGGCCTGGCAGCTCCCCAGATCGGCGTAAGTACACGCATAGTCATCGTTGACGGCGACGTAGTCTCCGAAACCTACGACTACCTCAAAGGCTTCCGCCGCACCCTCATCAATCCAGAAATCCTGGAAGAGAGCGACGAAAAGACCACCTATTCTGAAGGCTGCCTCAGCATTCCCGGCATCTACTGCGACGTTGTGCGCCCCAAAAAGATGACCGTGCGCTATTACAATGAGGATCTGCAGCAAGTGACCGAAGAATTCGACAACTTTGCCTGCCGCATGATCCAGCACGAACTCAGCCACCTTGACGGCGACCTTTTCACCGACCACGCAGCCCCCATCCGCAAAAAGATGATTTCCTCCAAGCTGCAGAACATCACCAAAGGCAAAATTCACCCGCACTATAACACCCGCCTAAAATAATAAACACTAAAACAAATCAATTATGGGAGCATTTCACGCTTATGACATCCGCGGAGTCTGGGGCAAAGACTGGGACCTGGACATCGCTTATAAAGTAGGTTATTTCATTCCTCAGCTTCTTAAAGCCGATAAAGTCCTCGTAGGCCGCGACTGCCGCGTCTCGTCAGACGAGATCCACGACGCCGTGATCAAAGGCATAAACGATGCAGGGGCAGACGTTTACGACATCGGCCTCAGCTCTACGCCCATGGTGTACTTCGGCACTGCCAACTACGGCTTCGACGCATCAGTGCAGATTACCGCCTCCCACAATCCGGCCGAATACAACGGCATGAAGGTTTCAACTACCGATGCCCAGGCCGTCGGCTTCGACGCAGGCCTGGGCCAGATCAAGGCCTGGATCGACGAAGGCAAACCCACCCCAGTAGCCGAAAAGCGCGGCAAAGTTTACCAAAAGGAAATAATGGCCGACTACCTGGCCTTCATGCGCAAGTTCGTAAAGGATTACAGCACGCTCACCGTGGCAATGGACCTTTCAAACGGCATGGCCAACCTCTTCGCCAAGGAAATCTTCGGCACCGGCGCCAACTTCCACTATCTGTTTGACACCCTGGACGGACGTTTCCCCAACCACGAGCCCAATCCCCTCATCGAAAAGAACTGCTTCCCCCTGGAAGAAAAGGTGCGTGAAGTAGGGGCCGACGCCGGCGTAATCTACGACGGCGACGCCGACCGCGTAATGTTCGTGGACGAAAAGGGCACCTTCATCAGCCCGGACCTCATGATTGCCCTCATGGGCCGTTATTTTGTGGGCGAGCGCGGTCTCAAAGGCCTCGTACTGCAGGATATCCGTTCCTCAAAAGCCGTCGGTGAATACCTTGCACCAATGGGCTGCGAGATGCGCACCTGGAAAGTCGGCCGTGCATTTGCCGCCAAGAAACTCCGTGAAATCGATGGCGTCTGGGGCGGTGAACTCGCAGGACACTACTATTTCCGCGACTTCTTCTACAGCGACAGCGGCCTCCTGGCTTCCATCATCCTCCTCAACATAGTGGCCGACCTTAAAAAAGAAGGCAAGAAGCTTAGCCAGGCAATCGCCGAGATTGTCCGCTACCAAAACTCCGGAGAAATCAACTACCGCGTAGAGGACAAGAAAGGGGCGATGGACGCCGTCAAGGAGCATTTCATGGCAGCGGAAAAAGCCACGGCCTTCATGGACTTCGACGGCTACCGCGTAGAATTCCCCGACTGGTGGTTCAACATCCGTCCTTCCAATACGGAACCTTACCTCCGCTTCATCTGCGAAGCAACATCCCAGAAATTACTGAAAGAAAAAATAGCCGAAGTTGACGATATCCTTATGACCCGCTTCGGTGCTAAAAGATAAATGAGAAAAGCACTACTCGTATTCATATCCCTGAGCATGAGCCTTGCCCTGCAGGCCCAGGAGGACAGTGTAGCCACAAGGGAGGCCGACTCCCTCCGCCACGCCTTCGGCCGTCAGGAAGTAAAGCCCACCACAAATCGGAGCTCCTCTTATGCCGACACCCTTGACACGGGAAATCCCGCCGTAAAGGTTGTCTTGTACGACAACGGCACCTACCGTTTTGTAAAAGACCCCGCAGCACTTGCCGACGACAAGGTTTTCACCGAAAATTGGGACACCCGCGCAGTAAACCCCTACAGGGAGCCGGATCCAATCCCGGACCAGTTCTCAATCTGGATAGTGGATTCCCTGGATTCATACGCATGCCCCAACAAAACGCATCCGCGTTCCCTTTTCGGCTACCGCCACGGACGCCGGCACCAGGGCATAGACCTTCCCTACCCCAAGGGAACGCCGGTTCCCGCAACATTTGACGGCAAGGTGCGCATCTCCGACTATGTGGGAGGTTACGGCAACCTTGTGGTCATCCGCCACGCCAACGGCCTGGAGACCTTCTACGGCCACCTTTCGGAGCGCAAAGTGCAAAGCGGCGACTGGGTGAGCGCGGGCGACATCATCGGCCTTGGCGGCTCTACCGGGCGTTCTACAGGGCCTCACCTGCATTTCGAGACGCGTTACAAAGGCGCGGCATTCGATCCTTCATGGCTCATAGACTTCGAGAACGGCACCCTTCGGCATCGCCTGCTAAAGATCCGTTCCTGGTATTTCAATCCCAACCAGCGCTACGTCCAGAACGTAGATGACGAAGACGAAATCTTCCGCACCGACGAGGAAGACCGCATAGCCGCAGAAGAACAGGCTAAGAAGGACGCTGCCGCACGCGCCGCAGCAGAGGCCGCAGCAATGCGCTACCACACCATCCGCTCCGGAGATACGCTTTCCGGAATCGCCAAAAAGTATCATACCACAGTGAGGGCGCTCTGCCGCCTGAACGGTATCAGTGAAAAGACGGTTCTAAGAGTCGGCCGCAGACTGCGGGTAAGATAAAAGAAATGGGCTGGCCAAGCGGTCAGCCCATTTCTTTATAAGGTTCTTAGAAATTGAACTTCGTCATGCAGATGAAGCGGTGGTTCAGCACCCATTCAGGCGTACCGGTGAACATGCCGCGTGCGTTGCGCGCTCCGGTGCCGAATTCAGCCGCTGTAAGATTGTATTCAAGCGACACGGTGAACTTCCCGAGGTTCCATGCCACGGTAGGCGTAGCGCGAAGGGCCTGCTGGATCTTGGTGTCGGCTGCGGTGTTGATCCACAGGTCTCCGGCCAGATCGGCGGTGGTTCCCAGCTGTTTCATGTAACCCAGCATACCCATTACCTGGAACTTCTTTCCGTAAGAGAAGCTTACGAAGGAAGCCCAGTCCTGCATAGGAGTATAGGAGTACTTGTAATTGACATCGTCCAGGGCAGCCACGCCATAACCGGAGAGCAGGTTCATGTGCTCTCCCGCCTGTGCCAGGATGGTCTTGGCCCGCAGCTGGAACTTGCCGTCCGTGTACTGCAGGAACAGGAACGGAGACAGGGTGGTGAGCAGGCCGTTAGCCTTGGCAACCTTGCTGTCCATGGTGTAGCCACGCACCAGTTTGGTCTCATTGAGCACGCCGTTCTCCTTATTGTAACCCACATAGCCGATGGGCTTGATATTCACCATGTCCACACCGGCTTTGGCCACGACCTTGCCATTCTTATAAGCCACGCCCAGATAGAGTTCCGGAAGGCCGTACTTGAAGTAGTTCTTCACCTTGCCTTCGGGGCCCACGGGCAAGTAATGGTTCAGGTAAAGGAGGCTGGCCGTAAGGCTCAAGCCACCGCCCAAAGAAACATCGGCGGTGAGCTGCGGGCTGCGGTTGAAGGGATTGAAGGGGGCGCCCGTTTCCAGGTTGTTCATGTGGGGCATGTCGGCCGCCATGGGATGCCATGCCTGGCCGATGGTAAGTGTCACAGGGCTCTCATCCCATGCCAGTTTCATGAATGCCTGACGCAGACGAAGCGTTGCTACGGAGCCGTTGAGGCAATAAAAATCGGCCTCTACCTTACCGGAAACGCCCATGCTTCCCCATTTGTAGCCCGAAACATCCAGGCCCATGCGGGTGGTGAGGGAAACGAAGCGCCAGTTGAAGCCGTCGTTCAAATCCGTTCCGTTCACCACATTCTTGCCCACCGGCATGTAGAAATACAGATCTTCCGTGCCGGCTTTTACTTCACGGCTGTCCACCACCATGTAGTTACGGATAAAGCCGTAAAGTTTGAAATGCGAGGGTTTTTCCTCTTGTGCAAAAGCGGCGCTGCCGATAAGCAGCGCTGCCATTGAAAGTAATATAGTCTTTTTCATTTTATGCAAACGGGAACAGTTTTGTGAGCCAGAAGTATCCCAGTACAAAGCCTACTACGCCGATGATGAGACCGACCTTGGTCATGTCCTTGGTCTCCACCATGCCGGTTGCCGATGCAATGGCATTCGGAGGCGTGGAGATGGGGAAGAGCATGGCGATGGAGGCGCACACGGCGATGAAGATAATCATGGCGGAAGTGCCGCCCATGGCCATGAACTGTGCGTTGTTGGCTGCTTCGGGATCGGCCATGCCGTTGGCTACTACGATGAGGATAGGGATAAGCAGGGCTGCGGTTGCGGAGTTGGAGATGAAGTTACTGAGCAGGTAGCACACCAGACCTGCCACAATAAGCACCAGCACAACGCTCATGCTGCCGAAAGGAATAGCCTGGATGAGGACCTTTGCAAGACCGGTATCCTGCAGGCAGTAACCAAGGCAGAAACCTCCGGCCACCAGCCAAAGCACATTCCAGTTGATTTCTTTGATTTCCTCTTTGCCGAAAAGACCTGTAGCGGTGAACACGCCAAGAGGAATAAGGGCGACGATATTGGAGTTGATATGGGTAATCTGCTCGGTAGCCCAGAGAAGGATGGTGCCGATGAAAGTGACCCATACTACATACAGTCTCCAGTCCTTTTTCTGCTTGCTCTCGGGGATTTCCAGCACAAGTTTCTTGGTCTTGAAGGGGAACAGGAAACGGAGCACCACCCACGCGATGAGAATCATGATAATCACGTAAGGAATCATGTGTACGCACCATTCGCCGAAGCTTACGTCGATGCCGGCCTGCTCCAGAGCGCCCTTTGCGGTAGCATTGGGAGGAGTGCCGATAGGAGTGCCGATACCACCGAGGTTGGCGGCTACGGGGATGGACAGCGCAAGACCGACTTTACCCTTGTCGTCGGCCGGAAGCTTCGAGAGAACCGGTGTGAGAAGGGCAAGCATCATGGCGGCCGTTGCGGTGTTGGACATGAACATCGAGAAGACGGAAATCATGATAAGGAAGCCCAGGAGCACGATTTCGGGCTTGGTGCCGAAGAGTTTCAGAAGGGCCCTTGCCAGGGTGACGTCCAGGCCGTAACGCTCGGCCATTATAGCGAGCACGAAGCCGCCCAGGAAGAGCATGACCACAGGGTCGGCCATTGATGACATGATACGAGCATAAGGGACCAGCGTGCCGTACTGCGGATCGCAGAACAGGCCGATGCCTTTGTTGGATACCGTCAGAAGCGAAATGACGATGACGAGCAGCGAAGTGGACCAGTTGGGGATGATTTCGAAAATCCACATCAGAGCTGCGAAAACGAACAGTGCGATAACGCGCTGCTGCACTACAGTGAGCGCCTCGATGCCAAAGAATGACACAGGCACTGCCCAGAGGAATATGGTGATGGCCAGCACCAGCGGCAGGAACACCATATACTTAGCGTTGAATTTCTTAGCCATTATATCTGATTTTTATCTTTCGTATTTTAGACGGATATCGACCGGAATCTTTTCAAGTTCCAGGTTTACAATGTCGGCCTTAATTGCGGAAGGGACGACGGCATACTTCTGAACGAAGGTTGTAGCGGCCGCCAAATCGCCCGTGGCCTGCATCTGGAGGATTATCTCCGCAAGCGACTGCACTGCAGTCTCTGTCTTTGCATAGTCCAGAGCATACTTGCCGGAGGCTTTGCGGAAAATAGCGCCTTGCTCCGTAAGATAATTGTAAATTATAAGGTTGGCACGGCCGGTTGCATCGCCAAAGCCGAAGCGGGTGGAGCGGATTACATTGGCTACGAAAGTTGCAATGACGTCCGGTTTCATGATCAGGGCATCGACCTTGTGGGCATCCACATCCTGCATCAAAAGATATGTACCAAGCACATTGGACTTGGCTTTTTCAAGCGTAAGAGCCTCGTTTCCAAGAGCTTCTATCACAGTACCCTTGCCGTTTACGGTTTCTTTCACGCCAAGGCCCTTGGCAACCTCACGATACACGATATCCCAATAGAAGGCATTTGCATCCAGGTGGGAACGGTCGTCACCTTCCAGAAGAAGCATACCTGCAGGGAATACGGTGCGGTTGAACTTTTCGCGGATGATATTGTCGAAAAGGATGGTGCGTGTGCCGAGCTCTTCCTGTACGCGGGTATCGTAGGGGAAGTTGATGGCGATGACTTTGTAGCCGGCATTGGTATAACCGCCATAGTACAGGACATCGCAGGAGAAGATATTGGACTCCGCACCGGGGACGAAGGCGTGGTAATCGGCATTCCCGGGAAGGGAAGCCTGAAGATCAGGGAGCCTTTTGCAGAGGGCTGCGAGGCTTTCTGTGCGCTCCAGATTCTTCAGCAGCACGTATGCACCATAAGAAGCCTTGATGCCGTAACGGTCGTCATCAATTGTTTCATTGGGGCCGATTACAAGGTCCATCTTGCTGTCGGTCATTTCCAGCCAGGCGCGCTCGCTTTCGTAGTAATTGTCGCTCAGAAGGGCGTCGGCCTTTTTGAGAAGGTATTCGCGCACGCTGGATTTGATGGTTATGTCCGCCGCCGCACGCAGAAGATCGGCCATTTTCTTTACCTCGGGGGCGAAAGCGTCGTGATACCAGACGACTTCCAGAGCACCGGCCGGATTGCGGCGGATAAGGGTATAAGGGCTGTATTTGGCAGGATCCTCAAGAGCGTTGAATTCTTCGTCGGTCATGTCCGCCGGGTAGAAGTTGGCTCCTGAAGGCTTAGCTGCATAACCGGTGATGAAGGGCTGATTGTCGATACGGTCCCAAGGACCGTAATTGACAAAGGCGAATTGCCTTTCGGCATCGTTTTCCAGGCTTTCCATGCTGGATTTAGGGCCGAAATTCTGCTCCCAATAGATGGCGTCTGCCGCATCGGCGGCGAAACGGTACAGATTCAGAACCTCTTTGCCGTTGTCGGTGATTCCTGAAAGGTCCGGAGCAGGAACCGTCACCTCTGCATAGTTCTCCAGCAGCCGCTCTGCTTTGGAGCGCGATTTTTCACAGGAGACAAGACCTGCGAAAGCAGCTGTAAGAACCAGCGCAATGGTCAGTTTTTTCATATAGTCAGTTACATTAGTAATAGCCTGCAAAGTTAATAATTAATTATCAGATTATTCCTTTTTTAAGCAAAAGATTCTTGCCTAAAAAATAATTGTGAATTACCTTTTTATTCTTTAAATTTGTAAGGCTTTTAAAAGAAAGCCTATTTTAATATAACTGTAACACTAAACATTAATTACTATCATGAAAACCACTGACATCATGGCACGCCTGCAAGCCAAGTACCCTCTGGAGAAAGAGTACCTTCAGGCTGTACAGGAAGTCCTGGAATCCATCGAGGATGTATACAACCAGCATCCCGAATTTGAGAAAGCAAAGATTGTGGAACGCCTGGTAGAACCGGACCGCATCTTCACTTTCCGTGTAACCTGGATAGACGACAAAGGCGAAGTCCAGACCAACACCGGTTACCGCATCCAGTTCAACAGTGCCATCGGTCCCTATAAAGGCGGTCTGCGCTTCCACAAAGCAGTGACCCCTTCCATGCTCAAATTCCTCGGCTTCGAACAAACCTTCAAAAACGCCCTCACAACTCTGCCGATGGGCGGCGCCAAAGGCGGCTCGGACTTCGACCCCGTAGGCAAGTCCAACGACGAAATCATGCGCTTCTGCCAGGCCTTCATGCTTGAGCTTTGGAACTGCATCGGCCCCGACCAGGATATTCCCGCCGGCGACGTGGGCGTAGGCGGCCGCGAAATCGGCTACCTTTACGGCATGTATAAGAAACTGGCCCGCCAGTACAACACCGGCGTTCTCACCGGCAAGGGAAGCACCTGGGGCGGCAGCATCCTCCGCCCGGAGGCAACCGGTTTCGGCGCCCTGTATTTCACCCAGCACCTTCTCAAGAAGGCCGGCAAAGACATCAAGGGCAAGAAAGTAGCACTCTCCGGCTTCGGCAACGTAGCTTGGGGCGCCGCCACAAAGGCCCGTGAACTTGGAGCCAAAGTCGTAGCCATCAGCGGTCCCGACGGCGTATGCGAAATCCCCGACGGCATCACCCCCGAAATGATCGACTACATGCTTGTCATGCGTGCTTCCAACCGCAACAAAGTGGAAGACATGGCCGTCAAATTCCCCGAGCTCACCAAGTTCACCCCCGGCAAGAAGTCCTGGAGCATTCCGGTAGATATCGCCCTCCCCTGCGCCTTCCAGAACGAACTGTCGGAAGATGACGCTAAGGAACTAAAGGCAAACGGCTGCTGGTGCTGCTGCGAAGTTTCCAACATGGGCTGCCAGCCCGGCGCCATCCACTTCTTCCAGAATAACGGCATCCTCTTCGCTCCCGGCAAGGCCGTGAACGCCGGCGGCGTAGCCACCTCCGGCCTGGAAATGACCCAGAACGCAGAGCATATCTCCTGGGATGCAAAAGAAGTTGACGACAAGCTCCACTTCATCATGAAGAGCATCCACGAGCAGTGCGTAAAATACGGCACCCAGCCCGACGGTACAATCGACTACGTGAAAGGCGCCAACATCGCCGGCTTCATGAAAGTCGCAACAGCAATGTTGGAGCAAGGCACAATTTAGTTTTTGCAACATTCCACATCAAAAAACAGGGACCGGCAATCGTCGGTCCCTGTTTTTTGTGTGATTAATCAAACTATTTTGCAGCGCCTGCCTGAGCGGCCTGGGCCTGAGCCTGAAGCTCTGCCTGGAGGGATTCCAGTGTGCGGCCATCGGGGATATTCAGGGCTTTGCGGGCATCGGCGGTAATATCAACTACCTTAGAGTCGTCGAAATAGAGAGCCTGGGTAGAATCGAACAAGGCTGTGAGACCTTTGGCTTTGGCGATTTCGGCAACTGCTTTCTGAGCCTTTTCATTGATGGGGGCCATGAGCTGGCTTTGCTGCTGCTGGAGTTCCTGGCTGATATTGTTCTGGAATTCCTGGATACGGTTCTGAATATCGTAGAGCTCTTTTTCCTTGGACTCCTTGATTGCTGCAGTCCAGGATGCAGACTTCTGCTGATACTGGGTAGCTTTTCCCTGATACTCCTCAACCATGGCAGAGTAGGTTTCCTCGGCTTCTTTCTGGGAGGCGCTGATGGTCTGACGTGCAGCGTCCATCTCAGGCATTAACATGACAAGTTCGTTGAAGTTCACCTTGCCGATGGTTTGGGCGGAAAGGGAGAAAGTTGCGAATGCCGCAAAGGCAATGACAAAAAGCTTTTTCATATCATTAAAAATTTATTTGTTTCTTGTTTCAAAATTTTATAATCACAAGTTTCGTACCACATTAGAATTGCTGGCCCAGCACGAAGTGGAACTGGCTTCCGCCGTTCACCGGATCGTCGAATCCGTAGCCCCAGTCAACACCAAGGAGGCCGATCATCGGCAGGAAGACACGTACGCCTAAACCGGCGCTGCGCTTGATCTGGAACGGGTTGAATTCGCGGATGTCGCTCCAGCAGTTACCGCCTTCGAGGAAGGCCAGTGCGTAGATTGTGCTCTGAGGCTGAAGGATGACGGGATAACGCAGTTCTACCGTGAATTTATCATAGACATTACCTGCGTAACTCTCATAATCCTGGCTGTACGGTGTCATCTTGCGGGGGGTGAGGGAATAATCCTCGTAACCACGCAGGGAGATTATTTCCGCTCCGTATGTCATATATCCCGACATACCGTCGCCGCCAACCTGGAAGCTCTCGAAGGGAGAATAGCCCCAGTTACGGTTGTAATAGCCAAGGTAGCCGAATTGGGCGCGGGTCATCAGGACAAGGTCGCCGACCAGTTTGGTATAAACGGTGCCGTTGAATTTCCATTTGTGGTACTCGATCCACTTGTAGCGCTGGGCGCTGGTCCAGCCGGGGTGAACAATGCCGGATTCGTCCGTATAGGCATCGTAATGAATGTCGCGCCAGCTGTTTACCTTGACTTTATTGCCATCGTCGTCGTAAGTGTATCTGCGCAGCAGGGAGTACGGCGGCGTAAACTGCAGCGAGGCCGAGAACTCCGAACCTGTACGGGGGTAAATCTGCTGGTCGGATGAATTACGCGACAGGGAGATGGTATAGCTAAGGTTGTGGGAGATACCGTCGTTAAATGCGAAGTAACTGTTTGTCCAGTTGTTGAGCTTGTATGTCTGCCAGCTAAGGTTGTTGTATAGGACAAAGTAGTTGTCGGGCCATTTAAGACGCGTACCGAGGCCGGCGTTGAAGCCGAACACTTCGAAGCTCTTTGTGGCATTGAGGATACCGCTGATCCAGTAGCTGGAATTGTAATAGGCATCCGTCATCCTGGAATAGTATCCGGAGATACTGAGGGACGTTGGCTTTTTGCCGAAGAGCCAGGGCTCCATGAAGCTCACGCTTAGATTTGTGTAATAGCGGCCGTTGGTCTGGAAGCGGAGCGCGAGGTTCTGCGCATCGCCCAGAGGCACCGGACGCCATGCGCCCTTTTCGAAAAGCCTGCGCGTAGAGAAGTTATTGAAGCTTACACCCGCAGTGAGCACGAAGGTATTGCCGCCCCAACCGCCGGACAGTTCCAGCTGTGAAGAAGGCTTTTCTGTTACATTATAGACAATATCTACCGTGTTGTTAAGCTGATTGGGCAGGATAGAGTATCCGCCGGGGCCCATTATTGCTTCCGGGTCGAACTGGCCCATGGAGGCTATTTCGCGGATTGATCGCTCGAAGTCCGACTGGCTGAACAGATAGCCGGGACGGGTCATCAGCTGGCGGCGGATTACACGCTCGTTGGTGAGGTCGTTGCCGTTGATGACGATATCGTTCAGGATGGCCGGCTTGCCTTCCGATATGCGGAGCTCCACGTCCACCGAGTCATTTTGGATGTTCACCTCGACCGGGGTTACGTTGAAGAAGAGGTAGCCGTTGTCGCGATATAGTTTGGAAACGTCGTATTCGTTTTCCTTGCCGCCGCCGTGGAGGCGTTTTTCAAGGGTTACTACGTCGTAAACGTCGCCTTTTTTAACTTGAAGGATATTGTTCAGTACCTCTGAAGGATAGACGGAGTTGCCCGTCCATGTAATGTTGCGGAAATAGTATTTGCGGCCCTGGTCGAACTGCATGTCTATGTTAAGATGCTTGCCGTCTTCCAGGAAGTACACCGAGTCTCTGACAAGACGCGCATCCCTGTAACCTGCTTCGCCAAAGGCATCCAGCACCGTTTTGCGGTCTTTCTCGTACTCTTTTTCCTTGAACTTTTTGGACTTGAAGAAGTTGTACCACTTGTTGGCGTGGGTTTCCTTCATGTTCTTTGCGAGCTTGCGCTCCTTCACATCCTTATTGCCGATGTAGTTGATGTCCTTGATACGGATTTTGCGGCCTCTGTCCACTTTGAAATTGACGCGGATGGCGCTGCGGATCATGGTGTCGCGCACTGCTTCCACATCCACGTCCACTTTAAGGTAGCCTTTCTCTTTATAGTAGCGCTTGATGATGTCAACAGAGGTTTTTTTGACATAGTCGGAATATTCGCGGCCCGGACGCAGGTTCAGACGTTCCTGGAGGTCTTTCTTTTCGCCCGATTTTACTCCGGTATATGTCCAGCGGGATACGCGGGGACGTTCCCTGATGCAGATTTTAAACCAGGCCGTGTCGGCATTGTGGGAGAGAGAATCGACCACTACTGCCACGTCTTCGAAATAACGCTGGGCCACCAGGCGCTTGACTATGCCTGTGGCCTCTTCGCCCGGGACCGTGAGTGACTGCCCTGTCCTAAGGCCTGTTAGCTGGAGGATCTGATGCTCGTTGAAGTATTGGTTTCCTTCTATGCTGACACCCCCGACAACGTAGGTGCGGGGGTTGTTATAGTCCACTTCTATGCTACTACGGTTTTGCTGAGCCCGAAGCGATATTCCGGCCAGGGAGAGCAGCAGCGCAGTGCAAAGTATCTTTCTTACAGTCATTCGCTAATGGATGTTATCTTGCAAAGATAGGCATTTTATTTAACTTTTCCATATCGGCGGTCCCGGCGGGCATATTCGGCAAGGGCCTGACGGAACTGGGGTTTGCGGAAATCCGGCCACAGGGTGTCAGTGAAGTAGAATTCCGTATAGGCCGACTGCCACAGGAGATAATTGGATATGCGCAGTTCTCCGGAGGTGCGGATCAGGAGGTCCGGGTCGGGGATGTCGGCAGTTACCAGATATTTGTCGAAGTCTTCCTGGGTCATGGACTGGAAGGCTTCCGGGCCAAGCTCTGCGGCGGCGGCCTTCATGGCCTGCAATATATCCCACTTTCCGCTGTAGCTGAGGAATACTATAAATGTAGTGCCGGTATTTCCTGCCGATTCCGCCATCATGTCGTCGATGGCTTTCTTGACTTCCCGGCTCAGGTGAGAACGGTTGCCAAGGACAACGCAACGTATGTTGTTGCGCATGATATTGTCACGTTCCTGGATGATATAGCGGATGATCATCGCCATTAGGGCGTCCACTTCCGCGGCCGGCCTGTTCCAGTTTTCTTCCGAAAAGGCATATACCGACAGGTATTCGATTTTGTCCTCCACTGCCGCCTCCAGGCAGGCACGCACGCTTTCGGCGCCTTCGATGTGGCCTTGGACCCTCTCCAAACCGCGGGCCTTTGCCCACCGTCCGTTACCATCCATTATTATGGATACGTGCCTTGGTAGTCTGTCTGTACTCATCAATTAAATGTTGTTACGCATATCTTCGCCCCAGAACAGACGTGAAGTGAGAGCCTTCACGAAGCCGGACTGGGCGAGCCTGATTCGTTTAAGCGAAAACTGTGCCATCTCCACATGGATGGTCCAGTCGGGTTGGATTTCCACCGTGCGGTTGTCCGTTGACATGGTAGCCCTGCCGTCGCGGGAGATGAAACTGATGTCTATCTTGGCCGATTCCGGCAGCACTATCGGCCTCACATTCAGGTTGTGAGGAGCGATTGGGGCAAGGACGAGAGCCTTTGTGTCCGGCATGCAGATAGGCCCGCCGACGCTGAGAGAATAGGCGGTTGAGCCGGAGGAAGTGGCGACGATTAGCCCGTCGGCCCAATATGTCGGGAGGGGTTCGCCGTCTATGCTTACGTTGATACCCAGCACGGAGGAGCCGCTGCGGTGAAGGGCCACTTCATTCACGGAATAAGGCAGCATGCCGATGGTGCGGCGAGCCTCTGGGCCTTTTAGCGTAGCGTTGAGAACTGTACGGTATTCAATGCGGAAATCCCCTTCCACAAGGGCTTTGCGCACTGCCTCGGGCCTGTTTTCGCAAAGGAAGCCTATCCGGCCGAAGTTGACGCCCAGGATGGGAAGGCCGATATCGGCAACTACATGCGCTGCCGACAGGAAGGTTCCGTCGCCGCCCATTGAGAGGACAAGGTCTGTTTCCGGGCGCACATCCGCTTTGCTGCGGATTTCATATACCTCAAAGGTTGCTTCTTGCAAATCAGAAAGGAGGGCGTCCATGCGGGGGTCGTTCCTTAGCTGATCGTTGAGAATGAAATATCCTATTTTCATGCTGTCTTTAAAATCAACCGCCAAAATTAACATATTTCTGATAAATTTCCTTATTTTTGTGCAATATAAAACCCGTAACATGACTAGACTGAGCGTTAATATCAATAAAATCGCCACGCTGCGCAACGCCCGCGGCGGCAATGTCCCCGACGTCACAAAAGCCGCCCTGGACATCGAATCCTTCGGCGCAGAAGGCATCACAGTGCATCCAAGGCCAGATGAGCGCCACATCCGCTATGCCGACGTACGCATCATCCGTCCCCTTCTGAAAACAGAATTCAACATAGAAGGGAACCCCACCGTCCAGAGTTTCGTGGACCTTGTCCTGGAAGTAGTGCCCGACCAGGTAACCCTAGTCCCTGACGGACAGGATGCCATAACCTCCAACGCAGGCTGGAACACTCTGGAATACAAGAGTTTACTCAGCGATTTGTGCGATACTTTCCACAAAAAGGGCATCCGCACCTCAATCTTCATCGACCCCGTTCCCGCAATGGCCGTAGGGGCGGCCGCCTGCGGGGCCGACAGGGTGGAGCTTTACACCGCAGCATACGCCGAAGACTACCCCAAAGACCCCGAAAAGGCTATCGGCCCTTATTTTGAGACGGCAAAGGCCGCCAAGGAGGCAGGTCTTGGACTCAATGCCGGGCACGACCTTTCCCTCGAGAACCTCGCCTATTTCATCCGGACCATTCCATGGACTGACGAGGTTTCAATCGGCCATGCGCTTATAAGCGACGCGCTTTACCTTGGGCTTGAGAAAACAATTCAGGCCTATCTTTCGCAAATCCGCAAAAAATAACTACCTTTGCATTCTTGACGAATAATTATTTAAAACACCAATAATGAAAAAAGTACTCCTTCTCATCGGCGCCGCCACCCTGGCATTTGCCGTATCCTGCAATCAAAACCAGGCAGCAGCCCCCGAGGCCAAGGCCGCAACAGACAGCGTAGCCGTAGCCGGCAGCATCGTTTACTTTAATATGGACAAGGTAATGGAAGGCTACGACATGGCCAACGACCTCAACTCCGTATTCGAAACAAAGACCTCCGGCATCCAGGCAGAGATTGACCGCCGCGGCAAAAAGCTGGAAAAAGACGCCAACGACTTCCAGAACAAGGTGGACAAAGGCCTCCTCACCACTTCGGTAGCCCAGGCCCAGTACCAGAAACTCCAGGAGCAGCAGCAGTCCTACCAGCAGTACGTTGTAAAGAAACAGCAGGAAATGGCAGAAGAGCAGCAGGTAATGATGAACCAGATTGCCAACGCCATCTCAGAATACGTACAGGAATACAATCAGGAGCACCAGTACGCAATGATTCTTGCCACCGCAGGTGCAATCCTTTCGACACCGGTAGTAACGGCCGATCCTAAACTGGACATCACCGAATCCCTGCTCGCCGGACTCAACGCCGCCTACATCAAGACAAAGGAAGCTTCCAAGAAATAAAGGATGCGGATAACAGTCCTATCCAGTTTCTATCCCCTAAGGGGAGGCATTTCCCAGTTCAACGCCAGCATGCTGGCAGGACTGGGAAAATGTCATGATACAAGGGCCGTCAGTTTCTCCCGCCAGTACCCGGATTTCCTCTTCCCCGGCAAAACCCAGTACGTCAGCCCGGAAGATGAAGCCATACCAGTTAAGGCGGAAGCCCTTGTGGATACAATGAATCCTCTGAGCTGGATAAAAGCCGCACGCAGCATCCGGGAGTGGAAGCCGGACCTTCTGGTCATGAAATACTGGATGTCATGGTTCGCCCCTTCGCTTGGCTACATTGCACGCCATGCGGGATGCAAAAGCGTCGTGGTCCTGGACAATGTAATCCCGCACGAAGCACACTGGTTCGACAAACCGCTCACCCGCTATTTCCTTAACGGCTGCACAGGTTTCGTAGCAATGTCGGAAAGCGTAAGGCAGGATTTGCTTTCCCTAAGACCCGACGCCCCGAACATCCTCCTCCCCCACCCTCTGTACGCTCACTTCGGCCCCAAAATGGCAAGGGAGGAAGCGGCCTCAATGCTGGGAACGGACCCGGCAAAGAAAACCATCCTTTTCTTCGGACTCATCCGTGAATACAAAGGGCTGGACATCCTGCTCGAAGCCTTCCGCGACCTTCCCGAAGACTATCAGCTCATCGTCGCAGGAGAACCTTACGGGTCCTTCGACAAGTACCGGAGCCTGATAGATTCCATCCCCGGGAAAGAGCGCATCCACGTTTTTCCGGACTACATCCGCGATTCGGAAGTGAAAAAATTTTTCAGTGCGGCCGATGTCGCCGTCCTCCCCTACAGGAGCGCAACCCAGAGCGGCATCAGTTCCATCGCCTACCACTTCGACATGCCGATGATAGTGACGGATGTAGGCGGACTTAAGGAGACCATCGGAGGGCGTGGCACGGGAATTGTCGCTCCTACACCTGCGCCCGGAGCAATCCGCGAAGAAATCCTCCGCTATTTCGGGGACGCTTTGCTGCGGGAAAGCTGCCGGGACGCTATCGGCAAAGAAAAGCAGAGGCTGGGCTGGGATACTTTCTGCTCACGCCTCACAGATTTTGCCGCCACTTTATAACAGAAAAGCCATGAAACGACTTATCACACTCATCTCCGCCCTGACGCTGCTCGCAGCAGGCTCGGCAATGGCACAGGAGTATGTTCCTACACCGGTCACCGTTTCCAAGGAAAAGGTGAAGCTCAACGGTCAGGTGTACCTGTCGCACGTGGTGCTGGAAAAGCAGACCATTTACGGTATTTCAAAAGCATACGGAGTCAGTGAGCAGGAGCTATATCAGGCAAATCCCACTCTCAGGGAAACCGGGCTCCAGAAGAATGCGATACTGCTTATCCCTTACCGCGAAAACGCCATTGCAGCCCCGGCAGAAGGCAATCCGCAGGACTACACCGAGCATACGGTAAGATGGTACGAAGACATAGACGACATTGCCCGCAAATACGATCTCACGGTCAAGGAAATCATGGACTTCAACGGCCTCAAGAGCCGCAAACTCAGCACCCGTCAGGTGCTCCGGATCCCGGTCAAGAAAGCCGCCGCCGATGAGCAGCCCGCAGTAGAAGAGACCGTCCCTGAAACTCCGGCTCCCCAGCAGGCCGACAGCTTGGCGGTAAGCCCCGTCGAGGAGCCCCAGCCCGCCCCGCAGGATTCTTCCATCCTCGTCATTCATTCCCGCGACAAGGTTGAATTCTCGCTGGTACTGCCCATGAAGGCAGGCTCATCGGCAGCCGATACCAATATGGACTTCTACAGCGGCGTGCTTATGGCAGTCAAAGATGTGGAAGCCCAGGGCACCAAGGTCCAGCTTCACGTATATGACCTCGCGGCCGGCATTCCGCCAATCGACGCCCTCACAAAGAGCGATTTCGTGCTTGGTCCCGTGACATCCAGGGATCTGGAAGCCATCCTGCAAAGGGTTGACGGACAGGTAAATGTCATCTCACCTCTGGATCAGAAGGCGGCCGCCCTCGGTGCCAATTACAAGAACTTTATACAGGCACCATCGGCAGTTGACAACCAATATGAAGACCTGGCCCAGTGGGTCAGCGAAGACCTTGACGATGACGACAGAATCATTCTGGTCACCGAAAAGGGCGCGGCCTCGGTTACCGCTTCCGTGGCAATCCGCAGCGCAATGGCCGACAGGGAGCTCGAATACAGCATCCTGAACTACGCCATCGTGGAAGGCCGCGGCATCCCCGCCACGCTAGCGGAGCTAATGACAAAAGACGGAGAGAACCGCATCGTGGTAGCATCTGAAAGTGAGGCGTTTATGGGCGATGTAGTAAGAAATCTCGGCATCATGAGAGGCAAGGGCTACAAACTTGTCATGTACGCTCCGTCAAAGGTGAGGACCTTCGAAACCATAGAAGGCAGCGCCTACCACGACGCCCAGCTCCATATCTCCACCTCCTATCATGCCGACTATTCGTCCGACGAGGTAGAGCGCTTTGTCCGCACTTATCGCGCCCTGTTCCGCACAGAGCCGTCCCAGTTCGCCTTCCAAGGCTACGACACCGCCCTGTACTTCATCCGTCGCAGCGCCCGCTTCGGCCAGGCCTGGCCCCGCATGCTGTCGGAAGAAAGGGAGCGCGGACTTCATACCGACTTCCTGTTCCGCACGGACGCTCAGGGCAACAGCTACAACACCGCCGTACGGCGCATCATTTTCGAAAAAGACTACACAACCACCCTGCAATAAGCCATGGAAAGAGTTAAAACCCTTATTCTGGGCGGCGGCCCCGCCGGTTTCACAGCAGCGATATATGCAGCCCGCGCTAACCTGTCCCCGGTTCTGTACGAAGGCATCCAGCCCGGCGGACAGCTTACCACTACCACCATCGTCGAGAATTTCCCCGGTTTCCCCGGCGGCGTTGACGCCAACACCCTGATGGACTCGATGCGGGAACAAGCCCGCAGCTTCGGGGCCGATATCAGGCAGGGCACAGCTACAGCAGTCGATCTTGGCCAGCGTCCTTTCCGCATCACCATCGACGGAGAAAAAGAAGTCGAGGCCGACAGCCTTATCATAGCTACAGGCGCACAGGCACGTTATCTGGGCCTGCCGTCAGAAGAAAAGTTCAAAGGCGCCGGCGTCAGTGCATGCGCCACATGCGACGGATTCTTCTACCGCAAACGCACAGTCGCCGTTGTCGGCGGCGGTGACACGGCCTGTGAGGAAGCCCTGTACCTTGCAAGCCTTGCCAAAAAGGTCTATATGATAGTGCGCAGGGACGTTTTCCGCGCATCGTCCATAATGCAGGACAAAGTTTTCAAGACAGAAAACATCGAAGTCCTCTGGAACTGCAACACCCAGGAAGTCCTCGGCGATGAAATGGGCGTCACCGGTGCCAGGCTTCTGCGAAAGGACGGGACGGTCTTCGATATCGCAATCGACGGATTCTTCCTCGCCATCGGCCATACGCCTTCATCGGCCCTGTTTGCGCCTTGGCTCAAGCTGGACGAGAACGGATACATAGTCACCGAAGGCAAGTCCTCCGCCACTTCCGTTCCCGGGGTTTTCGCTGCAGGAGACGTTCAGGATCCACGTTACCGTCAGGCTGTCACTGCCGCAGCATCAGGCTGCATGGCTGCCCGCGACGCAGAAAAGTTCCTTCTGGAAGCATAAAGAATCATGAAAAACAAGATAATAAAGTTCGCCGTTCTGTCACTTGCCTTAGCGACAGCCTGGGCATGCAAAAGCCAATATGAAGCACTGCTCGCATCCAACGACGTAGATGCCAAATATGACGCGGCCATGAACTATTTCAACAACAAGAAGTACCAGAAGGCCGCCCAGCTGTTCGAATCCATGGCCGTTCTCACCAACGGCACTGCAAGGGACGACACGGTTCAGTATTACTGGGGCCTTTCAAATTACCGTTTCAAGGACTACTACACGGCCGAATCCAACTTCGCCCGTTTTGTGGAGAACTTTCCCCTGAGTCCTTTCGCATCGGATGCGGCGTTTTACCGTCTGGACTGCCTTTACCGCGCAACTTACAGGTGGGAACTGGATCAGAATCCCACCCGCTCCTGCATGGCCGCCATCGCCCAGTACATGAGGGAACATGCCGATGACAAGCCCCACATGGAAGCCTGTCACAACATGATGCTGGACCTGCAGAAGCGTCTGGACCGCAAAGACTTCGAAGCCGGCAAACAGTACTATGTAATGGAGGACTACCCCGCCGCCCGCATCAAGCTGCGCAACGTTCTCAAAGCCAACGCCGACAACGTGTACAGGGAAGACGTTCTGTACTATACTGCAATGGCATCGTACCACTATGCAAGGCTCAGCGTCCGGCAAAAGCAGAAAGACAGATACCTGGTCTTCGTGGATGACTATCTAAACTTTGCCGGAGAATATCCCGAGTCGCATTACAAGCACGAACTGGACGGCCTGTACCGCAAAGTGCAGAAGATCTTAGGCCGCGGCGGCGAAGCCCCCGCTCCGGAAGAAAAATAATTGAAACTTACCCCTTGCAGCGGCAGTACATTTAATAGATAAAGTATTGTAAAAGCAAAATGGAAAACAAGAAAAAAATTCCCGTAAACACTATCACCCGGGATATCAAAAACCTGGCAGCCCCCACCGGAAACATCTATGAATCAGTAGTTATCCTGTACAAAAGGGCCAACCAGATCGCAGTAGCGGAAAAGAAAGAACTCATGAAGAAACTGGAAGAGTTCCGCAACGACCGCGACACAATGGAAGAAGTCTTCGAAAACAAGGAACAGATAGAAATCTCCAAGTACTATGAGCGTCAGCCAAAACCCGACCTCGTAGCCATCGCGGAGTTCGAAAACGGAGACCTCTATTACCGCAAAGCCCAGAACGAAAACCCCATCGACATAAACGGGGACTAAAGCAATGCTTTACAGTCTCTCCGTATCGAACTACATTTTGATTGGCTCTCTGGAAACCTCATTTCCGGAGGGCTTGATCATTATAAGCGGAGAAACCGGCGCCGGCAAATCAATACTCCTCGGCGCCTTGTCCCTTGTCCTCGGGTCAAAGGCCGATGCATCGATGGTCGGCCCTCTGGGAGACAATTGCGTAGTGGAAGCGGAATTCGGCCTGGACGAAAGCCTGAAGCCGATTCTGGAAGCGGCGGACCTACCTGCCGACGGCGACCGCCTGGTCCTTCGCCGCACAGTGGGAAAAAGCGGCCGCTCCCGCAGTTTCTGCAACGACGAACCCGTAAGCCTCCCGGTTTTGCAAGAATTGGCCGCCCATCTGGTGGATATCCATTCCCAGCACCAGACCCTGCGCCTGCAGGACGAGCGTTTCCGCCTCGAAGCACTGGACCTTCGCAGCGGCGCATCGGCCCTTCGAAACTCCTGCGCCGAGGCATGGAACAAAGTGCTGGAATGCCGTCACATCCTTGCTTCCCTGCAGGAGCGCCTGCGAAAAGCAGTCGAAGAGCAGGAATACAACCAAAGCCGATGGCAGCGCCTGGACCAGGCGGGCCTCCTGGAAGGAGAAGTTGAAAGCCTGGAAGCAGAGCAGAAGCAACTGGCTCATGCAGAGGAGATTAAAGAAACGCTCTGCAACGCAGAGAGGCTTCTCTCCCCGGAAGACGATGAAGTCGCCGCCCCTTCACAGCTACTGAGGGAGGCCACTAGGGAACTCGAAAAAGCCGCCCGCTTCATCCCTTCGATGAAAGATCTTGCCGAAAGGCTCAATTCCGTACGCCTGGAAATGGAAGACATAGCCGACGAAGTATCGGCCACAAATTCCAGGACCGAAGCGTCGCCGCAAAGGCTGGAGCAGGTGGAAGAAAGGCTTTCGCTGCTGTACAGCCTGCTTCAAAAGCACGGCATGTCCACCGTAGAAGAACTGATAGCCGAAAGGGATCGCCTGAAATCCCTGGTGGCCGATGCTTCCTCCCTGGAAGCGGAAGTTGCAAGCGCATCCAAAGCCCTTGCCGATGCCGAAAAGGCTCACCTGGCAATCTGCAAGGAACTTCACGGCAAGCGCGCCGCAGGGGCTCCCGCCCTTTCGGAATCCGTGGAAAAACAACTCCACGGCCTGGATCTGGACCACGCCGCCTTCAAGGTTAGCCTCGAAGAGACCACCCCCGGTCCGACAGGATCGGACTCTGTGCATTTCCTCTTCTCGTCCACCGGAAAGAACCTTTCGGACGTTGCCAAGGCCGCATCCGGCGGCGAGCTGTCCAGAATTATGCTGAGCCTGAAGGCCGAAATGGCCCGCTTCTCCCACATGCCCACGCTGGTTTTCGACGAAATCGACACCGGTGTTTCCGGCTCGACAGCCGACAAGATGGGCTCTCTCGTCTGCGCAATGGGGGCCGACATGCAGGTGTTTGCCATCACCCACCTGCCGCAGGTAGCAGCCAAGGGCAGCGCCCACTATCTGGTAAGCAAGGAAAAAGATGTTACCGGCATAAGGCTGCTTGACAGCGAATCCAGGGTGCAGGAAGTTGCCAGGATGCTATCCGGCAGCACCGTTACGCCGGCTGCTATCGCCAATGCCCGCGCTCTACTAAATGTCTGATTATGACCAGTCCCCGTCACCCCGCACATACTATGGACGAGTTTCGCGTCCAGCTGCGTCGGCATGGTCTCAAGGCCACCCGGCAGCGCCTGGCAGTGCATGAGGTGATGATGCAGCTGGGCCACGCATCGGCAGATGTAGTAAGCGCCCTACTGGCCGAAAAAGACAGCAAGATAAGCACCCCGTCAGTCTATAACATCCTCACCCAACTTGCCGACTGCCACATCTACGCACGGCGGATGTCGGCAACAAACAAGATGTTTTTCGACATCGACACCGCCCGCCACATCCACCTGTACGACCGCGAAAACCACGAGTTCCACGACATTGTGGATGAGGAACTTCAATTACTTGTAAGCCAACATCTGAAACGACGCAGATTCAAAGGCTTTTCCATAGAAAATATTGACATTCAGCTCATTGCACATCCTACTAAAAAACGCAAAAAAGTATGAAAAAACTGTTGATTCCCATTTTGTTCGCTCTGCTTCCTCTTTGGGGCTGCCTTAAGGACGGCACCTATTACGCAGAAAACGCCCAGGACATTGTCACCGTAAAAGACGACAATCTGGTCAGCGACAACGGCGTCAAATATGTTGTTACGGAAAACGCCAGCAGCAATAAGGACTGGAAAACAGAAGGCTCCAGATATTTCATGGTTTTTGACATACTGAATGCCCAACTCGACATTCGCATCAAAAGCCTTTACAATATCATCATCCAGGAAGCCGAGCCGGCCCCAACTTCGGAAACCGACCTCCTTCCGACAGACCCGGTATATTTCTATTTCGCCCGCTTAAGTCCACACTACCTCGATCTTGGCTTATGGCTGTATAAAGCAGAAGGAACGGAGTGCGGGCATGAAGTCTTCTTCCGCTATCAGGACAAGGGCGACGAAATCCTCGATATCCACATCTATCACAACGGAAACGGAGAGAACCCGGTAAATATGGAAGAGAGCAAGCTCAAAACCGAAAACCGCTTCTACAGCATCCCTCTGGACGATTTCTCCGCAACTACCATCAATGTGTACGCACACATGGTCGGCTACGACACAGAAGGCAAACTCGTCATAACCGAACAACAATACGGCACACCCCGCTAGCCGCTGTTTAAAAGCGCTCCCTCTCCGGGAGCGTTTTTCGTTTTGCAAAAAATGCCTATATTTGTAATCGGACCATTAATTGCTAAAGCGTATGAAAGTCATCAATCTAGGAGAAGGAAACTCTGTCCTCAACACCTTCATGGCAGAAATCCGGGATGCGCGCATACAGAAAGACAGCATGCGCTTCCGCATCAATCTGGAGCGTGTAGGCTGCGTATTCGGTTACGAGATTTCCAAAACCCTGGCCTACTCGGAAAAGGCTGTCACCACTCCGCTCGGTGTAGCCAATGTATCAACTTTCGACACTCCGCTTGTCATAGCCGCCATCCTTAGGGCCGGCCTGCCTCTGCAGAATGGCCTTCTCAGCGTTTTCGACAAAGCGGAAAGCGCATTCCTTTCCACATTCCGCAAAACCGGCAAAGGAGACTATTTCAAAGTCTATTCAGACTATTGCACCTGTCCCTCTCTGGAAGGCAAAACGCTAATAGTAGCCGATCCGATGCTCGCAACCGGCGCCTCCATGGAAAGCGCCCTGCAAAAACTGGAAGAAGAAGGACAGGCAGCCTGCATACACATGGTATGTCCTGTAGCCAGCCACTACGCCGTGGACCAGCTTCGTCAGCGTCTGGACAGCAGATACACCCTCTGGGTAGCTGCAATAGACGAAGAACTAACCAGCCACAATTACATCATCCCCGGTCTTGGCGACGCAGGAGACCTTGCCTACGGAGGCAAAAGATAGGCAAAACAAAAAAACAGTGACCGAAAAATCGGTCAAAACATATAAAAAGCATATAAAACAACACAGGCAGGATAAAGTCTGTGTTGTTTTTCTTATCTTTGGTCGAGATGCCGGATCAGGATAAGCTTTTAGCAATCGGCATTATGCGTATAAAAGATCTTTGCCCGGAAGAAAGACCCCGGGAAAAACTCAGGCAAAAGGGCGGCAAAACCCTATCTCCGGCAGAACTGCTGGCAATCCTTCTTGGCAGCGGCAGCGGAGGAAAAAACGCCCTTGAAATTGCTCAGGAGCTAATGGTGGAAGCCGGAGGACGGCTATGTGTACTTGGCGCCTGGCCATTGGAACGGTTGATGAACAAAAAGGGCGTGGGAGAAACCCGCGCCATAGCGATCGCTGCGGCATTTGAGCTTGGGCGCCGCGCCTTTGAAGAAAGGGCCGTCCTCGCCTGCCGCAGCGTAACAACGCCGGAAATGGTGTACCAGCTGATGATCCCGCATCTGAAGAACCTCGACCACGAGCAGTGCTGGGTAGTTTACCTCAACAACGCCCACTTCGTATTGGGGCAGGAAATGATCACCTCCGGCAGCCTGGAAAGCACGCTAATCGACAAAAAGCGTATCATAAGGCGGGCTATCGAGAAACAAAGCTCCAAAATAATCCTGGTGCACAATCACCCTTCAGGTTCCCCCCGCCCCGGCATTGCCGACATAAACCAAACGGAAATGCTCCGCAAAGCCCTCGCCCCTCTGGAAATACTTCTCCTTGACCACATAATAGTGGCCGACAAGTGTTTCTACTCCTTCTCAGAAGAACGCGTCGGCAGAATGGAATAATCCCCGCCTGACCCACTACCCGGTTCCCGCACTTTGGGCCGTTTTTGACGGAACCGAGGTGAAGCTCAACCTCTGTTCCCGCACTTTGAGCCGATTTTGACGGAACCGAGGTGAAGCTCAACCTCTGTTCCCGCACCTTGAGCCGATTTTGACGGAACCGAGGTGAAGCTCAACCTCTGTTCCCGCACCTTGGGCCGATTTAGCATATGGGAAAGTAAACCACGGCCAATATAGCACAAAAAAACGCCTCAGACTCTTCTGAGGCGTTGAGGGGTGGATGATGGGGCTCGAACCCACGACACTCGGAACCACAATCCGATGCTCTACCAGCTGAACTACATCCACCATGTTCGGGACTGCAAATGTAATGTTTTTTTCTGGCTTTGCAAAATATTTCAGAGAGAAGAAGAGAAAAAAATGAAATCAGCGCCGAGCCTGGAGAATAATTCGTATATTTGTGGATACGACAAAAATAGTGAATCTTAAAATATGGCAAAACGCGAAATCAAGTTCTCCCTGGTTTACAGGGACATGTGGCAAAGCTCGGGAAAGTATGTTCCGAGGGTGGACCAGCTAACAGAAGTAGCTCCGGCAATCATAGACATGGGCTGCTTCGACCGCGTGGAAACTAACGGCGGAGCCTTTGAGCAGGTGAACCTGCTGTTCGGCGAAAACCCCAACAAGGCCGTACGCGCATGGACTGCGCCTTTCCACAAAGCCGGCATACAGACGCACATGCTGGAGCGCGGCCTCAACGCCCTCAGGATGAATCCCGTGCCGCTGGACGTGCGCGAACTCATGTTCAAGGTCAAGAAAAAGCAAGGCACCAATATCGCCCGTTCATTCTGCGGCCTCAACGACCACCGCAACCTCAAAGGCTCGGTCCTTGGCGCCAAAAAAGGCGGCATGATATCGCAGGTGGCACTTTCCATCACCCATTCCCCGGTCCACACCGTCGCCTACTACATGGACATAGTGGACAAGGTAGTGGAATACGGGGCCGATGAAATCTGCCTCAAGGACATGGCCGGCATCGGCCGCCCCAACGTACTTGGAGAACTGGTTGCCGATATCAAAAAGAAATACCCCCACATCAAGGTGCAGTACCACGGCCACACCGGCCCCGGATTCTCAGTTGCTTCAATGCTGGAAGTAGCCCGCGCAGGCGCCGATTATCTGGACGTAGCCGTTGAACCCCTCTCCTGGGGCAAAGTGCACCCGGATGTAATCACAATCCGCGAAATGCTGAAGGCCGACGGCTTCCTGGTCAAAGACCTCAACATGGACGCCTACATGGAAGTGCGCCGCCTGACCCAGAAGTTCATCGACGACTTCCTGGGATACTGGATCAATCCCAGCAATAAACTCATGACCTCGCTGCTGGTGGGCTGCGGCCTTCCCGGCGGAATGATGGGCTCCATGATGGCCGATCTGAAAGGCTTCCAGGGCGCAATCAACGCCGCACAGCGTGCCCACGGCCGTCCGGAAATGAGCCTGGACACCCTGATGGTCAAACTCTTCGAAGAGGTTGAATACGTATGGCCGCGTCTTGGTTACCCGCCGCTGGTAACGCCTTTCAGCCAGTACGTTAAGAACACGGCACTGATGAACCTGTTCAACATGCTTAACGACAAGCCGCGCTGGACAACCATAGACAAAGACACCTGGGGCATGATCCTGGGCCACATGGGCAAACTGCCCGGACAGCTGGCACCTGAAATCGTCGCCCTGGCAAAAGAAAAAGGCCTCGAATTCACCACCGGCAACCCTCAGGACAATTACCCGGACGAACTTCCCAAGTTCCGCAAGATGATGGACGAGGAAGGCTGGGACTACGGAGAAGACGACGAAGAACTCTTCGAGCTTGCAATGCACGAGCGCCAGTACAGGGATTATCGCAGCGGCATAGCCAAGGAACGCTTCAACAAAGAACTGGCAGAGCTGAAAGCCAAAGCCGGCGCCCCCATCATCGTAGAGCGTCCTGTAGTGGAAATGCCCAAGTTCTCAATTGAAGACTATACGGCACGCTACCCCAAGGCCACTCCCGTCCAGAGCCCCGTCAAGGGCCAGCTCCTCTGGGAAGTGGATGTGGACGACAGCTCCAAGGCCCCTGCCATCGGCAAACAGGTGAAGGCCGGAGAGGTCATCGGCCACGTCCAGACATTCTACGGGCTTGAGGAAATAGTATCGGCCACTGAAGGCAGAATAGTTGCCGTGACCGGCAAGCAAGGAGACACTGTAGCAAAAGGCGAAATCATTGCCTTCGTACAATAAGCCATGAAGAAAGCATACATCGAGACATACGGGTGCCAGATGAACGTCAACGATACGGAGGTCATCTTCGCAATCCTTGAAAAAGCCGGCTACGTGCGTACGGAAGTAATGCAGGAGGCCAACCTGATCATGGCCAACACCTGCTCCATCCGAGACAATGCCGAGCAGCGCATCTGGGGCCGATTGGAAGTCTTTGCACAGGAGCGGAAAGCCCGTCCCGACACCCTTGTCGGCATAGTGGGCTGCATGGCGGAGCGCTTGAAAGACAAGCTCTTGGATACCGGAAAGGTGGATCTGGTAGTGGGTCCAGACGCCTATCGTTCACTCCCCCGCCTCATCGCCGCCATCACCCCGGACAATCCCCAGATAGACGTACTCCTCTCTCGCGACGAAACATACGCCGACATAACCCCCGTAAGGACCGACAAGAACGGAATATCGGCCTTTATATCCATCATGCGAGGGTGCAACAATGTCTGTTCATACTGCGTCGTGCCATATACCAGAGGGGCCGAACGCTCCAGGGACGCCCACTCCATAGTGCGGGAAGCTTGCGACGTATATCAACGTGGCTACAAGGAGGTTACGCTTCTTGGGCAAAATGTTGACAGCTATCTTTGGAAATCGGCCGATGAATGCGTCAACTTTGCCGGATTGCTCGCAAGGGTGGCAGCGATTGCGCCGGACCTCCGCGTCCGTTTTGCCACGTCGCATCCGAAAGACATAAGCGACGAGGTAATCGAAACCATGGCCGCCTACCCCAACATCTGCAAGCACATACACCTGCCTGTCCAAAGCGGAAGCTCCAGAATGCTGGAAAAGATGCGCAGGAAATACGACAGGGAGTGGTACCTTGAAAGGGTAGCGAAAATACGCAGCATCATTCCGGACTGCGGACTCACCACGGACGTCATCGCCGGTTTCTGCTCCGAGACCGAAGAGGATCACAAAGACACCCTCAGCCTTATGGAAGAAGTAGGCTTCGACTGGGCTTTCATGTTCGCCTACTCGGAGCGCCCCGGCACCCTGGCCCAGCGCAATTACCCGGACGATGTCTCCCCTGCCGAAAAGAATCGCAGGCTGAATGAAATAATAGCCCTGCAGAACCGCAAGTCCCTTGAAAGGTATCGGGCTCAAATCGGCAAGAAACTGGAAGTTCTGGTGGAAGGTCCCTCGAAACGCGATCCGGAGCAGCTCTGCGGACGCGCCTCCAATAATATGATGTGCGTTTTCCCCGCCCTCGACCGCAAACCAGGGACATACGCCACCGTAGAGGTGGTGGACAGCACATCGGCCACGCTCATTTGCAAATAACAAGCCTGGCACAGAGATTGTCAGTTTTTTTCATTACCTTTGTTTGATGAAAATTTTGAGACATATAGGCCTTTTACTGCTTGCCTGCCTTATACTGGCCAGTTGCGGCATGTCAAAAGTTAAGGATATATCGCTTTCCTCGGTGGGCATAAGCTACATCGTACCCACTTCTACGCGGTCTTTTGATGGAAAGCTCCTGCTTGGCATAAACAATCCCGCGCCCAGCTTTGCGGTGCAGGAAGTAACGGGCACAGTGCGTTATAAAGACAAGGAAATCGCCCACTTCACCACAGGTTCCCTGGAGCTTCAGGGCAAATCGGACCAAGTGTACGAACTCCCCTGCACGGTAAATCTGGCCGACGGAGCCTCGCTTCTGGACATCCTTGTCATAGCCAGCCAACGTTCCCTGAACAGCCTAAAGGCCGATGTCTCAGTCCAGGCAGCGCTCAAGAAAAACGGCGTACTGAGGGCACCCTTCACCTTCAAAGACCTGGACCTGTCCTCCTTCTCAAAGTAACAGAATGAAACGCATAATCATCATACTCATTTGCCTTGCAGCCGGGTTCACCGCTCTGCAGGCGCAGGAAGTAACAACCCCGGTGGATTCTACCCTCATCGGCAAGGACATCATGTCCATAATGGGCCCGGGAGTTACTGTTTCCCAGTCGGCTGCCGTCCGCCAGGCCCTTGCCAACCATATCCGCAGCAACGCCGCCAAGCCGCTCAGCGGTTACCGCATCCGCGTATATTACGACAACGGACAGCAGGCCCGCTCACGCTCGGAAGTGATTGAAAGAACGCTGCGCAGCCAATATGGGCTTGGCGTTTATCGCAGCTTTGAAAGCCCCAACTACAAGGTAAGTATCGGCGATTTCAGGACAAAGGACGAGGCCCTGAAAGTCTATAACGCCCTCAAGGGAACTTACCCCACAGCGTACATAATCAAGGAAACCATCAATTACCCCCGATAATGGCCGCTATAAAACAGGGACTTGAGCAGAAGCAGCAGCAGAAGCTATCGCCGCTCCAGATTCAGACTATCAAGTTGATAGAGATGCCGGTGCAAGCTTTGGAGCAGCATGTGCGCGAAGTTCTGAACGACAATCCGGTAATAGATGACACCCCGCAAAAGGGCGAGGAGGAGCCGCGCGACGTTTCAATTTCAGAAGTTGAGGAAAAAGAGCAAAGCGGCGGCTCCCTGGAAGAAAATTACAGCGCTTCGGACGACGATATCCCCTCTTACAACCTCCATGTAAACAACTGGGGCAAAGACGAAAGGCCCGAATACAACACCTTCTCCGTCAAGCAAAGCTTCACCCAGAGCCTTCAGGAACAACTTGGATACCGCAATCTTACAGAGCATCAGCGCACCGTAGCCTCCTTCATCATCGGCTCTTTGGACGAGGACGGCTATCTGCGCAGGGACATAGAATCGCTGGTGGACGACCTGGCCTTCCGCGCCGGGGTGGAATCATCGGCAGAGGAGGTTGAAAGCATGCTCAAGCTTATCCAGGAGTTCGAGCCCTCGGGAGTAGGTGCGCGCGACCTTCGGGAATGCCTCCTGATTCAGCTGGAAGACAAAAAACGCACCCCTTCGGTGGCAAACGCCATCCGTGTCCTGGAAGAACAGTTCGACGCTTTCAAAAACAGGCATTTCCAGAAAATAATGGCCCGCCTGCACCTTAGCGAAGACCAGATGAAAGCCGTTCTGGAAGAAATCCGCCACCTTAATCCATCCCCGGGAGGTCAAATAGACGACTCCTATAACGATCAGGCCCAGCAAGTGGTTCCGGATTTCCATCTGGACTATGAAAACGGCCAGTTTATCCTTTCCATGCCCCGCTTCAGCGTGCCGGAGCTGCGAATCAACCGCAAATACTCCGAAATCATGGAAAACGGCCGCCTGTCAGAATCAAAAGCCGACAAAGAAGCCGCCACCTTCGTCAAGCAGAAAATCGATTCGGCCAAATGGTTCATCGAGGCCCTGCGCCAGAGGCAAAACACCCTGGAAAGCACCATGCGCGCCATAATAGACTATCAAAAAGACTATTTTGCCGATGGTGACGAAAGTTCCCTCAGGCCCATGGTTCTCAAGGACATAGCCGAAAAGACCGGCTTCGACATCTCCACCATATCACGCGTTGTCAACAGCAAGTGGATAGAGACGCACTTCGGCATTTTCCCGCTCAAGTACTTCTTCTCCGAAGGCCTTGAAAACAGCGACGGCGAGGAAGTGTCAACCCGCGAAATCAAGAAAGCCCTGCGCGAGATGGTGGACTCTGAAGACAAGCATAACCCTCTGACCGACGATGAATTAGTTGACGGACTCGCAGCCAAGGGATACAAGGTTGCCCGCCGCACCATCGCCAAATACCGTGCTCAGCTGGACATTCCCAAAGCCCGTCTGCGCAGAGAACTCTAATCTCATGCCCAAGAAATATCTGTCCATACTGCTAGTGGCAATAGCCGTCAGCGCATGCAACTGGGGAAGCAGGAAAAGTGCCGATGCGGAGCAGCTTCCGGCCGAAGCCGTAAAAGACACCGTCTATCCCCTTGGATTCTGCACAGACTCATTCAGGGTAGAGACGGGAAGCATACGCACAGGCGACAATTTCACCGCGTGGGTAAACAGGCTGGGCCTGCCAAGGGAAAAAGCGCTGGCCTTGGTGCAAGCGTGCGATACGGTGTTCGATGTAAGAAAACTAAGGGCCGGGAACACCTGGGAGGCATATTATGAAGACTCGACAGCCCTTGGTTACATCGTTTACAACAATTCGCGCATCCGCCAGACCATCTTCCGCTGCAAAGATTCGCTGGCCGTCTGGAGTTACAACAAGCCGGTGGAAACCATAGAAAAAAAGGCCGATATCACCATCACCTCCTCCCTTTGGAACGATATGACGGCCGCCGGTGCCTCTCCGGAGTTAATCTCGGAATTATCAGAGATTTACGCATGGACGGTGGACTTTTTCGGCCTGCAAAAAGGCGATCGTTTCCGCCTTCTCTACAGCGAAAATATATGCGAGGGTGAATCCGTGGGCATTCAGCGCATCAGTTACTCCGAATTCCTAAGGGACAGCACCTGTCTTCCGGCCATCTACTTTGACCAAGGCGACGGAGGCAATACCTACTGGAACGAAAAAGGCGAAAGCATGCGAAAAGCCTTCCTCAAGGCTCCGCTCAAATTCACCCGCATTTCGTCCGGTTATTCACTTCACAGGCTGCATCCGGTGCACGGAACAGTACGCCCCCATACAGGTGTCGATTATGCAGCGCCGACCGGAACGCCGGTCATGAGCATCGGCGACGGCACCGTAATAAGCGTCGGATGGGGCGGCGGAGGCGGCAAAACCATCAAAATCAGGCACAATTCCGTTTATACCACCGCTTACCTCCATCTGTCCCGCTATGCCGTAAAAGCCGGCCAAAGAGTATCACAGGGCCAGGTTATCGGCTATGTGGGAATGACCGGCACCGCAACGGGCCCGCATCTGGATTTCCGCGTATGGAAAAACGGCTCGCCTGTAAATCCGCTAAAGCTGGAATCGCCGCCGGCTGAGCCTGTCCGTCCGGAAAACCTTCCGCTGCTTGATTCCCTGCAACGGGTATTCAGAACCAAGCTTCAATAAACTCATCTCCAGATATTTAAGCAATCATTAAAAATGCCGTCACAGCGGCATTTTTTTGTGTGTTAAAAAGTTTGTGGAAAATTTTGGAAGAAATTGTAATAAAATGGAAAACTTTTACTACCTTTGTACCCAAGCGTGAAAGTAAAGAAAAGTTATGGTCAGATTCTACGGAACAGCCAGCGGAAAAGTTGATGACAAGGGGCGCATCGTGCTCCCTGCCATCTTCCGTGATGCCATGGTCCGCGGCGGCTCCGAGAACATGACCCTCATCGTGAAGAAGAACGTCCAGCAGTGCTGCATCGACATCTTCCCTGCCGAAGAATGGGAAAACCGCAGCGAAAAGGTGCTGGCCGGAATCGACCCGGAACTGAATACTGAAGACGCTGATTTTTGGACCAAGTACAATGACGGCGTTTACACCCTCGTTCCGGACGGCAAACTGGGCAGGCTCAACATCCCGTCAGAATTACTTGCAAATGCAGGCATTACCAAAGAGGTAGTATTCGGCGGTGTTGGCTACAAACTCCAGATCTGGAATCCGGAGACGCGCAGTGCCAGCCTTCTCACAGACGAGAAGTTCAAACAAACCGCCTCGAGACTATCCGAACGCAAATAAGTGGGAGGTCTCGAAAATGTCTGAATATCATATCCCTGTACTGCTGGCGGAAAGTATTTCCGCTCTTGTTACAAATCCCGACGGATTATACGCAGATGCCACTTTCGGAGGCGGTGGTCACACCGCTTACCTACTTTCACGCTTACACGATGGCGGCCGCGTCATCGCCTTCGATCGTGACATCGATGCAATTCAAAGAGCCCCGGAAGATCCCAGGCTTACGCTGATTCATAACAATTTCAGGTTCATTGAGAATTATGCGGAGCAGGTGAGGAGATCCCTCGACTTCGCTCGGGATGACAAAGGGGAAGCTCGGGATGACAGAAGGGAGATTGGGCCGGCGGTGTTTGACGGCATTCTTGCCGACCTTGGCGTATCCAGCCATCAGTTTGACACTGCCGAGCGCGGCTTCAGCTTCCGCTTCGAAGAAGCTCCTCTGGACATGAGGATGAACAGGGAGTCCAAGCTGACGGCCGAGGATGTAGTAAACACTTACGACGAGGCCGATCTGGAACGTATCCTGAAACTGTACGGAGAGGTGGACGGGGCACGCAATATGGCCCGTCTCATCGTCCAGGCAAGAAATCAAGCTGCGCTGAAGACCACCGGCGATTTGGACAGGGCCATAGCCAGAATGCTTCCAAAGAATGCCGAGCATAAACTGCTGGCAAAAGTATATCAGGCGCTTAGGATTGAAGTAAACCAGGAAATGCGTTCCCTGGAGAAATTCCTGGAAGGAGCGACGCGCAGCCTCAAGGACGGCGGACGCCTTGTAGTAATCACCTACCACAGCCTGGAAGACCGCATGGTGAAAAACTTCATCAAGACCGGCAATGTGGAAGGCACGGAGCATAAAGACCTGTACGGCCGCACCCAAGCCCCGCTTGAGGCGATAAACCGCAAGCCTATCATACCGACGGAAGAAGAGATATCGGCCAATACAAGGGCCAGAAGCGCCAAACTCAGGATAGCGGATAGGAGGGCCGAGGCATGAGCGTAAAAAGCGTCTGGACAGCCGTCCGCAACACTTTCAGGGCCATCCGCAACGGCGAATTTCTCCTTCGCATCAGGGCCGACAAATACTACATGCACATCATGTACCTGTTCCTCCTGATGTGGGTCACGATCCTCCTTAGCCTTCAAGTGGACAAAACCCTCGCAAGGGTGGGAGACAATAAAGTGAAGCTTGAAACCCTTCGCATCCACCACGCAGAAAAAGAGGCCGCACTGGTGAAACTTCACAGCGCATCGGCAGCTGAAATCAGACTTGGAGAACTTGGCTCGAAGGCAGCCCTGCCTTCAGAACCGGCAACGATAATAAAGAAAAAATGAGCAAACGGCAGAGTGAAATAAAGGACAACATCGAAAACCGCGACAGAATCCACGTGGTGATGTTCTTCCTGTCCCTGCTGTTTATGGTGCTGGGAATAGTGATAGTGGTTTGGATTATAAAGATTCAGGCCACCTATACCGTGGACGAAAGGGTGATCGGCCTGTTCCGTCCCACCGAGCAGAAGCACGTCGAAACCCCTGTGCGCGGACGCATCCTGGCCACCGACGGGCGGCCGATGGCCATATCGGCCCCTCTGTACGATGTTTACATGGACTGCACAGTGCGCAAACAGGAGTATGAGGAAAACGGGAAAAGCGACGCAGAGCAGCAGTGGCGCGCAAAAGCCCGCGAGCTGTCCACTTACCTGAGCAACGAATTCCGCGACAAGAGTGCCGATGCATACGCAAAAGCCATCCTCGAAGGACGCGACAAGGGCAGCAAGTACCTTCGCATCCAGCGGAATATCGACCTTAGCACCCTCCAGAAAGTAAAGACCTTCCCGCTGTTCAAGGAAGGACCATACACCGGCGGAATCATTGTCCAGGAGCACGAGGAGCGCATTTATCCTTACGACTCGCTGGCCCGCCGCGTTATCGGCTACGTGAAAGAGCAGAACAGAATCGGCCTGGAATCCAGCTTTGACACAGAGCTGCACGGCCGCGACGGCTACGAATGGCGCAGAGTAACCGACAACAAGCGTTGGATCAGGGACCTGGATTCGACGGTCGTCAAAGTTGAAGACGGAAAAGACATCCGCACAACCCTGAACGTGGATTTCCAGGACATTGCCGACAAAGCCCTCCGCGCCCAGATAAACGCCAACGAAGACATCCGTGCAGGCATCTGCATCATCATGGAAGCCAAGACCGGGGCCATTCGCGCCATGGTCAACCTTTCCCGCGGCGCAACGCCCCAGACTACGCTTTGGGAGCGTGAAAACCTCTGCCTGAGGGAAGTGGGCGAACAAGGCTCGGTGATGAAGACAGTCACCCTGCTTTCTGTAGTGGAAGACGGCTTTGTAAAGAGTCTGGAGCAGACCATTCCCACAAACAACGGCTTCGTACCCAATTACAAGCAGGACGTACACATCCTGGACTATCAGCGTGAAACCGGCCGCAGGGACATATCGGTAATGCACGGCTTTGAGATTTCTTCAAACTACGTATTCACATACCTGGCCGAAAAATGCTACGGCGAGAATCCGCAGGAGCTTTTCGACCACATCTACTCATATCGCCTCGGCGAAGCCTTCGACTTTGACATCACCGGACTCGGCAAGCCGGTTGTAAACCGTCCCGGCACGCCCGGCTGGTCAAAAACCACATTGGGCACCACCGCTTACGGTTATGGCATGAGCGTCACTCCCCTGCACGTCGCCACTTTCTACAACGGCATCGCCAACAAAGGGCGCATGATGAAGCCTTATCTCGTAGAAAGCATCGAAAAGGACGGGAAGGTTCTCCGCCAGTTCGTTCCATCGGCCCTCAACGAGAGCATCTGCTCCAAAGCGACTGCCGATACAGTGACAAGGGCACTCCGAAGCGTCGTGAACAGCGGTACGGCAACCCGCCTGAGGAGCGCGAAGCTGTCCGTCTGCGGCAAAACCGGAACGGCGCAGGTGGTTCTCTCCCCCGAAGAGCGCAAAGGCAGCTCCGACCCTTACCACGACACCATGGGCCGCAAGAAGAACCAGGGTACATTCGTAGGCTTCTTCCCTGCCGAAGATCCCAAATACACCATCCTGGTGACAGTATATTCCTACCTCTCCGGAAAGAGCTTCTACGGCGGCACGATGCCGGCCCTCGCAGTGAGAGAGATTGTGGACAAGATTTACGCCCTGGACGGCGACTGGGCAGCTGAAATACGCCCCACCGCCAGCGTCCCGGTCATGAAAGATAATGTGAAAGAATGAAACTGAGAGAACTCATACAGAATACCGACGCCACCATCCTCAGCGGCAGCCCGGATACGGAGGTCACCTCAATCCGCAGTGACTCCAGGCAAGTTGTGCCCGGCAGCCTCTTCATCGCCGTAAAAGGATACGAAAGCGACGGACACGACTATATCCCGCAGGCTCTTGCCGCAGGCGCATCGGCAGTGGTGGATGCATCCAGGAAAGACCTTGCCCTTATTGCCGATGCCTTCTACGGCCACCCTTCCGGGAAACTCACCCTGGTCGGCATCACCGGCACAAACGGCAAAACCACCACGGTAACCCTGCTGTACCACCTTTTCATGCATCTGGGATACTCCTGCGGCTTACTGTCAACGATAGCCAACTACGTGGGCACAAAGCGTTTAGAGACAGCCAACACTACCGTCGACCCCATCACCTTGAACAGCCTTCTGGCCCAGATGGTGGAAGAAGGCTGCGAGTATTGCTTCATGGAGGTAAGCTCCATCGGCGTTGAACAGGACCGCGTAACCGGGCTGGAATTCGCCCTTGGCATCTTCTCCAACCTCACCCACGACCATCTGGACTATCACAAGACCTTTGCCGAGTACCTCCGCTGCAAGAAGCTCTTCTTCGACATGCTTCCTGCCACCGCCACCGCCCTCATCAACATCGACGACAAGCACGGCGACGTGATGGTGCAGAACACCAAGGCAAAAGTAGTCAGCTATTCTGTAAAAGGCCTTGCCGACCACACCGCCCGCATCCTGGAACAGAGCTTCGAAGGCATGCTCCTGAAGATCGACGGCACGGAAACCTGGTGCAGGCTGATCGGCCTTCACAATGCATACAATCTGCTGGCGATATACAGCGCTGCAGTATGCCTGGGAGCGGATTCGACCGAAACGCTCATCGCCCTCTCCAAGTTGGAGTCGGCCCCCGGAAGGCTGGAGAACCTCAGGGGTCCCCGCGACATTACCGTCGTCATCGACTACGCCCACACTCCCGACGCACTGGACAACGTGCTCACAACGCTGAGGGCGATTGACAAGGACCGCCAGCTGATATGCCTGTTCGGCTGCGGAGGCGACCGCGACAAGACAAAGCGTCCCGAAATGGCCCAGATAGCAGAAGCCAAGGCCGACCGCATCATCATCACTTCCGACAATCCCCGCACCGAGGATCCCGAAGCGATAATTGCCGACATCCGCGCCGGATTAAGCCTGAAAGGCCGCGCCAAATCGCTGATAATCACAGACAGAACAGAAGCCATACGCACTGCCATACTCACGGCGCCCGAAGGAGCCACCATCCTGCTTGCAGGCAAAGGTCATGAGACATATCAGATAGTGGGCAGGCAGAAGCTCCACCTTGACGAAAAAGAAATCGTGAACGAAACCTTCAAACTCATTTTGCAATGATTTACCATCTGTTTCAATATCTGGAGTCGATAGGAGTTGATTTCCCCGGTATCGGCCTCATGCATTACCTGAGCTTCCGCGCCATGATGGCCGCCGGAACGGCGATCGCCGTGTCCCTGCTGGCCGGAAAGCGCATCATTAAATGGCTGCAGCGCAAGCAGATCGGTGAAACAGTGCGCGATTTGGGTTTGGAAGGTCAGATCCAGAAAAAAGGCACCCCCACCATGGGCGGCATCATCATCCTCCTGTCCATCCTGAGCGGCGTGCTGCTTTTCTGCGACCTCACCAACATCTACATCATCCTTCTGATTATAAGCACTCTATGGTGCGGCGCCTTAGGATTTGCCGACGATTACATCAAAGTCTTCAAACACAATAAGGAAGGCATGTCGGAAAAGGGCAAGCTCCTTGGACAGATAGTGCTAGGCTTCATCGTAGGACTCACAGTCTGGATGAGCCCCGACATCGTAGTGCGTGAAAAGGTGGAAGTGAAAGAAAGCATAGAGCGCACCCTGGATACCGAAACGACGGTAACTTCGGGCCGATACGTGCAGGAAGACGTGGTCAAGAGCACCAAGACCACCATCCCCTTCGTGAAAAACCACGAATTTGACTATCGCTGGTTGTCGCCGGTGAAAGGCGCCTGGGGATGGTACGCAAAATGGGCCATCTACGTACTCATGATCGTGCTTGTTATTACAGCCTGCTCCAATGGCACCAACCTAACCGACGGACTGGACGGACTGGCGGCCGGGACATCGGCAATAGTGGGTATCGTACTGGGCATAATAGCCTGGCTGGGAGGTAACCTTATCGATTCCAACTTCCTCAATATCATGTATATCCCCGGCTCGGGAGAAATGGCCATCTTCCTCAGCGCCTTCGTGGGTGCACTGGTAGGATTCCTTTGGTACAACTCCTTCCCCGCCCAGGTATTCATGGGTGACACCGGAAGCCTGGCAATCGGCGGCATCATCGGCGTCAGCGCCGTGCTCATGCGCAAGGAACTGCTTCTGCCCCTGCTTTGCGGCATTTTCTTAACCGAAAGCCTGTCGGTCCTGATGCAGCGTTTCTGGTTCAAGTTCACACGCAAGCGTACCGGAACCGGCCAGCGCATCTGGAGCATGACGCCGCTCCATCACCATTTCCAGGACAAAAAGGCGCCCGACGGGCCGGTAATCTTCCCCAAACCCGTTCCCGCGCAGCATGAAGCAAAAATAACAGTCCGTTTCTGGATTGTAGGAATTATACTGGCAGTAAGCACTTTGGCTTTGTTAAAGATTAGGTAGTCTATGTCAAGAGTAGTAGTTTTAGGAGGTGCCGAAAGCGGAGTAGGCGCCGCAGTTCTGGCAAAAGTAAAAGGATTCGATGTGTTCCTCAGCGACAAGGGGCAGATCAAGGAGCAGTATGCGCAGGAACTACGCAAATGGGACATTCCCTTCGAAGAGGGACAACACACGGAGGATCTTATCCTCAATGCCGACGAGGTTGTAAAGTCGCCCGGCATTCCCGGCACCGTGCCCATGGTGCAGAAAATCCGCGAAAAAGGCATCAGAGTTGTGTCGGAGATAGAATTTGCAAGCCGATACGACTCGGCCAAGAAGATTTGCATTACAGGGTCGAACGGCAAGACGACCACCACTTCGCTCATTTACTACCTGCTGCAGAACGCCGGCCTCAACGTGGGACTGGGCGGCAATATCGGCAAGAGCTACGCTTATCAGGTAGCTACCGAGCATTTCGATTATTATGTCCTGGAAATCAGCAGTTTCCAGCTTGACGACATTTACGACTTCCGCCCGGACATCGCCATTATCACCAATATCACTCCCGACCATCTTGACCGCTACGACCACAAGATGGAGAATTACGTGGCCGCCAAGTTCAATATCACAAAGAACCTCACCAGGGACGACTGCTTCATCTTCGATTCCGATGACGAAATTACCGTAGGACATCTGTCCAAGATAGTGCTTCGATGCAAGATGCTCCCCTTCTCCCAGGAGAAAGAGCTCGAGCAGGGTGCATTCTTGAAGGATGACAGAATTGTCCTCCGTTACGACAAGCAGGAAACAGACGTATTCCTGGAGGAACTTGCCCTTGGCGGCAAGCACAATATCTACAACTCCATGGCCGCCGCCCTGGCAGCAAAGGTGACAGGCATCGAGAACGATGTCATCCGCAAGTCGCTGTCCACGTTCCAGCCCATCGAGCATCGCCTGGAGCCGGTTCTCAGCATCAAGGACGTGCTTTATATCAACGACTCCAAGGCCACCAACGTGGATTCGGCCTGGTACGCGCTCGAGTGCCAGAAGCGTCCGGTCGTGTGGATTGTCGGCGGCACTGACAAGGGCAACGACTACAGCGTCCTCAACAATCTGGTGCGCGAAAAAGTGAAAGCCATCGTGTGCCTGGGTGTGGACAACAGCAAGATTCACGCAGCGTTCGATGGCATGGTAGATAAAATCACCGACGCATCGTCGGCCAAGGAAGCGGTGGAAAAGGCTTCCGCTTTTGCCGATGCTGGCGACGTAGTGCTCCTGAGCCCCTGCTGCGCCAGCTTCGACCTTTTCAAGAATTACGAAGACAGGGGCGAGCAGTTCAAAGCTGCCGTCCGCAGCCTGTAAAAGACTATGCCTGAAGAGAAGAAAAGCAGCAACACCTTTCTGGGGCACCTGACCTCGGTGATGGACCGTTTCAGCGGCGACAAGGTAATCTTTCTGATCGCCCTGTTCCTGATGCTCATCTCCGTGATTTCGGTGTTCTCCTCAACCCCGCGCCTTGCCAACGACACGGGGAGCGACCGTGTAAGCATCATGGTGGACCAGCTCAAGGTGGTTGCTCTGGGCTTTTTCATCATCTTCTCGCTGTATTACTTTGGACGCACGGAATGGTACCGGAAGCTGTCCCAGCTTGGATTCATACTTAGTTTCGGGGCGCTTGCCATTCTGGTACTGAACCTGAATCTGGGCTTTGTGAGAGCCGGCGAAATCAACGGTGCCCGACGCATCCTGATGGTTGCAGGCAAACAGATTCATATCTACGAATTCGTGAAACTTTTCATGATAATGTACCTTGGCTGGGCCTTGGACACATTCAAGAGACACGAATTCAAGTGGTTGCCACGCATCGCCAGGCATTTTGAGCGCCTGTCTTTCCTCGAGCAGGACATCTGGCAAAAAATATTTTACATTTACGTTCCCATCATCCTCACGACGCTGATGGTAATGATGGGTTCGAACTCCAGCGCGCTGTTTATGGGAGGCATCATGGTGCTTATGGTGCTTGTAGGCGGCATTGACTGGCGGGATATCGGCTATGTCGTACTGGTAGGGATCGTGGGCGTCGGCGCACTGTTCGGCGCATACAAGGCCGGCTGGCTGGAAGGCAGCCGATTCGGCACCGCCATCGGCCGAATAACGCAGGACGATGACGCCACCATGCAGCAGCTGATTAATTCCAAGCGGGAGTCGCTGGAGTGGCGGAAGGCCCGCGCCAAACTGGATCAGCCTGTAGGAGCCCTGCTTGCCATCAAGGAAGGCGGACTGCTTGGAAAGGGCATCGGCAACAGTACGCAGAAATATCAGGTACCTGTAATATTCGGCGACTACATGTTCAGCTTCATAGTTGAAGAAACCGGCATCTGGGGCGCCCTGATCCTGATAATACTGTATTTCAGCCTTCTGGCCCGCGGGACGATGGTGGCCAAAGAGTGCGACAGCTATTACGACAAGATGATAGTGACCGGGCTCATTATCCTGGTAACAGGGCAGGCCTTCATGCACATGGCCGTCAACGTACACCTGCCTCTGGTCCCCCAGACAGGACAGACGCTCCCGCTGGTGAGTCACGGTACGAATTCCTTCCTGGTGTTCAGCCTCGTGTTCGGCATTTTGCTGTCGATATCTAAGGACGCCCGGGAGAATATGGCCCGCCGCGAAGCGGAAGCAGCCCCCATATTGGAACATAATTGGACGCAAGATACTACTGCCTAATGGAATACAAAGCAATAAAAGCCATAATCAGCGGAGGCGGCACGGGAGGTCACATCTTCCCTGCCGTGTCCATTGCACATAAGCTCAAGGAACTGAATCCCGACACGCAGATACTGTTTGTAGGTGCGCAAGGGAAAATGGAAATGGAAAAAGTACCTGCCGAAGGCTTTGAAATCGTAGGCCTTCCGATGGTGGGCATGCAGCGCCAGTTCAGCTTTAAGAACCTGATGAACAACCTCACGGTACCGTTCAGGGTTGTCGGCAGCGTAATGGAGGCGCGTTCCATAGTCAAGAAATTCCAGCCCGACGTTGCGGTGGGTGTAGGCGGTTATGCCAGCGCTCCCCTGCTTTGGGCGGCCACGGGGATGAAAATACCGTCCCTCATACAGGAGCAGAACGGTTTTGCAGGCGCCACGAACAAGATTCTGGGCGGCCGTGTCCAATCCATCTGCGTAGCCTACGAAGGCATGGAAAAATTCTTCCCGGCCGACAAAATAGTCCTATCCGGCAATCCTATCCGTCCTTCCGTATCAGTTCCTGCCACGCCCGAAATGAAGGCCGAAGCACTGACCTACTACGGATTATCGGCCCAAAAACGCCACCTGTTCATAGTTGGCGGCAGCCTCGGAAGCGGCACTCTCAACCGTGCGATGAAGCATTGGATCCAGGACGGCTGTCCCGGTGGCGAAGGAATAGAAATAATCTGGCAATGCGGGAAATACTATAAGAAGGACGTCGATGAATTCATGGCCGCACATCCGGACGTCAAAGGCATCAAGGCCTACGATTTCATAGCCAGGATGGACCTTGCATTCGCCGCTGCCGATGTAGTCATCTCCCGCAGCGGAGCCTCCACGGTGTCGGAGATCTGCGCAATGGGCAAAGCCGCCATCTTCGTGCCTTCGCCCAACGTAGCCGAAGACCACCAGACTCACAACGCGATGGCACTGGTACGCAAGGACGCAGCGCTCCTGGTAAAAGATGCCGATGCGATAGACGAGCTGATGCCCACTGCAATCGGCCTTCTAAAAAGCCCCGAGAAGATAAGCGCCTTGGAGAAGAACGCCGAGGCCATGGCCCTGCGTAGTGCTGCGCAAGTTATTTGTGACGAGATATATAAGTTAGTATGAAATACGTTTACTTCATAGGAATCGGCGGTATCGGCATGTCGGCCCTTGCCCGCTACTACAAGTTCAAAGGCTTCGAGGTAGCCGGGTACGACCGAACCCCGTCAGAGCTCACTCACCAGCTGGAGAGCGAAGGCATCTCCGTACATTATGAAGACAGGCCGGACCTGATTCCTGCCGACAAGGACGAAACGCTGGTAGTCTATACTCCTGCAGTTCCGGCCGACCTTGGAGAACTCACCAAGGCCCGCGAAGAAGGATACGCCCTTCTGAAGCGTTCCCGCACGCTGGGCGAAATCACCCGCGGACAGCGCTGTCTCGCCGTTGCCGGCACCCATGGGAAAACCACCACCTCAACTCTTACAGCACACATCCTGACGGAATCGGGAGAAGGCTGCAGCGCCTTCCTCGGCGGCATTTCCCGCAATTACGGCAGCAATCTGCTGATGTCACACACTCCCACAGTAGTGGCCGAGGCGGACGAATTCGACCGCTCCTTCCTGCAGCTATTTCCGGAGATTGCAGTCATCACGGCGGTTGATCCCGACCACCTTGACATCTACGGCGACTACGCCCATGTGGTAGAGGCCTTCAAAGCCTTCGCCTCCCAGGTAAGCGGTACGCTGATTGCCAAGAAGGGTACGCCTATCGGCCAGGAGGATACAAAAGCTAAGCTGCTCACTTACCATTATACCGACAAAGGGGCCGATTTCTACGCAGAGAATCCCACACCCGACGAATGCGGCTATTTCCACTACGACCTGCATTGGCCAGGTGGCGTAATTGCCGATATCCGCGTAGGCGCTCCCGGCTGGGTAAACGCAGAAAACAGCATCGCGGCGGCAGCCATTGCACTCACTTACGGGATTGCACCGGAGGCTGTGAAAGCCGCCATCGGCACTTTTGAAGGCGTCAAGAGGCGTCTGGAAGTGCATGTGAATACGCCGCATCTGAGTTACATCGACGACTATGCCCACCACCCGGCAGAGCTGGCATCGGCAATCTCTTCTATGCGCGACATCTTCCCCGGACGCAAGCTGACGGCTATTTTCCAGCCTCACCTTTTTACGCGTACGCGCGATTTCGCCGAGGAGTTCGCCGCTTCCCTCTCCAAGGTTGACAAATTAATCCTGCTGGACATTTATCCCGCACGCGAAGACCCTATCCCCGGAGTTACCTCAGAGATGATTTTCAAGGATGTGACCGCTCCCGAGAAGGTTCTTCTCAAAAAGGAAGAACTCATGGACTACCTGGCCGAAGAGCCGCTGGATGTCCTCGTAACTTTCGGAGCCGGCAACATCGACCGTTATATTGAACCCATTACCGACTTAGTAAAGAGCCGTTTATGAAACCCATTGCGCGCCGGGGGCTCGGCCTCCTTCTGCTTATTGCCTGTGCGGCACTCTGGCTGCTGACTTCCGGGATGTCCTCCCGGCAGCGCCGCTCGCGTACCTGCCAGGGCAAGGGCACGTTGGATGTCATTGTGTCCGACTCCCTCGAGCGCCGCTTTGTTGCGAAGGAAGACATCGAATCCTGGCTGGAAAAGGAGTACAGGGCATACGCCGGCCTTCCGCTGGACAGCGTGAATCTGGACAGGATCGAGCACATTATCCTCAGCCACAGCGCCGTCCGCGAATGTCAGGCCTGGCTTACCGACGACGGTATCCTGCACGTGGAACTGAGCCAGCGGCAACCTGTAGTCCGCTTCGACGAAGGTTCCAACGGCTATTATGCCGATGAAAGCGGATTCATCTTTCCTCTCCAGTCCCGCTCCAGTGCAGACGTTCCTATCGTTGACGGGAAAATTCCACTCACCGTCTCCAGGGGCTTTAAAGGTTACCCGGAAAATGCCCAGGAAAAGGAATGGCTGATGCAGATTATCGGCCTGGTGAATTCTATGCGGGGCAGCGTCTGGGAAGGAAATATCAAAGGGATTACAGTGGACGGACAGAAGAACCTGGTGCTGATTCCAAGGGAAGGGAAAGAGAAGTTCATATTCGGCCCGCCTGTCAAGGTTGCGCAGAAGTTCGCGCTCATGAAGGCTTACTACGAAAGCGTGGTTCCATACAAGGAAGCCGGCTATTACAAAACTGTCGATCTCAGGTATAAAGGGCAATTGGTTTGCAGATAATAAAACTCAAATATATGGAAGATAAATACATAGCCTCTATTGATCTGGGGAGTTCCAAGTTCGGACTCTGCGTCGCCCGAGTTGCAGGCGACGACATCCAGATTGTTTACTACAAAGAGACGCCTTCCGAAGGTATCCGCGCCAGCCTCATCACAAATCCGATGAAGGCATCGGCCAGGCTGAAGGAAGCCATTCAGGAAGCCGAGAAGGAGCTGATGATCCACATCCTCCAGGTTGTAGTGGGCATGCCTCGCAGTGAAGTTGCCCAGGTGACTGCATCGGCCCGTATCGAACGCACCAATCCGGACGAGTACATATCGGCCGAAGAGGTGGAAAGCCTCAAGTCCATCGCCCTGGAGACCTATCCCCTGCCCAATCCCGAAAAGCAGATCATGTACGGCGCCGTGGCCCAGTCCTTCTCCATCGACGACGAAATCCAGCTGGTGGAGAACGAGGTCGTAGGCACGCTGTCAAGCGCCCTGGAAGGCAATTTCAAGGTGTTTATCGGCAACAGGAGCGCGACCACCGCGCTTGACAAAATTTTCAACAGCCTGAACATCGCCGTGGCCAAGAAGTACTTCCTGCCGGAAGTTGTGGCCCGCACGGTGCTCACCGATGAAGAAAAGGCCGGCGGCGTAGCTCTGGTCGATGTCGGCGCAGGCGTCACTTCCGTGACTGTTTACCACGGCGGCATCATGCGCTACTACGCTTCCATTCCCTTCGGCGGAAAATCCGTCACCAACGACATCCGCACCGAATGTTCCATCTCCGAAGACCTTGCCGAGAAGATCAAGAAACGCTTCGGCGCATGCATGCCTGGCAAGTTGGCTTCGCTCAGTGAAAAGGTGCTGCAAATCCGCCTCACAGAGCCTTACAAAGAGGTTCCGGTGCGCTATATCTCAGAAATCATCGACTGCCGATGCCAGGAGATTGTGGATGCGGTACTCTATTACATCCAGGAAAGCGGACTGCAGAATGCGCTTCGCAGCGGCGTCGTGGTTACCGGCGGCGGTGCCGAGCTTACCAACTTCATCACCCTGTTCAAGGAGAAGTCCGGATACGATGTGAGGAAGGGTTATCCTCGCTTCATGTTCTCGGCATCTGTCGGTAGCGGGGTTTATTCTACTGCTGCTACATCGGCCATCGGCATGGTCCTGTCGGCAAAAGAGGACGGACTGCCCGATTGCGTGAGCGTTCCCGAAAAGCCCGAGGCCGCTCCCGAAGAGGAAATGATGGAAGTGGAAGTGACCGACGAGACTCCGGCACCTACCGGCTCCCTCTTCACTCAAGAGGAAATGGGCCCGGCCGAAGAGCCTCAGAAGAAGGACAAGGCGCCGCGTACCAAGAAGGTAAAGGTGTCCAAGCCCAAGAAGGAAGGGCCCGGCATCTTCTCCATTTTCTGGAATACCGTGGAGAAAACTGCACTGAAGGTTTACGACAAAGCTAACGAGGAATAAGCCATGAACTACGACAACATCAACATAGTTCCCAACGACTGGAACAACGAAAATGCCATCATCAAAGTGATCGGCGTAGGTGGAGGCGGCTGCAATGCCGTGAATTACATGTATCGCCAGAACATCCAGGGCTGCAGCTTCATCGTTTGCAACACGGATGCCCAGGCGCTGCAGACCAGCGAGGTTCCCGTGAAAATCCAGATGGGTCAGAACGGCCTGGGTGCAGGAACCGACCCTACCGCCGGCCGCAATGCCGCTCTGGAGTCTCAGGATGAAATCGCCCAGAAAGTGCTTGACTGCGGCACCAAGATGCTGTTCATCACCGCCGGTATGGGCGGTGGCACGGGCACCGGCGCATCCCCTGTCATCGCAAAGATGGCCAAGGACCGCGGCATCCTTACAGTTGCAGTAGTTACCATCCCCTTCAAGAACGAGGGCAACGAATCTCAGTCCAAAGCTGTTGACGGCATCCATGAATTGGAGAAGAACGTGGATTCCCTGCTCATAATCAACAATGAGAAACTGTACCAGTTCTTCGGCGACACCCTTATCCAGGAAGCTTTCCCGAAGGCCGATGAGGTTCTTGCCACGGCCGTAAAGGGCATTATTGAAGTCATCAACAAGCCCGGCTACATCAACGTCGACTTCCAGGATGTGTGCAAGATGATGCGCAATTCCGGCATGGCCCTGATGGGAAGCGGCGAGGGCACCGGAAACGACCGTCTGGAAATGGCCGTAAAGGGCGCTTTCGAAAGCCCGCTGCTGAACGACTTCGACCTTAAGACAGCCAAGAACGTACTCATCAATATTACCACTGGCAACAACGAGCGAGGCGCCAAGATGAGCGACCTTGAGAAGATTGACGACATGATTTCCGAATACACGGGCGATGCCAATCATTTCAAGAAAGGCATAATCTGGGACGATGACCCCGAATTCGGCGACAAGGTGCGCATTACCGCCATCGTCACCGGTTTCGAGATGGACCTCGGAGGCCTTGGCCTTAACAAAGACCTTGGAAACCTTGTCATCATCGACGAAGGCTTCCAGTGGGACCTCGCGGGTCACGGCAGCGAAGTTACTATCCCGGCAGGTGCCGAAACCATAAAAATCGGTTACAATAACTCGGACAACGCCAAGCACTTCAATTTCGCAACCGACAAACGCCCCGTCCTCTGCGTAGAGCCCGGCGAGAAAAAAGCCGACTTGGAGAACATCCCTGCCATACGTCGGCAGCACTAGAGTATCCTTTTACAACGGCCCCGCGGCCGTTGTTTTTGTGCACGGAAACTTGTAAATTTGCAGGCTCAATTGAAAGTTCCCATGGAAAGAAGAACACGTGTAAGATTTGCGCCGTCTCCTACCGGCCCGCTCCATATGGGCGGGGTGCGTACGGCATTGTATAACTATCTGTATGCCAAACAAAAAGGCGGCGATTTCATAATCCGCATAGAAGATACCGACTCCCATCGTTTCGTACCGGGGGCGGAGCAGTACATCATAGAAGCCCTGAACTGGTGCGGCATAGTTCCGGACGAAGGCGTCCAGGACGGCAAGGTGGTGGAGACCGCCAGTGCGCGCCATCCGCATGCCCCTTATCGGCAGAGCCAGCGCAGGCCCATTTATCGGCAATATGCAGAGCAGCTGGTAGAAGCAGGCTGGGCTTATTATGCCTTCGACAGTGCCGATGAGCTCACCGCCCGCCGCGCGGATGCGGAGGCCGCCGGACAGACTTTCATGTACAACGCCGCCACCCGTGGCAGCCTCCGCAACTCCCTGTCTCTTCCTTCCGACGAAGTAAAGCAGCTTCTTGAAACCACGACCGACTGGACAATCCGCTTCAAGATGCCCCTGAACCGGGTAGTGAAAATGGACGACCTCATCCGCGGCCATGTGGAAGTGAACACCGACACCCTGGACGACAAAGTCCTCTGGAAACGTGCCGATGAACTCCCCACATACCACCTTGCCAACATAGTGGACGACCACCTGATGGAAATCACGGAGGTAATCCGCGGTGAGGAATGGCTTCCTTCGCTGCCGCTTCATTATCTTCTGTATGAAGCATTTGGCTGGACGGAAACCATGCCCCGCTTCGCGCATCTTTCCTTGCTCCTGAAGCCCGTCGGCAACGGCAAACTCTCAAAGCGCGACGGTGACAAGCTGGGTTTCCCCGTGTTCCCGCTGGCCTGGAAGAATCCCGAAACAGGCGAAGTTTCCCACGGCTACCGCGAGGACGGCTATTTCCCGGAAGCTTTCGTTAACCTTCTGGCAATGCTAGGCTGGAATCCCGGCGACGACAGGGAAATGTTCACACTGGAAGAGCTGATCAAGGCCTTCTCACTGGACAAAGTGCAAAAGGCAGGCGCAAAGTTCAACCCCGAAAAAGCAAAGTGGTACAACAAGGAATACCTCCGTCTTAAGACAACGGCTGAACTTACGGACCTCTTCATCACCGTGCTGGACAATCACGGCATAAAAGTGGTAGACTGCCCGTGCAACGCCCTCACTGCCGGCGCGTCATTCGAAGGCTTCGGCGCTGATTTCCAGAATCATATCTTCACCCGCGAATATGTAGAAGCCGTAGTGGAGCTGGTCAAGGAGCGCGCCACCTTTGTGGCCGATATGTGGGACATTGCCGCATATCTGTTCGTAAGTCCTGCCGATTTTGAAGCTTTCGGCATTAAGGCCGGCGCCGGTCTGCCCACTAAAGCTGCAGATCCCAACCGTCCAGTAGATCCCAGGGCCAAAGTGTACGACGACACCCTCACGGCACCATTCCTTGCCAAAGACGTGGACAAGTTCTGGAAGCCGGAGCACTACGAAAACTGCTTCGAGGTTTGCCAGTACATTTCCGGAGCGGAGTTCGGCTTTGACGATCTGGATGTCTATCGCGGCGCCATGACTGCTGACGCCCTGGAGAAAGCTCTTGAAGATTACATCAAAATGCGCGAGTACCCCATGGGTAAGGTCATGAACAGCCTTCGTCTTGCACTCACCGGCGCTGCTTCAGGCCTTGGCATTGCTGCAATACTCAGCTTTATCGGCCGCCGTGAGTTCGCCCGCCGTATGGGTTACGTGGCAGAGCGTCTGGGAAGAATCTAGACCCGTCGAACGGAAACTCTTTATAACCAACAAGTTGCAATAAAACCCCTATGCGAATATGCGTAGGGGTTTTTACGTAAGTAACAGAAGATCTGTCGTTTCCATTCAACGTATACTAAAAGATTTGTAAATGAGACAGAAGATTACGATATTCGCAGTGACCGATCAAGACAGCCCTTTTCAGCCGGTGGGGTTTTATTGTACTTTTAATATCTTGAACATGAAAAGTCATAAACGGTCATTTCAGAAGAATGTATTGAATCACTGCTATCAGCGCACTGCCGATGGTGGTGTAATCTTCTACAGCAATCTGGATTACCTGGTATGGTTCACTGTTGTATGTACTGTCGCCAGAAAAAGAAAAGTGCGTATCCTGGCCATGTGCCCTATGCCAGACCATACACACTTCTCGATTGAAGCGGCTTCCTTTGCAGAGCTGTCGGCATTCATGAGAGACTATTCCAGTCTGTTTGCCCTGGAGCACAATAAACTCTGTCATAGAAAAGGTCCTCTCTTTGACACCCCTTTCGGAAGTGCTCCCAAGTTTACCGACAAGAAGGTCAGGACCACCTTGATATATGTATGGAACAATCCACCGGAGCGCAAACTTGCCAGGAAGGCCGAAGAGTATCGCTGGACATTCCTGGCATATGCCGTTTCCGACCATCCATATTCCCGGAAACTGGTCATCAGGGATTCCCGCTGGCCGGTTCAGAAGGCGGTGAAAGAAGTGAAAGCACAGTTCAAAGCCGGCAGACATTTGCCCTATGCAATGCTCAAAAGGCTCTATGAACCTCTGACCTTGGAAGAAAAGCAGCAGTTGACCGACTACATAATAGCTACTTACAATGTCATTGATTACAAGGCTGCGCTTAGTTATTTCGGGAGATATGAGGAACTCCTGCTCGCGGTTCATTCCACAACAGGAAGCGAATATGATATCAAAGAAACTTTCGTGGGCAAGACAGATAAAGATTATTCTGCCATGGTTCAAATACTGATGCGGGAAAGGCATCCTCATGATATCCATGACATTCTTGCGCTGTCAAGAGAAGAAAAATATGAGTTGTTCCTTTTGCTGCGCCGTCATTCATACGCCACAAGCGAACAGATTGCAAAGTTCCTGCATTTAACCGTAGAATGGAATTAGCTTATTATCAGTTATTTATAATAAATCCCCTATGCAGATGTGCATAGGGGATTTTGCCTAAAACATTTATACTGAGCAACTTCCATTCTACGGCTGCTGTAACAGGGCAAGGGCCTGGTCCACGGAGAGGGCGTCCTCCAGACGAAAGTCCCCGCTTCGGGAGCGGATAAGACCTGACAGGTGGGCCCCTGAGCCGAGAGCTTCTCCAAGGTCACGGGCAAATGCGCGGATATAGGTACCCTTGGAGCAGACAATGCGAATCACCGCTTCAGGCAGTCCCAGGGCCGATGTGTCCGACACATTAATACGGGAAGAAGCAGATTTTTTGTCTTCCGAATGCGACTCCTGCCCTAATTGGTTTTGGCCGACAGTGTCAGAAGATTCAGGAGGCAGCACATCCTCACGGAAGTCCAGCAGCTCCAGTTCCGAGATGGTTATACGGCTGCGATGGAGCGTTTCCAAGGCGGCGGAATCGAACGGAGATTCCTCGACTGCGCTCGGAATGACAGAAGTAGTGGAGCTCGGGATGACTGAGGCGGTGCCGGGGATGGCTTGGGCGGTGGTGGCTCGGCGAGAAGCTTTGTAGAGCTTGCGGGCAAGCTCGTAGGCGCGGACGCCATCGACGCTTTTGGCGCTGAAAAGGGGCGCTACCTGCTCTTGTTCCCCGAGGAAAGCGGGAAGGGCGGCGCGGACGGCATCGGCAGAAATGTGCTCATAAGGGAAGCGGCGGTCCACGTCCTTTTCAAGATCGTAGGACGGCGTCGTGGCGCCAAAACGTATGCGCGCGATGTACTCTTTGTCGTGATCCTGCAGTTCCTGCGCCCTTTTACAAGCGTTGCCGATACAAACCAGCAATATGCCGGTAGCCAGGGGATCCAGTGTGCCGGCATGGCCCACTTTGAGGTTTTTCTTGCCGAAGTGCTTGATCGCCATCCACTTGAGTTTTCTAATCACATCGGCCGATGTCCAGCGGTACGGCTTGTCAATAGCAAGGACTATCCCTTCGGGGTAATCAGAGATGTCATGGGACAGGGGGAGATTCCCGGTCGGGCCGGGAATGACTGGGGTGTCGGCGGGGGCAGGGATGACTGGGGCGGGGGTCATTTGCAGGGCATTTTGTCTATGCGCCTTTGGTGGCGACCGCCTTCGAAGGGGGTGTCGAGCCATTCGCGCACAATGGATGCCGCCATGCGATAACTTATGAAACGGGCCGGCAGCACAAGGACATTGGCGTTGTTATGCTGAGCCACAAGATGGCCGATAGCGGTTCCCCAGGCCAGTCCGGCGCGGATGCCCTGGTGTTTGTTGAGCGTAATGGCCATACCGTTGCCTGTGCCGCAGAGGGCTATGCCAAGGTCCACTTCCCCACTTTCGACTGCCGATGCGAGCCGATGCGCATAGTCCGGGTAATCTACGCTGTCCTCGGTGTCGGTTCCATAATTAACTACTTGAATGCCGCGGCGTTCCAGCATTTTTACGAGTTTGAATTTGTAATCCACGCCTGCATGGTCGTTGCAAATACCGATTCTCATAATCTAAAGTTCTGTTCTGCAAAGATAATTTGTTTTGTCGGATTTTTTCAGTAAATTTGCAGGCTTTTTTGCGGGACGGTCCCCAAAAGAGCCAGTAACAACAAACAAAAACTCATTGCATCATGGCAGAATATTTACAGCCTGAGAAAAAGCAAGAGATTTTCGCGAAGTACGGGAAGTCCAATAAGGACACCGGCTCTCCTGAGAGTCAGGTTGCTTTATTTTCCTACCGTATCGCTCACCTTACAGAGCACGTGAAGAAGAACAAGAAAGACGTGGTAACGCGTCGCAGCCTTCTCCGCCTGGTCGGTAAGCGTCGTCAGCTGCTGGACTACCTCCAGAGAATCGACATCGAGAGATACAGGGCTATCGTCAAGGAGCTTGGTCTCCGCCGATAAGCAAAAGGATAGGAAAAGAACGGGGGCAGGGATACCAAGGGTATTCCACCCCCTTTTTTAATGAAAAAGAGAGATTCCTCGACTACGCTCGGAATGACAAACAGGAGATTCCTGGCTACGATCGGAATGACACCGGCGGGCTCTAAATGACTAATCTGGTTCCTGTCATTTCGACCGAGCAAAGCGAACGAAGAAATCTCAGACGATACAAGACGAAAGACGTAATAGAAGAAGTAATGAACATTATCAAAAAGACCATTGAATTACCCGACGGAAGGGTAATCGAGATCGAGACCGGAAAACTGGCCAAACAGGCTGCCGGATCTGCTGTTGTCAAAATGGGTGGCACCATGCTCCTTGCCACCGTTACCTGCGCCACGGAGGTGAAAGAGGGAACCGACTTCATGCCCCTCACCGTGGATTATCGTGAAAAATACTACGCTGCCGGCCGTTTCCCCGGTGGATTCCTCAAGAGGGAAAGCCGTCCCAGCGACTATGAAATCCTTATCGCTCGTCTCATCGACCGTCCCATCCGCCCCCTGTGGCCCGCAGACTTCCACCTGGAAGTATTTGTGAACGTGATGCTTATATCGGCCGAGAAAGATATCCAGCCCGATGCGCTCGCCGGCCTTGCAGCATCGGCAGCCCTTGCTACCAGCGACCTGCCCTTCGGCGGCCCTGTGAGCGAGGTTCGCGTTGCCCGCATCGATGGCAAATTTGTGATCAACCCCGGCTTCGAGGAAGGCAAAAAGGCCGACCTTGACCTGATGGTAGCCGCCACCGAAGAGAACATCATGATGGTGGAAGGCGAAATGAACGAGGTCTCCGAGCACGACATGCTGGAAGCCATCAAGTTCGCCCACGAAGAAATCAAGAAACACTGCCGCGTGCAGAAAGAGCTCATGCACGAGCTCGGCACAGACGTGAACAAGCGCGACTATCCTCACGACGAAGAGGACGAAGAGCTCCGCAAAGCAGTTCACGAAGCTTGCTACAGCAAGTGCTACGAGCTTGCCGGCAGCGCCAAACCCAAACATGAGCGCGAAGACGGCTTCAACGCCATCCGCGACGAGTTCAAGGCCACCTTCTCCGAAGAAGACCTGGAAGTGAAAGGCGCAATGATCGACCGTTACTACCACGACGTGGAGAAAGAAGCCATGCGCAACCTCGTACTTGACGAAGGCAAGCGCCTGGACGGCCGTAAGACCAACGAAGTCCGCCCCATCTGGTGCGAGGTGGATTACCTCCCCTGCGCACACGGCAGCGCCATCTTCACCCGCGGCGAAACCCAGTCCCTCGCGACTGTCACCCTTGGCACCAAGATGGACATGAAAGAGATGGACGAAGTTCTCATCCAGGACGACCAGCAGTTTGTCCTGCACTACAACTTTCCTCCTTTCGCTACCGGCGAAGCAAAGCCTCAGCGCAGCACCGGACGCCGCGAAATCGGCCACGGAAACCTTGCTATGCGCGCTCTCAAGCCCGTTATTCCCACAGCTCCTGAATTCCCTTACGCAGTACGCGTAGTTTCCGATATCCTCGAATCCAACGGTTCCTCTTCGATGGCTTCCGTCTGCGGCGGCTGCCTGGCCCTGATGGATGCCGGTGTCAAGATTAAGAAGCCCGTTGCCGGCGTTGCCATGGGCCTTATCACCGACGCTGAGCGTCCCAACGACCGTTACGCCATCCTCACCGACATCCTCGGCGACGAGGATCACCTCGGCGACATGGACTTCAAGGTGACCGGCACCAAGGACGGTATCACCGCCACCCAGATGGATATCTAGGTTGACGGCCTCAGCTACGAGGTTCTCGAAAAAGCCCTCGAGCAGGCCCGTCAGGGAC